>DATAUH010000414.1:0-13681 GCA_036268375.1 Bryobacteraceae bacterium | reverse complement strand
GATCTAAAGCCGTCGAATACGCCTGCATTGACCAATCTCGCATTCGCGTACATGCATCTGGGGAACTCAGAAGCGGCCCTCTCGTCGGCGCGCGCCGCAGTGCATATCGAATCCGGCAATGCTCAGGCGCATTTTGTGATCGGCCTGGTAATGTTTATCAATCATGGACCTGTGGACGAAGTTCGGCACGAACTGGAACTCGCCGCACCAACGCTGCCGGCGGCACGGCGTACGCTCGATTGGATCAAGACCGGCAAGCTGGTGTCGACGCGCTGAGAGACGGCTACTGCCCGTTCTGCGGTAGCGATCGCAGCATGTTCATCCAGGCATCGATACGCGCCATCGCGTCTTCGTGCGAGATGTGATCGGCAAATTTCAGCATCTCCTGACGAGCCGTTTCTACCTGGGTCGCTTGAGCGCCTGCGCCAGCTCGTTCATAATCACCCAGCGCCTGCGCGGCAGACTTCAACGGCATTTCGGCATCGTGATATTTGCCTTGAGCTACGCGAGCTTTGGCGAGCTCCAGATTCTGCTGCACCATGCGGAGCGGCATCCCGCCCGCAGTTTGAGTGTTGGCCGTGCTGCTTTGCACATCCGCCAGCGCTTCATCCGCGGCGCCCCAGTTACCTGCTTCGATCGCGGTTTGGGCGGCAGACAGACGGTCGCCCGCGGCCGTGATGTTCAGTCGCGTGGTGGTCTGATTGCCTTGCACGTCGCGAATCGAAGATTGCGCCTTAAGATCGCCATTGTGGCGCACCGGGGTGGTGGTCGTTGTAGTTTCGATCTGCGTTAAAACCGGGACCATGAGCGGCTTCTCCGCCGCGGGCGCGCTTTGTTGGATCTGATTTACGGTGGCGATGGCGCGGCGCACGTGATCCATGGCGCCATCGTGATCGCGATTCGCCACCGATTGGCGCGCCAGGTGAGTCTGATCGAGCACGCCGGCCGCGAGATTCGAGAGATCCGAAGTGGAGAGATTCGATTGCGCGCTGCCAACGCCGGCAACCGCGGTGAAAACAAGAACGTTCAGAATACGCCGATACATGACTGACACTCCCACAGACGCGAGGGTGCAATCGTAAGGCCAGGGACAGCGCTATTCGGCGTTGAACTCGAATACGTCGGTGTTGGTCCGCACTACAAGGCGACCGCCGATCAGGGGTTTACCTTCGCTAGCAAAGAAGACCGCGCCGTCCGAGGATTCGCCTGCGGCCAACTTTGTGATGCCCAAAGCAAGCGCACTAGCAGTGGCCGCCGCCTTGAGTTTAGCCCCGCCGAACGCCAAGGCAGCCTGGCGCCGCTGTTCAAAACCGTTGGTGGCTTTGTAATGCGTATTGCCATAGACGGAAGCTTCGTAGACAGAGATCAGCTTGACGACGTCGCTGCCACTGCCTTTTTGCATCAGCATCTGAATTACGGCCGTAGCGTCAACCGCTCGGATCGGGTTGTAGCTGCGAATGTAATTGAAATCTTCCGGACGGACGATATATGGCGCATCCGAACCATTAGTTACTGCAACCTGAACCACTGCGTATTCATGCAAACGCATCGGCAGGTGAGTATAAATGATGGTTACGCCCGATTTGGTCAGCGTTTGATACTTCTGTCCGTGATTTTCGAACTCAATTACCTGCGCGGATACTGGCGGAATTAGAAATACCAGCGCTAACCCCCAGGCCCTCAGAAGCCGTATCATGAGACCATATTACGCTAACGCCGTCTGGAGCACGGATGTATTTTGCCTTGGGAAAAGCACTTTCAGCCGCAGCATTTCTCGCGCTTCTTGCCCCGGCCGTGATGGCCGCCGAAAAACCAGCGGCGACGGTGAATCAGGTAATCGAATCCGTACGCGGCGGACTTGCCCAAAAGAAAGACGATAAGCAGATCGCGAAGGATCTTTCCAAGCTCAAATTGGGTGAACGGCTGGAGCTGGTGGTTCTCGATTACATGGAAAGCGAAGGGGCCGGGCCACGCGCCATGGAGCAACTCGGTGAGTTAGCGGACGCGAGTGAGACGCTGCTGCCGCCGACGCCGCCGCCCGCGTTTCCGCACCCGTCCCTGCCGAGCCGCGACGAGATGGCTGCAGCCATACACCATGCGCGCGCCTTTGCGGGAAACTATGCGGCGCAGTTACCCGATTTCCTGTGCGACGAGGATATTACTCGATACGAGGACCTGCGGGGACGGGGCGTATGGAGCAAGCGCGATACGTTGGACGTCCGGCTGAGCTTTGAAGACCGCGTGGAACGCGACAAGCTTGTGGCGATGAACGGGCGCGCGACTACGGCTTCGCTTGTGCAGGTTTCAGGCGCAGTTACCAGCGGCGAGTTTGGCGCCCTGATGTTTCAGATTTTGGACCCCGCCAGCAATGGCAAGTTCCGGTGGGATCATTGGACGCTGCTACGCACCCGTCCCACGCAGGTATATTCGTTTCGTATCGACGCTAAAGATTCCCGTTACCGGCTGGCCTTCGGAAATACTCTCGCAGACAAGCAGGAAACGCAGCCGGCAATGGAAGGCTTTCTTTACCTGGACGGCGACACGAAGGACGTCGTCAGGATCGTGAATCACGCGGCCGACATCGATCCGAGTTTTCCCGTGCGCGTGGCCTCCACTCGCCTGGACTATGCCACACAGGATGTAGGCGACAAAACCTTCGTGCTGCCCCTGCACGCGGAAACGCGTATGGATACCGCCCTGATTCGTACGCGCAATGTCACCCATTTCAAAGACTACCGGAAGTTCTCCGGTGAATCGACGATTACGTTCGGCGATCCGGACGAAGCGGCTCCGCCCCCGAAGATCAAACATCAGTGAGAGGCGAACCAATCGCGAACGCGGCTGCGGTACTCTCCGGGCTCTGCCGCCAGCGCCCCGGTATGTACCGCGCCTGGAACCAGCCACAATTCCGTATAGCGCCGGTTAGCGGCGGCTAATTCGCGCGACTGCGAGGGCGGGATGTTACGATCCGCGGTCCCGTGAATCAGCAGTACCGGCGTGTGAGAGCCGCGCAATGCTTCGAGGGGAGAAATGCGCATCAGATTCACGCCGTACCGTTCCTCGGCATACAAGGAGGCCAGCGAAACGAGAGGTCGCGCGAATACATGCAGTCCAAACACGCGCTGAGCCACGCGATAGACAGCAATTTCATCGAAGCGGGCGAACGGACATTCAGCGACGATGGCGCGAAAACCTGGGTCGAATACAAGCGATTGGATCGCCACCGCGGCGCCCAAGGACTCCCCCAGAGCATAAGTCCGTTCGACGCCAGATTGAATGGCTAACCAGTGCGGCCACTGAGCCGCATCCCGGGCTTCGGCGAGTCCGTAAGTCACCAGGTCGCCGCCGCTTGCGCCGTGACCGCGTGAATCCGGCAACAGCACGGCATATCCGGCGCGAGTCAGGAGTTCGGCCGGGGCGGTCACGCCGAGGCGCGTATCGGCAATGCCGTGCAGTAGCAGAACGGCCCCACCGTTGAACTCAGCCGGCATAAAGTACCAGGCCGCCAGCCTGACGCCGTCGGGCGCGGTGATTGTTGCGTCGCGCCATTGCGCGTCCCACCTTCGCGCGTAATAGGCCGCGGCTTGCGCATCGGCGTGAGGACGGTTCGCGATGTGCAGCGATCCTTCGGCGATCAGCACGGGTCCAGCGGCTGCAAATAACAGCGCGACGACTACCGCAGCAATACAAATAAATTGGAACCGCCGCATACCGTGATGGTACGTCATCACCGTGCTGGTTGTTCCCTATGTTCCACCGCACTTACAGTGTCGTAAGCAGAGCACATAGCAGTACAAGTCAAATGTGTTGCTTTCAAGCAGGAAGCTCCTGGCACGCGAAATGCAAATCAGCCGATAACTCCTACAGGCGGGGATCGCCCGCGCGCGAATCACCCCAAAGTTCGCGCACGGGCGGTCCCTTTAACGTATGAGCTGAGAGCACACGAAGAGGTGACTCATGGACCAACTAACACTCGGATCGCCCAAACGGTCAGCCCTGGTTTCTGCATTGATCCACGCCGCCGCGATCGCGCTGGTGTTGTTTTTGTCGGCGTCGAAACACTCACCCATCAATCAATTGCTTACCGCGCGGGACACTGTGGTGTACACCCCGCGGCAGTTTCGTAATTCCCCTGGCGGCGGAGGCGGGCAGCATTCGCCACTGCCGGTTACGAAAGGACAGCCACCGAAGCCTGCCCCGCGAGTCTTCACCATGCCTGTGATGACGGTGCGCGACACTATGCCGGAGCTTCCGATGGCGCCCGCGATTTTAGCGCCGCCGGATCCCAACATGCCTGCCGTGGATCTGGCACACATAGGGTTGCCGACGGGCGTGTCCGGAGTGATGTCAGGAGGCCCCGGTAGCGGCGGACTGGGATCGACGAATGGCCCTGGCGCAGGAAATCACGGCGGCTCGGGACTTGACGGGGCAGGAGGAGACGGCATAACGCCGCTGCCGCATGGCAGGAACGTGACGCGGCCGCAACTGATTTCGAAGAAGGAGCCAGAGTACAGCGATGAGGCGCGCAAGGCGAAGATTCAAGGTACGGTTCAGTTGAGCGTCGTGGTGACCGCAAGCGGTCAAGTGGGAGACATTCGCGTAATCCGCAGCCTCGGGTTGGGACTGGATGAGCGCGCCATGGACGCAGTGAGGCAGTGGAAGTTCCGCGCCGCGACCGTGGATGGGAAACCGGTTTCGACGCGCGCCGTGGTCGAAGTGACGTTCCGGCTGCTCTGACGAGCTTGGGGTGCAGGTAGTATCCTCTAAGGATGCTCCGTTCGCTCTCTTCCTTGATAGCGCTTGCATGCCTGTCATTCACGCTTGCTGCACAACCGCCCAACCAATCCGCCGCGCCGACCCGGGACAATATACTGCGCGGTGAGTACGGCCCGTATCGCAGCAACAACGACCTGCTTTACTACACATTGACGGTGCGTGTTGACCCGGCGAAGAAATCGCTGAGCGGAAAGAATCTCATCCGTTTCAAGATGCTGAAGGATGACAATCGCATTCAACTCGACTTACATCAGTCCTTGAATGTCGACCGCATCGTTCTCAACCAGACGGCATTGAAGTACACGCGCGAGGAGCGGGCGGTCTTCATCGACTTTCCCGAGACGTTACATGCCGGAAAGACCTATGAGATTGAATTCGATTACTCCGGCACGCCCGTAAGTACGGGAAGATTCGGCGGTATCACCTTCAAAGAGGACCCCGTCGGGCGTACGTGGATCAATACGGCTTGCGAAGGGCAAGGCGCGTCGATCTGGTGGCCCAACAAAGACCAGTGGCGCGACGAAGTGGAGGGGATGAAGATCAGCGTCGAAGCTCCCAATGGACTAACCGACGTCTCAAACGGTAAGTTTATCGGGAAGACCGACCTTGGCGACGGCTATACGCGCTGGGATTGGCTGGTGCAGTATCCAATCAATAACTACGACGTCTCGATGAACATCGGGAACTACGTACATTTTTCGGATAAGGCCGGCGATGTGCCGCTCGATTTCTACGTTTTGCCGGAAGATCTGGATAAAGCGAAGAAACAGTTCTCCCAAGCCAAGGGAATGATCGAGGCGTACGAGCATTATTTCGGCGAGTATCCGTTTAAGAAGGACGGCTATAAGCTGATCGAAGCGCCCTACACCGGTATGGAGCACCAAAGCGCCGTTACTTATGGGAATGGCTTCGAAAACGGCTACGGGAAGCGCGACTGGACAGGCGTGGGAATCAGTCCTCGCTTCGACTTCATTATTATTCACGAGAGCGCCCATGAATGGTTCGGCAACGCCATCACGGCGGCCGATCGCTCCGATATGTGGATCCACGAAGCCTGGGCGACTTACCTGGAGAGCTTATACGTGGAGTTCCGCTGGGGCAAGGACGATGCAATCAAGTACTTGAACGGATACAAACCCAAAATTCGCAACCGCCAGCCAATCGTGCCCGCGCACAACGTCAACGCTACGCCGCCCGAAGATCAGTATTTTAAGGGCGCGCTGTTTATCAACACGCTACGCACTTTGGTGAATGACGACAAGAAGTGGTTCGCCATTCTGCATGACTTCTTCCAGCACTTCAAGTATCACAACATCATGACGGAGGACGTGGAGAAGTTCTTCAACGAAAAGACCGGCATGAACCTTACGCCACTTTTCGAAGAGTATCTGCGTCACGCTGCGCTGCCCACCTTGGAACTGAAGTTCGACGATGGGGCGGGTTCGGTGAGTTACCGGTGGAATGTCGAAGAGGCGGGTTTCGCAATGCCTATCCGGGTGGGAACAAAGGACCACTGGCAGCTTATCAAACCCACCAATGAGTGGCAGACGATGAAGACGCCGTTGAAGAAAGATGAGTTTGCGGTGGACACGGACTACTATTACGTGAACGTTTCGAAGCAGTGATGGCGGGTTAGACCAGCAGCTACTAACGATTTAGTTGACAACGCCGGAATTGCCATGTAGGATGCAAGTTGGTTTCGTCTCATCAAGGAGGACTTTTTCACTTGGTCACTCGAATCATCTGCTTTGCGTTTCTCTGTGTGGCGGCCTTTGCCCAGCCTTCCGAAAAGCCGGCTAACTTTGAGTTCGCGGATACGCACGTCGCAACGGTTAAAACAGGCGGCTCCCTGGCGTTCCGCTTCATGCGATCCAACAGCTGGCACGGCCGCTGGGAAATCAGAAACGCCACGATGTTGGATCTGGTCCGAACGGCATACGAGTATGCTCCGGACAAGATCATTGGCGGGCCGAGTTGGCTGGAACAAGATCGCTTCGACGTAATCGCCAAGATACCGGATGGTCTCATTCCTGACGATCGCAAGACCATGCTTGCGAATCTTCTGAAAGAGCGGTGGAAGCTGACCGTGCACAAAGACTCGCAGCCAATGGAGACTTATGCGCTGGTAGCCGGAAAGAAACCGCTAATGAAGGAGGCCTCAGGCGATGGGCCGGCCGGTTGTAAACCGGACACAGCCTCAGCCGATGGTGCGCCCCGCCCCAACGGGCGGCTATTTACTGCAACTGCGGCGGGCCCCGTGATCATCGACTTAGGCCCTGGTGGAACAGTTCACTTCACCTGCCGCAACGTTACGATGGAAGCCTTCGCCGCCGAACTGCTTCATATGCCGGGCATCGGCGGCAAGCTCGGAACAAATCCAGTCATTAACGACACCGGCTTGAAGGGCGCCTGGAACTTCGACTTCCGATTCTCTACGACCATGGGCATGCCGGTGGAGTCGGGCGACCGCATTCCGCTCTTCGATGCAGTTGAGAAGCAGTTAGGCTTGAAACTGGAATCGCGTCAAGTTCCGACTCAAGTGCTGGTGGTAGACAGCGTGAACCGGCAACCGTCTCCAAATCCGCCGGGAACGGCCGAGGCGTTGCCTCCAATCGCAATGCCGAAGGAGTTTGACGTGGCCGACATCAAACAAACGGACCCGAGTTTTCGCGGCGGAAGTATGAATTCGCAACCCGGCGGACGCTTGAGCATGCGAGGAATGACGCTCCACACTTTGTTAATGCGGGCGTTCGACGTGAACAATCGAGAGGGCGTCGCGGGGTTACCAGGATTCGCCGACACAGAAACATTCGACATCACCGCCAAGGCGACGCTCGACGAACATGGACCTTCGTCGCTTGACCCGGATTCACAGGCGATACTCATGCGCAATCTGCTGGTGGATCGGTTCAAATTGACGTACCACGAGGAGCAGCGGCAGTTGCCCGCCTACACGCTAACCGCGCCCAAGCCCAAACTGAAGAAAGCCGACCCAAACAGCCGAACCAACTGCCGGCGCCAAACCGTCCCGCCGGGTGGGCCGGGTAACTCGATGCTGAAGTGCCAAAACGCAAGCATGGAGTTCTTTGCAAGCCAACTGCAAGGCTTGACGCCGGATTTGCCATGGCCGGTAACGAACTCTACCAATCTTGAAGGCAGTTGGGACTTCAGCGCTATTTTCTCGCCGTTCATACCGACGGGCCGCGGCGGCCGTGGCGACGCGGAGCCCAACGGCGCAGCCCCATTAGCTGTGGAGCCGAGCGGGATGCAAACGATTTTCGAGGCTTTAGAAAAGCAACTGGGGCTGAAGCTGGAAACGCAGAAGCGGTCCTTGCCGGTAATTGTGATCGATCATATCGAACCCAAGCCGACGGAAAACTGATAGACTCTCTGCACTATGGAAATGAAGCCTGCGGACCTGATCTTGGGCATCATGCAGTTCCTCGAGATCCTGTTGCCGGGCGCCCTGGTCACGTTTGCGCTCCAACCTTATGCGCTCACGCATTTGTTTGGTCCCAAGTCGCCGCTACCGCGAATCGAAAACGAGACGCAGGGCTGGGTAGTGTTCTTTTTCGCCGCTTATCTCCTCGGACATATCATCTTTTTGATCGCGTCGTTTTTGGATGGACCGGCCTATGACCGCATCCGCCGCGGCCTGAAGCCGGTTAAGCAAGACAAGGTTTATCAGGCAGCGACCGAAATAAAGAATCGGGCTCTCGGTCCGCAACGGCGAGACATTATCAACACTTTCCAATGGGCGAAGGCCTGCCTGAATATGAGTCATCCTTCGGCAAGCAGCGAGGTCAAGCGCTACGAATCGGATTCCAAGTTCTTCAGGAGCCTGGTCGTCCTGTTCATTGTCTATGCCATTGTGAATGTTCCCGCGGGCCACTTTGCGATGGCGGCAATTTGCCTGCTCTTAGCCGGCTTGTGCTTCTGGCGTTACTTCGATCAGCGATGGAAAAGCACACAGGTCGCTTACATTCACTATATTGCCATGGGAGAGGCAGCAAGCAATGCAATGGCAGTGAGCGCCGAATAGCATGACGCCGCACCTCGGCGGCTCGAACAATGTGGGCTACTTGTTCGGGCTAATTGCCACTATTGAGGCGAGTAAGAAGAGAAAAAGCTAAGTCGCCATCAAAGCTGGGCGTTTCTGGACAGCCTTTCTTCGGCCGCCCAGACGCTCTTGGATTGCATCGAGATAGAGATAGATGACTGGCGTGATGTACAGAGTCAGAAATTGCGACACCACCAGACCGCCGACAACCGCAAGACCGAGCGGCTGACGAGCGTCCGCGCCTTCACCATACCCCAGGGCCACCGGGAGGGTTCCGAACAGAGCCGCGACCGTGGTCATCATAATGGGCCGGAAGCGGAGTAGACAGCCTTGCCAGATCGCCTCGCGGGCGGTTTCACCTTGATGGCGCGCTTCGATGGCGAAATCGATCATCATAATGGCGTTTTTCTTTACGACGCCGAAAAGCATGATGATGCCGACAAAAGCATACAGGTCGAGTTGCTTGTGGAAGAGCAAAAGCGTGAGCAGCGCGCCGAAGACAGCGGACGGTAACCCGGACAGAATCGTGATCGGGTGTATGAAACTCTCGTAGAGGATCCCAAGCACGATGTAGATGACCAGGATCGCAACGATCAACAGCACAGACAAGTTGGCAAAGGAGTTCTGGAACTCCTTCACCGTACCTTGGAACGCCGTGCTTATGGTTTGCGGAAGACGGATGTTTTGAATGACGTTATCGACCTGCTGTGCAGCTTGTCCCAGCGAGTAACCCGGCTTCAAGTTGAAGTTAATCGTTACCGCCGGCGACTGGCCGAAGTGGTTGATGCTCAGTGGTCCGGTTTGTAAGTGAGTAGAAACGACGGCGGCAAGCGGCACCAGCGAACCGTTCGAGGAACGGACGTATAGCTTCGACAACGCGTCGGGATTCTGCTGATCCTGCGGTTTTACCTGCAGAATGACCGAGTATTGATCGACGGCGGCGTAAATCACAGATGCCTGGCGCTCGCCATAGGCGCTGTAAAGAGCGTCCTGAACCTGCTGGGGCGACAGGCCGAGTGTTTGCGCGCGATCGCGATCGATCTCAACCTTCACTTGCGGGCTGGCGATCTGCATGTCGCTCTGCACGTCAACGAATCCAGGCAGTTGTTTGATGGCCCCCGTTAGTTTCGGCGCCCAGGCGTAGAGCTCTTCGAGATTTGGGCTCTGCATCGTCAACTGGTAGACGCTGGTGGAGCCCTGTTGTCCACTTACTGTGACGGGCGGCGGATTCTGCAAGAACGCAAGAATACCGGGGACGCCAAAAAGTTTGGGGCGCAGGCTTTCAATGACCTGATCAACGGACCGTTTACGTTCGCTCAGCGGCTTGAGTGATGCAAAGACAAAGCCGGAGTTGCTGTCGGGCACGAAGGCGCCGACTTTGTCGATGTCGGGATCGGTCCGAATCACGTCGGCAACCGCCTTTTGATGGGCCGCCATCGAGTCGAACGAGATACCCTGCGGTCCGAGGGTGCCGCCGAAAAGGAAGCCGCTATCCTGGCTGGGGATGAAACCTGTTGGCATGGTCTTGAAGAGATAGACCGTGCCGACTAACATCGCAACTGCCACCAGGAAGGTGACGGGATGCAGTTTGAGCGCCCATCCCAACGTACGTTCGTAGAACTTAGCCAGTAAGTTGAAGCCGCCTTCGAGCGAGTTATATAGGATTCCGTGACGTTTGTCATGATCACTGCGCAGAAAACGACTGCCGAGCATGGGCGTCAGGCTTAAAGAGACGAAGCCCGAGATCAGAATCGCGACCACAATGGTGACTGAAAACTCGTGCAGCAAGCGGCCGACGATTCCCTGCATGAAGAGCACGGGAATAAAGACGGCGACCAGCGAGAACGTCATGGAAAGGATGGTGAAGCCGATCTCGCGCGAGGCGGCAATTGCGGCCTCCATGCGCGATTTACCCATTTCCATGTGGCGCACGATGTTTTCCAGCATCACGATGGCGTCATCCACGACAAAGCCGACGGAAAGCGTCAGCGCCATCAGCGAAAGGTTATTCAAGCTGTAATGGAGCAGCGACATCACGGCGAAAGTGCCTACGATGGAGAACGGCACGGCCGCGCCGGGGATCAAAGTCGCGGAAAGATTACGTAAGAAAAGGAAGATCACCATCACGACGATACAGACCGTCAAGACAAGAGTAAATTCGACGTCGTGGATGGAGTTGCGGATGGATTGCGAAGCATCGAAGGCCGTGTCGAACTGCACCGCGGGTGGAACTTCGCGGCGGAATTCGGGAATGAGTTTCTTGACATTTTCGACAACTTCGACAGTGTTGGTGCCAGGCTGTTTGCTGATGGCAAGGAAGACGCAGCGAACGTCGTTTATCCATGCAATTTGGCGCTCGTTTTCGACGCCATCAAGCACATTGGCGATTTCGTCCAGGCGAACCGGCGCTCCATTGCGGTAAGCGACGATTACGGGCCGGTAGGCTGCCGCGTTATCCAGCGAGCCGTTGGATTCGATGGTGAATGCCCGGGCAGAGCCCTGCAACCGGCCAGTGGGCAGATTGGTGTTGGCATTGGCAATGGCGCGCTGCACTTCATCGATGCCAAGGTTGTGGGCGGCAAGTTTATCGGGATCCACCTGCACTTTGACCGCATATTTTTGGGCGCCGAAAACCTGCACTTGAGACACGCCACTGATCATGGAGATGCGCTGCGCGAGTAAGTGCTGGGCGTAATCGGTAACTTTGTAGAGCGGTAGCGTGGGGGCGTTGACCGCGAGGTAATAAACGGGCTGCTCGGCGGGGTTGACTTTCGAGTAGGTCGGAGGCCGAGGCATGGTGGTGGGGAGCGCCCCGCCGGCAGCGGAAATGGCGGCCTGGACATCCTGCGCAGCCGCGTCGATGTTGCGGCTAAGATCGAACTGAACCGTGATAGAAGTGCTGCCCTGGGAGTTGGTGGAACTCATCGACTGAATCCCGGCAATGGTCGAGAATTGCCGCTCGAGAGGCGTCGCGACGGTCGAAGCCATCGTTTCAGGCGTGGCGCCGGGATCGGCCGCAGTGACTTGAATGGTCGGGTAATCGACGCTGGGAAGCGCGGCCACGGGCAAGGTGCGAAACGCGATGACGCCGAACAGGAGAATGGCGAACGTCAGCAGCGCGGTCATCACCGGCCGTTCGATAAAGATGCGTGAGAGGTTCATAGGCCGCCGGTTCCTAACTTCGGTGCGTCCACGAGTTTGACGGTGGCGCCCGGGAATAGGATCAGCGCTCCATCGGTAACCACGGTATCGCCAGGCGCGACGCCGCTCTCAATTACGACTTTGTCGCCGAAGGAGCGGCCCAAAGTTACGGGCTTGATGGCGACGGTGTTGTCGGGCTTTACCTGGAAAACGAATGAGCCTTGCTGCCCGTTCTGTACGGCTACTGAGGGAACCACCGCTGCGTTGCGAATCGTATCCAGCGTCAAAACAGCGGTAACGAACTGGCCGGGCCAGAGCATGCCATCGCGATTTTCAAAAGTGGCCTTCAGGTGAATGGTGCCGGTGGTGGAATCGACCGTGTTGTCGATGACGGAGAGCGAACCTTCCGCAGCGCGGCCGGGGTCGTCCTGAGAGAAGACGCGGACCGCCAGTTTATGGCTGGCGCTGAGCCGGCGAATGGCGCTGAGGTGCTGCTCCGGCACGCTGAAATCCACAAAGATGGGCGAGACCTGATGAATAATCACGAGCGCGGCGTCGTTGACCTTCACCAGGTTGCCGGCGTGGACCAGCAGGTTGCCGGTGCGTCCGGAGATGGGCGCAGTGATTTCGCAATAGCTGAGATTGAGCTTGGCGGTTTCGAGCGCGGCCTGGTCGGAGCGTTGCGCCGCTTTGGCGCTCTCGATGGTGGCTTGCGTGGCCGATGCAGATGCTTTCGCCGCATCGGCGTTGCTGCGCGATTGATCGACCTGTGATTTAGAGGTGAGGCCGCCCTTGTTCAGCTCGGACTGCAGGGCGGCGTCGGTGGCGGCGTAATTGGCTTGGGCTTTGTCGCGCGCCAGTGAGGCTTCCGCTTGGGTGACTTGAGCTTTGTCCCGTTCAATGGCGGCCTCCGCTTGGGCAACGGCATCCTGATACGGACGCGAATCGATGTGGAAAAGGAGTTGGCCCTTGGCGACGTTCTGGCCTTCGGTGAAGTTGACGGAAGTAAGTTCGCCGGCGATCTGCGACTTCACCTGCACTATGGCCGAAGCCTCGACGGTCCCCACCACGCGCAGTTCCGTAGGAACGGCCTGCTGCAAAACCTTGATGGCCGTAACGGGAACGACGGGCATGCCACCGCCCGCGGCTTTCGGCGGCGGCGCTTCCTTCTTACTGCAGGCGCACAGAGCGAACAGACCGATTGTTACAGAAAGAACACGAATTGCGCGCAACATTACACCCCGATGCTTTTAGTTTACCAGCCAGTGATTGTAAACTTCGACGTGGAACGGGTGCATTTGTTAGCGGCGCCGGCTGCGGCTACCGGGCATCGGCCGCTGCGCGTAGAACCTCGGCCGCAAGCTTTTTAGGTGCGACGAGCACATAGCTGGCGGCGATCAGTTCGCGGACTTCGTTCCAATCGATGGGACCGCGGTCGAACCGCAGAGAGACCCAGCCTCTGGATGCGATGTAAGCAGGCATACAGAAGCGATCAGGCTGCGAAGCGACGAGCGCCTGGTTATCGCCGGGGCCAACTTTGGCCGCGACACAGACTATGCCGTCGCCGTGGTGGTTATCGAGGTAATAAACGAAGGCCTTCTTGCGCACACGATACGTGCCGTGGGCGCCATGGTATTCGAAGTTTGTCTCCGGAAACGAGAGACAGAGCTTGGTGACGCGGGCGCGCCGCGGATCGTCTGCGGA
>DATAUH010000413.1:0-3255 GCA_036268375.1 Bryobacteraceae bacterium | reverse complement strand
GATAGGTGCCCGATGACGGTGTCGACCGTGACGACCAGGTCGAGCTTCGAAATCAGCGCCGCGGTATCGGCGAGGCCTTTGCCCTTGCGGTCGGAGGTGAGGTCGATGTTTCGGTAGTTCGCGAGTATCGCGTCATCGCCGGGCCGAAGATTCTGCTGCAGCGAGACGAAGCGAACGTTTGGCGTCTGAAACAGGCGTTGAAAAATGCCGAGGGGAATGGAGCGATTGTGATCGTTGGGGTAATCGGGATTGCCTGCCCAGCAGATGCCGATGAGCGGCCCTTGCGAGCGATCCAGATGGTCGATCGTTTCGGATTCCGAAGGCGGGCAGAGGTACGGCGTGTGCGACGGAATGGTCGCGAGCGTTGTTCCGAGCGCCAACGGCAGGGTACCCATGGGCGTGTAGCAATCGAATTCGGGTAACGGATCGTGGATGCTGCGCACGTCTTCGACGCCTGGGGTGGAACGCATCAGGTTTACCAGCGCTTTGTGGACGACCAGACGCAGCATCGCGCCGCGGGCCGCCAGAGGCTGGATGTAGCGCGCGAAAAGGATGGTATCGCCGAGCCCCTGCTCCGCGCGCAGCAGTAATCGTTTGCCTTCGATTGAAGCGTCGCCTTTCCACAGCGGCTGTGCGAAATCGGGCAACTGGATCTGCAGTTCGGGAACGCTCCACCGCGCCTCATAACCAGGCAGGCCGCGCTCCAGATCACCGATTGCCAGCCGCGTAAGGGCTTCGTTAAAGAGCGGTAACGGCGAATCCGGTTCGAGTTCGCGGGCGCGCACATAAAACGGCGCCGCTTCCTCGTGCCGGTTGAGGGCGGTCAGGGCCAGGCCGATGTTGTTATGCGCCATGCGCGTTTGCGGATCGGCCTCGAGCGCGGCAGTGAAACTGGCGATCGATTCCGCGTGACGATTCATGCGGCCGAGGACGATGCCCAAGTTGCTGTGCGCTTCGGCGTAAGCGGGCCGAAGGCGGATGGCGTTGCGATACGCTTCTTCGGCCTCCGGAAATTGACGTAATTCTTTGAAGCCGCGGCCCAAATTGAAATAGGCTTCGGGAAAATCCGGGCGCAAGGCGATCGCCGCGCGATAGTGTTCAATGGCGTCTTGCGGCCGGCCGACGCCGTTCAACGTGTTGGCCAGACTATTGTGTAAATCGGCAGAATCGGGATTCGCGGCGACGGCTTTTTGGAGCAGTTCGAGTGAATCTTCCATGCGCCCCTGGTAGCGGCGTATGGCCGCGAGCCGCTGCAGGGAAGGGAAGTGGCCGGGGTTGTGCTCGATAATGGCGGCAAAGAGCGAACCGGCCTCGTCCAAACGCCTTTGGCTATGAAACTGGACCGCAATTTGGAAGACAGGCTCCCATAGATTCGCGGTGGACTGCGCAGCGGACTCGCTCACCCAGACGATTGTATTGAAACTGCGCCGCCGCCGGCAAGATTGTTAGTTCTCCGTCGGCGATTTCTCCAGGTGGTCGATAATCAGCATTTCCATAGGGGCCTTGCGCGCCTCCAGCTTCAAGCCGTACTGCTGCACGGCATCGTAAATCGATCCCGCGGCGGAATCCTGCCCCTCCGGGTGCGCTTCTGAGGATGGCGGAGGCCCCGACAGGCCGCCGGGGCGCATACCGCGCATGGTTTCCGGCGAAAACAGAAGGTCAAAATCGTATTTACCGGTGATGCCGGTCATATCCACAACGGGCCGTTCGGAAAATCGCGAGAGCGATTCGGCCAGTTGCGACAGGGTGGCAGCGGGCGCTTTGAAATGGACGCCGTCGGGGCTCATCTGCATCATCATTGCTCCTTTGGGCGGCGCGCCAGCGGGCCCTTTCGAAAGCGTCGGGCCAGGGCCTTGAGAAAACGCCCCACCGCCTGATGGGGGTGGCCCGGCCGTGTTGCGGGGTGGCGGTGCGTCAGCCGGAAGCGGACCGGAATCTTCGGCGGGCTTCAATTTGGGGCCGTTTTTGCCCGCGACCAGCGCGTAGATCGCATGGTCACGTTTCTCACGGTGCAGCGTCAGCTTGAAACGTTCCGCCAAGAGGGTCTGCAGCATCTCCGGGACCCTATCTTTGGACGATCCGGCTGGCAGTTTTGCCGTGATGTCGAAACGCGAGCTTTCGAGCCAGCTTGGTCCTTCGATTTGAAAATCCTTTACGCTATAGGCGACGCGAACGCAGTCCTTGAGCGAGACATTGCTGTATCGCAGGACGCCGTCATCGGCGCTCATGCCGATCATAATCCGCCCGGCAGGCTGGGGATCGGCAGGTTTGATGGACGCAACCTCAAACGCCAAGCGGGAAGGCTCGGTTTGCGCCGCGGCGAGGCCACAAACGGCCAGCGCCGCCCATACTACTGTTGGTTTCATACCACCAGCATGAAGGGCGCGCCATGTTTGGAGTGCAAAATCGATGTTAGGAATGTAAGATGATGCCGGGCGCTAAGCAGTGACGGCTTCAGCGGAGACCGCAAAGCCGTGGGCATCCAGATCGGCCGCGAGCTGGTCACGCTCAGCTGCGCTCAGTTCCACCAGCGGAGGCCGCACGGTGAGCCAGCCGTCATCGGAGAATCCGCGCGCGATGATGGCTTTCAACGATGGAATCACCGGATATTTCTGCACAATCGCGCGGGTAGCCGTGACCGCTTGCTGCAGCGCATCCGCATCCGCGCCGCTCCAGTTCGCGTAGACGCGATGGATCGCTGCCGCATTCACATTCGCCAATGCGCTGATGCAGCCGACGCCGCCATTGCGCATATTCGCCAGCAGAAAGGATTCGCTGCCTGCAAAGACGTCGAAGGCCGAGCCACGGAAAGCATCGAGCAGCGCCTGCGTATTGTTCCAATCGCCCGAGCTGTCCTTGATGCCGGCGATTGTGCCGGAGTAACGCTTCAAGAGACGTTCGATGAGCGGTATCGAGATGCCGACCTGCGCGACCGGCGGAATGTGATACAGGTAGACGCGCAGGCGTGTGTCGCCAACGCGCTCAATGACCTCCGAATAGCTGCGAAAGAGGCCTTCATCGGAGACGCCTTTGTAGTAAAAGGGCGGAAGCATGAGCGCGCCCGCGCATCCCAGCGCTACGGCGTGCGCAGTGAGCCGCACGGTATCGGTGAGCGCGCAGCATCCTGTGCCAGGCATCAGCGCGGAGGCGCTTACACCGTTAGCCACCAGGTATTCCAGCAACGTCATACGCTCCTCGGCGTTGAGCGAGTTGGCCTCGCTGTTGGTACCGAACGCAGCCAACCCCGAACACCCG
>DATAUH010000412.1:0-3317 GCA_036268375.1 Bryobacteraceae bacterium | reverse complement strand
CGCTTTACACATGATGATGGAGAGGATGAGGCCGGAGGATCCATCGAGGGCGCCGGCGATGACGAGCAACTTATTATTGAGCGCGAAGCCCATGGCGCAGGCGGAGAGGCCGGCGTAGGAATTGAGCAGCGCGATTACCGTCGGCATATCGGCGCCGCCGATGGGGATGATGAGCAGCACGCCGAAGAGAAGCGCGAGGCCGGCGAAGATGGGGAAGAGAAACGTATCGGTGGGGACCGCGATGAGGCGGATGCCGATGCCGAGCGCGATGACGAAGAGCGCCAGGTTGATGAAGTTCTGATTGCGGTATGTGATGGGCCGCGTGGGCAGCACTTCCTGCAACTTTCCGGCCGCCATGAGGCTGCCGGTGAAGGTGAGAAAGCCGAGCAGCGTTTCGGCGATGAGCGCGACCATGGTGAAGCCGTGCAGGTTGGGCGTGTCACGGTAGTATTCCGCGGTGCCGACCATGGCGGCGGCGAGCGCGCCGCAGGCGTGAGACAGGGCGGTCTGTTGGGGGACCGCTGTTATCGGCATTTTGTAAGCGAGGGGGACGCCGATGGCCGCGCCGATGAAGAAGGCGGCGAGGATCCATTCCCAGTTGATGATCTGGTGGAGAAGCAGCGTGCCCACGACTGCCAGCAGCATGCCGATTTCGCCGGCAAAGACGCCGCGCCGCGCGGTGGCGGGGGAGTTCATCCATTTCAGAGAGAGAACGAACAGCGCCGCGGCGATGATGTAAGCGTATTGAACCAGGTGCGCGATCACGATTTGTGGGAACCTTTCCGATCGCCCTTTTTGAACATTTTGAGCATGCGGTCCGTGATGAGGAAGCCGCTGACGATGTTGATGGCCGAAGTCATGACGGCGATGAAGCCGAGGACGCGCCCGAATGTGGAGTTGCCCGCCTCCTCCGTGACGAGGATGGCGCCCACGATGCAAATGCCGGAGATGGCGTTGGTGATGGACATCAGCGGCGTGTGCAGGAGCGGCGAAACCTTGCGGATAATTTCCAGGCCGACGAACGTGGCCAACATAAAAACATAGAGACTAAGTTCGAGTTCGGATGGCATTTGATCCCTTCATCGGCTACGAGACAGTGGCGAGCGCGGGCAGGCCCATCGATTCCCGGACGCGCATGTGGACGACTTCGCCCGCGTGAGTGACCAGAGTTTCACGGACGATTTCGTCGGTCTGATCGAGCGCGATTTTGCCGTCTTTCACCAGGTACTTGAGGAATGTGGCGATGTTGCGGCCGTACATCTGGCTGGCATGGTATGGAATGGTCGACGGAAGGTTCACGGGCCCGTGAATGGCGACGTGGTTCCATTGCAGAACTTCGCCGGGCCGGGTCAACTCGCAGTTGCCGCCACGCTCCGCCGCTATATCGACGATGACGGAGCCGGGTTGCATGCGCTCCACCATTTCGCGCGTGATGAGGATGGGCGCCTTCTTGCCGGGGACGGCGGCGGTGGTGATGACGACGTTCTGTTCGGCGAGCACATTGGCCATGGCTTCGCGTTGGCGGCGATAGAAATCTTCGCCCATGGCTTTGGCATAGCCGCCTTTGTCTTCGGCCGCGCCCTCGCCGACGTCAAGCACGACGAAGCGTGCGCCAAGGCTTTCGATCTGCTCACGCACGGCTGCGCGGATATCGTAGCCGCTAACGACGGCGCCGAGGCGACGCGCAGTGGCGATAGCTTGCAGGCCGGCGACGCCCGCGCCGATGACGAGCACGCGCGCGGGAGAAATGGTGCCGGCCGCGGTCATGAGCATGGGGAACATGCGGGGCAAGGTATCGGCGGCGATCAGGGCGGCCTTGTAGCCGGCGATGGTGGCCATGGAGGAGAGCGCGTCCATGGATTGAGCGCGGGTGATGCGAGGCATCAATTCCATGGAGAGAAAACTGACGCCGCGTTCGGCGAGGTCGCGGGCGGCGTCGGTGGAGGTGAGCGGCTCGCCGAAGCCGATGATGATTTGACCGGAGCGCATGCGCGCGAGATCGGCGCGGCCGGCGTCGAGGTTAGCGCCGAGGCTGCGCACTTGCACGATTACATCGGCGGAGGAGAAGACCTCATCGCGGCCGGCGATCCGCACCTTTTTTTCGGCGAAATCGGAATCGGGGATGCCCGCAGGCAGACCGGCTCCGGTTTCAAGAATCATTTCGGCGTTGGTTTTGTTTAAAACGGAAAGCGCGCTGGGCGTCATCGCGACGCGGCGTTCTCCCGGCGCGGACTCACAAACAATGCCGACCGTAGGTCCCAATGTTGATCTCCCAGAAGGAAAGGCAACGCATCTGAAGCGCGAACGGCGCGTGCGCAGGATGAGTTGGCATGGAAATAATAGTGTAGCGTAGCGGTCAGCGAACCATTCGTGGTCGCGAAGTAGCTGCCGCAGGAATGCCGCAGAGGTAGTGAGACACGTGGCGCGCGATCTGTTGAGTTGAGGCGGGGTTCGACACGCGTCGAGGGCTAGTTTCGGACGTCGGACTCTATTGATGCGCGATTCATGCGTCTCAGGCGGCTGATTTTGTCCTTTCCGGCGGATTCGACGGTGACGTTGGAGGAGTTTGACCGGCGGTGTGCGGGGCGGCGCTGGATTCCGAAAAAACGAACTCGCTGGGCGCGGATATGGGACTGCCGGCATGGGCTGCGGTTTGGGAGGCGGGTTGTTTCTTCGCGTAGGCCGGTTGTGCTTCGGCTTTTGCGGGGGCGGATTTGCGCTCGGACTGGAGTCTTTCCAGCTGCGCGGTGTTGCGCTCGATGGCTCGCTGGAGACGGCTTTCGTAAAGCGAGAGGAGTTCGAGGAAATGGATGTGTTGGAGGAACGTCGCGCCTTCGGCTAGCGCGGCGTCGACTTCGGGCAGGCCGGTGGAGATTTCGTCGATGTGATCTTCGAAGCCGCGGGCGAAGATGGACTGCTCGGCGGCGCTGCAACGTTTGAGGCGGTAGCGGAGGTCGGCGATCTGCTGGACGATGTCGGACTCGACGATGCCGACGGGTTGGAGGGCCGCGGCGTATGCGGCGCAGTGGGCAGTGTAGGTGGCGAGTTCTTCGGCTGGGGCGATCGAGATCTTGCTGAAGATGCCGAACTTTGTGGCGTTGAGGGAGGAGCGGCGCTTGCCTTCGGGCGTGCGAGGGCCGCCTCCGCGTTTCTTGGGTTCGGTTTCGGAATCGGTCGATGGTTGCGGCAGAGCTGCCGCGATGTTTTCGTCTAACATCGAAAATGCTCCGAGGCAGGTTGCCTCGATTTCATATTCCCATTCGGATTTAGAGCTACGGGGTAGGTTGGACGGTAAGTGACTGATACCGGGACTTAGA
>DATAUH010000411.1:0-4326 GCA_036268375.1 Bryobacteraceae bacterium | reverse complement strand
CATGCTGACTCAGCGGCATACGCACGAATGAAAAAAGGGCCTTAGCTGCAGCCGCGCTCTCTTGCACGATACCGCCGCTAACGCCCTCAGTCACTCCCTATTCAATCCGGCCTCAGCCGGCCGCCAGGCTGACTCCTGACTTCTGACTCCCTCGACTCCTGTTCCCCCCTACTCCACCACCACTTCAATCGGCATCGTCTTCCCAAACGGAGCCACCATCACCGTGAACGACCCGTTCGCCGCCGCGTCGCCCGCCTTCACCGTCAGCACCGCCTTTTGGCCCGAATTCACCGTCGCGTGGTCGAACGTCGCCTCCACTCCCGTCGGCTTCGTCGGAATCGACAGCGTCACCGAGCCTTGCGTCTGGTTCTCGATCGTGATCTGTCCGCTCTCCCCCGGCTTCAGCGTCAGCTTCGACTTATCCGCGTGCACCAGGTTCATAAACTGGTCCACGGACGTCGGCACCGTCGTCGGCACGCCACCCGGCGAGGGCGCACCCGGCATCGCCTTCTCCGTTTGAATCGTCCCCATCGGCAACTGATTGCGCGCGCTCGCGGCGATATACCAGCACCACTTTCCGCCGTCGATCTTCCACGTCGTCGGCACCGGAATCTTAATCGGCTTGTCCGTAAAACCGGGCACCGGCACGCGCCGCTCCTCCGTCACAATCGCCTTCGCCTTCGTGTAGCCGTCCGAATATTCGATCTTCCCAATCTCATAGCTCAACACCGTCGGCTTATTGTGTTCGTAAAAGTAGTCCTTCGTGTCCTCGGCCACCAATTGCTCCGCCTTGCGGTACTCGCCCGCCTGGCTCAGGTCGTAGAACTCTTTGATCCGCGTCCGCAGCGCGTCATCCACTTTTTTGGGAGCGCGATTAAACAGGCCGGACGCGTCTTGAGCGAAGGCACTGGCCACAGTGAAGGCAAGCAAGGCGATTCGGAACATATCTTCATTTTAGGACGCGCCCGAAACACAAAAAGTCGAAACCGCTGCCACCTTCTCCCGTCCCGATCCGCCCCACGCCTGGTGCGTCGCCATACTTTCGCTTGATACTCCCCGACCCGCGTTCCGCTCCACCCACCCTCACCCGTTCGACCCGACCCGTTGCGTAGACACCGCACGCCGCTCCCGATACTTACCCGCGACTTCCGAACCTGGTCCCGCACCGCGCCCGCGCACTCGACCATTGCAACGTACTTACTACATCCCGCAACTCTTCCACTTACTCTCGAAGAAAGCCGCCTCGGCCCTGGTCCGCGCCAGACCGATCGCCTGTTGGAAGTAAGTCGCGGCTATCTCCGCACGCCCCGCGAGTAAGTGGAACTCTCCTTGCGCCGCCGGGTAAAACGGATACTCTCTGAGCTTGGCCCCGTCCTCAATCGCGCTCAATGCAGCCAGCGCCTCCTCCGGTCCACGAGCCTTTCCGATCGCAACCGCCCGGTTCAGCGCGATAATCGGCGACGGTTTGAGCCGGTAAAGCATCCCATACAGCTTCACGATTCCGTCCCAGTCAGTCTGCTCATACTCCGTCGCAGCGCAATGCTGGGCCGCGATCGCAGCCTCCAGGTGGTACTCGCTCAACTCTTCTCCTTCCGCCGCCATTTCAAGGAACTGGAATCCCTTCGCCATCAGATCGTGATCCCACTTGGACCGATCCTGCGCTTCCAGTTGCACCAACCCGCCCACGTCGTCCATACGTCCCGAAAGCCGCGCCGCGTGCAGGCACATCAGTGCCAGCAGCGCATGGGTCTTCGGCTTACGCCCCTCAGGATGTTCGCTCACCAGCAGCGCCAGCCGGATCGCCTCCAGGCAAAGATCCTCCCGCACCGTCACTTCGGACTGGCTGCCATGGTACCCTTCGCTGAATAATAGATAGATCGCCTGATAGATGGCTTCCAAACGCTGCGGAATATCGGCCGCGCTCGCAACCTCCACATGCGTTCCCGAATTCCGAAACAGCTTTCGTGCGCGTCCCAGTCTTTTCTCGATGGAGTCTTCTGTCGCCAACAGCGCGTGGGCGATCTCCGAAACGCTGAACCCGCAAAGCGTTTTCAGGATCAAAGTCACTTGGGCCTCGGGCGAAAGCTCCGGATGACAACAGGAAAACATCATGCGCAACTGGTCATCTTGAATCTCCGTCTCGAGCGCCGGCGCCTCCGGCTGCGAGTCCTTCAGCTTCAACAGGTGAACCAGTTCCGGCACGAAGTAACGAAACTGTTCGTCCCTCCGCAGCAGATCGATCGCTCGGTTACGCGCCACCCGCATCAGCCACGCCGCCGGATTGTCAGGAAGTCCGTGACTGGGCCACGTCTCCATCGCGCGGCAAAGAGTATCCTGCACGATATCCTCTGCCAGGTCGAGCCGCCCCAGCCCCACGATCCGCGTCAAATAAGCGACCATCCTTCCCGCCTCGCGGCGGAAAAGATGGTCAACCAATACAGGTAAGTCTTGCGTCACTGGCCCCTACATCGAAAGGATCGGCCGTATTTCCACCGACCCGTCGATTTCAAAAACGGGACACCCTTTCGACAACTCCACCGCCTGATTCATATCCACAGCCTCGACCATCAGATAACCCTGGATCGCATCCTTTACTTCAATGAAGGGTCCGTCGCTGACGTTCTTCGCTTTCCCGCGCACAACTTTTCCCGAAGCTTCCAGCCGCTCGCCGCCTTTCTCCGCATGGCCATTCTTTTTCAAGTCGTTCACCCATCCCATCCACTTCTGCGTCAACTGTTGCATCTGTTCGGGTGATGGCGTCCACTGGGCCTTCACGTCTCTCCGGAATAAGTACATGAATTTCGTCATAGTTGTTTCTCCTCTTTCTTGTCGTTGGCCGCTCTCGGCCTTCACTTACTCGACGAATGGGCCGCTTCCAACCGGACATGGCCGACCTGACAAAGCATGTCGGAATGAATGTTCAGCCCGATGTTGGTCATGTTATAAAGATGTTCCGTCGCCACCAGCCACACAATCTCGCAAATCTCGCGTTCCGTGTAATACCGCGCCATGCGCTCAAAGGTAGCCGGCTCCACTTTCTTCGTTCGCGTCAATTCGGTCGCGTAGTCCAGCGCCGCGCGTTCCTTATCGCTAAAAAGAGGACTGGTTGAATATTCGTCCAAAGCTTCGAACTTGGCCTGGTTCATCGATGCCTTTATCGTCATCATCCGCCCGATATCCATGCAGAACAGACAGATGTTCAACCGCGCCACCTGCTCGCGGATCAAAAAGACCGTTTCTTTCGGCAGCACAAGCTTCTTGTCCAGACTCCCCACCTTCCCGTAGAACAATCCGAATGCGAGCGGTAGCCGCGCCGAATGCACCTTCAGCGGCGTCAGGACTTTGCCGAACTGCTTGCGTGTGAAAAAATACGCCAGCTTCATCGCTAAACCTTTGGGCCTTTCGATCGGAACCAGAAATGTACTCATTTTTTGCCTCTCGACTATATGACGAGCGGGCTCTGCAAATCCGGACAGCATTCCGCCCGGCGCCATTTCACTCGATCCGCCATACTCCGCCCATAGCGGCTCTTACCGGCTCGACCACATCCGCACGCCAGGCAGGCCGGCCAATACCGTGGCCCCACTCAGAAGAGAAACCTTTGTAGGTGAGTGAGGAACGGCTTGACCCTGAGGAGCAGCGATTTCTTAAGGCCGACGGGGCTCCGCGGCCAATCCGATCACAACTCGCGCGCTCACAAAGCGCCCGGCCCAAAGCGCACGTCCCCGCGAATTCCCAACTCCTTCCCGACGTCACTCGATCCCGATTTCACACCTCGTGCACCACGGTCCTCACTTGTCTTCGCGACGGTACATTTTATTTACATCTGCCAGGCTTGATTCACTTGTGAGCATCTGCTAACTCTTAGTTAGCAGATGCTCACCATCAAACACAAAGTCCACGAAGAACCGCCGTTCAACCCGGTCTACTCAGCAGCCGGCGATCCTCCATCGAAGCGGAAAATACTCCAGGCCGCCCTGCATCTGTTTGTGCAAAAGAGCGTCGATGGCGTCACCGTCCGCGAAATCGCGGCCGAAGCCGGCTACACGAATCCGGTCCTGTTCAAGTATTTTCCGGCCAAAGAAGCCGTTGCCGTTTACCTCTTCGAATCCTGCTATGAGCAACTCTTCGACCGCCTCAATGCAGCCGTTACAAGTGGCCTGCCATTCGACCAACGATTGGAAGCCATTCTCGAGGTCTTCTTCTCTCAAATGGAGCAGGATATGGAAGCATTCCTCTTCGTTCAAGATCACCTTCGCGAAATGTGGCCGCGCGTCTCGAAGCGCATACGCGGAAAATCCATCTTGGCTCTGATTCGGTCAGTCC
>DATAUH010000410.1:0-2554 GCA_036268375.1 Bryobacteraceae bacterium | reverse complement strand
CTATGTGGTCGCGGTGGGTGGTATCGTGGACGACCCGACTCCGGACGCGAGGCCGCGAGGATATTCCTTCCATGTTGGCTTTCGGTGGTCATTCAGCCAGGTGCGAGCTTACTCTTCAGCGTGCCGCGGGATCACGTTTCTGATATGGAGCGACCTTGTCAAGCCCCTCCGGGTTTGGGCGGTGTTTTGTATTCGGCCGGCCTTCCGATCAACGGGAGGAAAGCCGGCCTTTGTCTTTCCGGTTCAGCACGGTGCCGAGTGATCCCGCCGGAGCCGCCCGTCGCGATGAGGGTCTGGCCGAAACGGAGCGGAGCCGTCAAGGGCGCGCCGCAGTTTGGCGCGGCGAAGCGAATCCTTGACGGCGAGCACCGTTCTGGCATCGACCAAGCTTTCGACGGGCGGCTTGGCGGGATCACGATCCTGCTGGTGAGCTTTGAGCGTTGGTTTTGGACAGCAGGGCCGATGACAGCCCAGGAGCATACGCGACGATTGATCACTCTGATATTCGCGGGTCGGAACCGCATGGTCATGATCCGCCGGGAGCTGCCTCGCACTAAACGCGCGGGTTGGGTTGGGGAACCGTACCGCATAGAATCGTAGGAGGATTCTCCTTTTCGTGGCCCCTGCACTGCCATCGGCTCTGCTGTCCATTTACACATTCGAGTCTCGGTTATGCCGCCGCGGTGACCTGATGTTGCTTTTCGACCGATACCCCGATGGCCCAGATGAAACCCAGCAGTTCCCGCCCCACCGCAGTGATGATCTGATTCTTGTTTTTGCCACGTGCGGATAGCGCTTTATACCGTTTGTGCAGCCGCTGTTGCGCCTTCCAGGCGATCTTCTTGCTCTCCTCGCCGATTGCCAGCCGCTTTTGCCGCTGCGCCAGAAACCCGATCACATTGGGACGATGTTGATACGCCCAGGCCGCTTCACCGATTACCCGTCTGAGGTGTCCGTTGCCCGTTTTGGTGATCCCGCCACGCTGCACGCGATTGCCGCTGGAATGCTCGCTCGGCACCAGCCCGCTGTACCCCATCAATGCCCGCGGACTCGGGAAACGCGATAACGATCCCACTTCGGCAACGATGCTGACCGCCACCGTTTGGGCGACCCCGCGCAGTGCCTGCAACGCTTCGACCACCGCCCTGATCGCCGGTGGCGCTTGCTGAATCACTTCATCTATTGCCGTCTCCAGTTTCGTGATTCGGTTCCCAACGTGGTCCACTTCCTCCAGGTAGTCGGCCAGCGTAGCTTCCAGCGCCGGTTGCTCGAAGCGCACGTGGCTCTTGATCCACTCTCGATGCTTCTTAGTCCAGACTTTGACTCCCTCCGGCCGCTGCTGGCCGTGTCGCAACAGGAATTTTCCCAGCCGATGGCGCGCCCTCAATTGATCTTTCTTGGCCGCTTCGCGCGCCCGCACCAGATCCCGCAGTGCCTCATGTGCAGCGTCGGGCACCCAAACAGCGGTCAACTCGCCAGCCCGGTGGCATCGCGCCAGCTTCTCGGCATCCCGCCGGTCAGTCTTGACCCGATCGCTTGCCTTCGTCGGCACCAGGCTGGGCGCGATCACCGCACATTCCACTCCCAATTGCGTGAGCTGCCAATACAGCACGTAGCCGGTTGGACCGGCCTCGTAGCAGGCTCGCAAATGCTGCACTGGTCCGAGTTTTTGAACCAGCTTCCGAATCGACTCCAAGCGATTCGGAATTACGCCGAGAGAGCGCACCTCTCCGGCCGTTTCGGCGACCGCCACTGCGATCGTCTCCGCGTGGACATCGAGACCAACAAAGCGTAATTTAGACATGAGCGACCAGTTCCTTTCGTATGCGGCTCTGCGCCGCTGGTT
Organism: Bryobacteraceae bacterium; assembly: GCA_036268375.1. GTDB lineage: Bacteria > Acidobacteriota > Terriglobia > Bryobacterales > Bryobacteraceae > PALSA-243. The sequence goes on along the minus strand of DATAUH010000410.1, from coordinate 708 downwards.
TCACCTCTTCGCAGCGTAACCCGCGACAACTGCGAATCGGCGGCTGGTCGCTCCATACTGACTAAAGACAGACTAAAAAGACAACGGGAGAAGGCCGATTCATCAATGCCTTTCAGACGCGTCGTGAGTCAATCGCCGCCATCCGGCGCGGCCCAACCAATTCCAGGAAAATATGACTGCTTTTCTTAAAATTGACGAGTGCGAACGATGTAAGAGGGCGCTGCCCTGGGAATTTATCCCTGCGGTGAAGGTGAATGGAAAACCGCTCCCCGGGACCGGCGTTTGGCGAAGCGAACTCGACGAAGGCATCTGTCTATCTTGCAGGAGTGATCGCGAGGCGAAGCGCCTGCAAGAACAGGAAGCTACAGAAGCGCGAACCGCCCTTATTCAACTGCTCGGCGGCCCCCTGCCGTATCGCGACTTCACCTTCGATCGATTTCAAGTCACGCCACTCAACCGTTTGGCCTTTGAGAGGGCACGGGAATTCAGTCCAGCACTTGACAATCTCTATCTGTGGGGGCCCTGCGGTGTGGGGAAAACCCATCTGGCGCTGGCCATCGCGCGAAGATGCTTTGAGGAAAGTGTCTCGGTCGCGGTTCTCCTGGCCGCGCAACTGAGCCGGAAGATACGCATGAAGGAGCCTTTCCAAGAACAAGAAGCTATTAACGGACTGGCGTCTTTTGAAGCGCTCATTCTTGACGATCTCGG
>DATAUH010000409.1:0-5166 GCA_036268375.1 Bryobacteraceae bacterium | reverse complement strand
TTCCTGCCGCGTCGCGCGCGGTCTGCGCCAGCAGTTCGGCTGAGAAATCCATCAAGCCGTGATAGTCGGTGTAGGCCTGATAAAACTCCAGCATGGTGAACTCGGGGTTGTGCTGCGTGGAAAGCCCCTCGTTTCGGAAATTGCGGTTGATCTCGTAGACGCGCTCCAGGCCGCCCACTACCAGGCGTTTCAAGTACAGTTCCGGCGCGATGCGCAGGAAAAGATCGATATCGAGCGTGTTGTGATGCGTGACGAACGGCCGCGCCGTTGCGCCGCCATAGAGCGGCTGCATCATGGGCGTTTCGACTTCTATGAACCCGCGCGCCTCCAATTGCCGCCGGAGCGATGAAATGATTCGTGCGCGCGTCACAAACACTTTGCGAACATCCGGATTTGCGATCAGATCGAGATAGCGCTGCCGGTAACGGGTTTCAACGTCTTCCAGGCCATGCCACTTTTCCGGCATGGTGAGCAGCGTCTTTGAAAGGAACTCCAACTTTTCCGCGTGCACGCTTAGCTCGCCGGTACGCGTGCGGAAGAGATAACCCTCCACACCCACGATGTCGCCCATATCTAGCAGCTTGAAGAGCTGATAGTCGCGCTCGCCGACCGCATCCTTCTTCACATAAATCTGCAGCCGTTCGCCGCCTTGCTGCAGGTGCGCAAAACCGGCCTTGCCCATATGGCGGAGCGTCATCAAGCGCCCGGCAATGCGCACGCGAATCTCGGGCGTCAACTCTTCCGCGGTTTTTGCACTGTATTCCGCCAAGATATCCGGAATGGTGTGAGTGAAATCAAAACGCCGGCCATACGCACGATATCCGAGCGCCTCGATTTCCTGAATGCGCAGCGCGCGCTGCTTCAACAACTCGTCTTCAAGCGACAAATAAATCTCCTGATGGAGCGCTCGCAAGATGCTGCAAGTGCTTCGAATTCGTTATTATAAAGCTTCGTTTGCGCCGATCTATCTCTATTATCATTCCCGCCTACAACGAAGAAAAACGGATCCCCTCGACGTTGGCTCGCGTGCGTCAGTATTTGGACGCGTCTCATTGGGAATTCGCCGAACTGGTCGTGGTGGACGATGGCTCTCGCGACGCCACCGCCTCCATTGCCGAGGCCGCAGGCGCGCGCGTGCTGCGCAATCCGGGCAATCGCGGCAAAGGTTTTTCCGTGCGGCACGGCATGCTGAAGGCTCAGGGCGAATGGGCGCTCTTTTCCGATGCCGATCTCTCCACGCCCATCGAAGAGCTCGACCGTTTGTGGTGCGCTGTCGAACGCGAAAACGCGCAGGCCGCCATCGGGTCGCGCGCCATCGATCGCTCCATGGTGGGAGTTCATCAACCTCTATTTCGCGAGGTGATGGGCCGGATTTTCAACTTGACCATGCGCGCCATCACCGGCCTGCCGTTTCATGACACGCAGTGCGGCTTCAAACTTTTCCGGACTTCGGCCGCGCGCGAGATCTTTGGCCGCCAAAAGCTCGATGGCTTTGGCTTCGACGTAGAGGTGCTCTACATCGCGCAACACTTGCGCTATCGTGCGCTCGAAATTCCCGTGCGCTGGAACGATGTCGCGGGTACCAAAGTCAGCGCTTGGCGCGGCGTGAAGGCGTTCTGGGATCCGGTGAAAGTACGCTTCAACGGCGTCCGGGGCATGTACAAATAGCCGCCCGCGAGTTTAGTAAACTCGGCGCATGATGTTTACGAAGCGGCTGCGCGAGGGTGTGCGCCGCGGCGAAATCACTTGCAGCGTGCGAATTTGGATGAGCCCGCGCGTGAAAGTAGGGCACCGTTACCGCATGGAAGAAGGTGAAATCGAAATCGATTCCATCACCCCTATTGGTTATCCGGACATCACTCCGCAGTTGGCGCGCGATTCGGGATTTCTCGGCGTAGTCGATCTGCTCAATGTCGCGAAGCACGGCAAGGGCGAAAGAATTTACCTGATCCGCTTCCACTACGTACCGCCGCAACCCAAATCGAAGCTCGAAAAGAACGCAAAATCCGCGGCGTCCGTCACAAAACCACTCCGGAAGACGTCTAACCGATAAACTATGTGGCGCGATTTTGTGTTCTCCTTGCGTACGCTGCGGCGCAGCCCGGTATTTGCCGCGGTAGCTGTGGTCTCACTGGCTCTTGGGATCGGCGCCAACACGGCTATCTTTTCGCTGGTGGACCAGGTGATCCTCCGTCTGCTGCCCGTGCGCGACCCGAAAAGCCTGGTGATTCTGCATCGCGAATACAACCTGAACGGCAGCAGCACCGCCGATAACTATGAGTCCGTTTTTTCGTATGCGATGTACCGCGAACTGCGCGACCACGCCAAAGGCTTTGACGGCGTAATCGCACGCGGCGGCGGCGCGGTTACCGTGCTCTCGAACGGCAGCGCGGAATCGGCAGGCGCCGATATCGTCTCCGGAAACTTCTTCAACATGCTGGGGGTGCGCGCCGCGGCTGGCCGCCTGTTCACCGCCGATGACGACCGAACGCCGGGCGCGCACCCGGTCGTTGTGTTGAGTCATCGCTACTGGGCCAAGCGCTTCGCAGCCAGTCCGGCAATCGTCGGCCAGTCGATTCAAGTGAATGGTTTCCCGATGACCGTAATCGGCGTCTCCGCTGTGGGCTTCAACGGCGTTTTTTCTGGTAACGACCCCGACGTTTATCTCACGCTCATGATGCAGCGCGTCTTCAAACCCACATGGCAGGCGCTCGATAAGCCGAGCTTCCGCTGGTTGAACTTGATGGCGCGCCTGGCGCCCAACACCACCATCCAACAGGCGCAGGCCGCATCCGCGCCGGCGCATCGCGCTGCAATCGAAATCGAGTTGGCAGGGCAGCGAAACAAGGTAGATGCCAAGACCATCGCCAGCTACAAACTGGAGTTGCACCCCGCAGCGCAAGGCATCAATGAGCTGCGCCGCCGCCAGCAAACGCCGCTTCTCGCTCTGATGGCGATGGCCGGCCTGGTGTTGCTGATCGCGTGCGCCAACGTTGCCAGCCTCACCATCGCGCGCGCCACCTCCCGTCAGCGCGAAATGGGTATTCGGCTTGCGATCGGCGCCACGCGTTGGAACCTAATTCGTCAGTTGCTGCTCGAGGGCGCCATTCTCGCTATCGCCGGCGGCTCCCTCGGCCTGTTGGTGGCGGACTGGAGCACGCGCGTGCTGCTGCGCACGCTGCCCCAGGACTATGCAGGCGACTGGGTCAAGAGCGGGCTGAATTCGCGCCTGCTGCTGTTCGCGTTCACCGCCGCGATTCTCAGCGCTCTGCTGTTCGCACTGATGCCGGCGCTACAGTCATCGAAACGCGATATCTCGGGCGCGCTGCGCACGTCGTCGGCGCTAGGTACAGGCGGCGTCGTGTGGTTCCGTAAATGCGTCGTGGCCGCACAAGTTGCGCTCTCCATCGTGCTGGCGGTCGCTGCCGGGCTCTTCAGTAACACGCTCTACAACCTCGCCCAGGTCAACCTAGGTTTTCATTCGGAGCAGATGCTTACCTTCAAAATCGACGCCGCGCTCAGCCGTCCGCACGTAGCCGACGCCGTGGCCTTCTATCGCGATCTGGAGCGCCGCATCGCCGCCATCCCCGGCGTTGCGGGTGTAGGCTCGTCGTCCGCCGGGCCGTTCTCCAACATGAACAGCGGTGGCAACATGACCCTCGAAGGCTACCAGCCGAAGCCGCACGAAGATGTCGGTGGCAGCCAGACCGCCATCGGCCCGGGCTACTTCGCGGCTCTTGGCATCCCGCTGCGAGCCGGCCGCGAGTTTGGCGATCGCGACGTAGCCGGCGCACCCAAAGCCGTTGTGGTTAACCAAGCCTTTGTGAAGAAATACTATCCCGGCCGCAGTCCGCTAGGTCTCCATCTCATGTTCGGTGGCAGCGACCATCCCGTGCTTGATCGCGAAATCGTCGGCATCGCTAGCGATAGCCGCGTCGGAGTGCGCGACGAAGTTATTCCGACGGTCTACTATCCCTACACGCAGTGGGTGGAGCCGGAGCGCCTCGCCTTCTACGTTCGCGCGGGGCGCGGCGATGGGAATGCGCTCGCAGCCCCGATACGCGAAGCGGTTCGCGCCGCCGATCCCAACGTGCCCCTCATCTATCTACAGCCGGTTTCGCTGAGCGTTGAAGACACGATGTACGCGGAGCGCCTCCTGGCGATGCTCTCGGCTGCATTTGGCGCGCTCGCTGCGCTCCTGGCAGCCATTGGACTCTATGGTGTGGTCGCGTACGCGGTGGCCCGCCGCACTCCGGAAATCGGGCTCCGCATGGCGCTGGGCGCTTTGCCCGGAGACGTGTTGCGCATGATTCTTCTCGAAGCCGGCAAGCTGACTGCCGCGGGCGTCATTGCCGGAACGGCCGCAGCTCTCGTGCTCGGCCGCCTGGTGCAGTCTCAACTTTTTGGGGTGCAGGCTTCGGACCCGCGCATTCTCGCCGGCGCCATCGGCTTTCTCGCGATTGTGGCGCTCGCTGCTGCCATCGTGCCGGGCTGGCGGGCTTCGCGCATCAGCCCGGTCACCGCATTGAAGTATGAGTAGACGTAGGCAGGCGATCACCCGCTTTCCAGTCCACCAGCGTACGTACGGGTGCGTACACGGCGATTCGGCAAGGTCTAGCGATCGTCCGCCAGCCAATCTCGGAATCCCAAGCGAATCGAAGTAGGCATCCGAAAGGCCCGTGGCGAGCGCCGGACTATTCGCCAGCCTCCAGGGGCATGGCTGCTGTTCCCCGCTTCCAATTGCCAGACCGCAGTCTGTGCGGGAACTGGCGTTCCAGTTCATCGAGCACCGCAGGCATTTGCCTATTGCCGAAATCCGGGCACATCCGCGAAGATACGGCCCAAGTTACCGGCCATTCGCTTCATTTCACGCTTCGCGCCCGTCGCGAGCTAGTGAACCTTCTCCTTGAACCGCAGCACCGCTTCCAGGGGCAGACTCCCGAGGTTTTATATGCCCGCTCGGTTGGAGCCGTATGCCTCAGGTCCGGTTCCTGTACATCAGCTCGTGCGTTTGCTCTACACGCCTTCAGACCCCAGTCGCCGGAACGTTTTGCGTTTCGGTATGACTTCTCCTCCGTCAGACTATCGAAGGACGTTCACCCAAGTTGTCGAACGTGTTCGGCAGACACAAAAAACCCGCGAGCGTGAACTCGCGGGTTCGTATGT
>DATAUH010000408.1:0-10348 GCA_036268375.1 Bryobacteraceae bacterium | reverse complement strand
GGTGAAGCCTGGTACCGGGCCATTTATTGGTTCGCCAACTTCAACCCACGCCCCTTCCACCTGATCTATCTCGCGTTCATGCTCGCGAACATTTTCCTCGTCTATGTTCTGGCGCGTCGTCTTACCTCATCGCGCTTCGCGAGCCTAGTCACAGCGCTGCTCTTTGCGTATCAACCGCGTTGGTCGGCGCTCTACTTCGATACCGGCTACGTCTTCGATGTCCTGTGCGGCTTCTTCCTCTACGCCGCGCTGCTCGTCTACATCCGCGCGCGCCAAAACGGCCGCAACGCGCACGTAGCTGTCGTAATCCTGCTGATCTGCGCTCTCAACTCGAAGGAGATGGCGGTTGCTCTGCCCGCGCTGCTCTTGATTTATGAACTCATCTACGAACACCGCCGCCGCTTTACCACGATCGCAATCACTGCGGTATGCGTAGTCGCCTTCATCATCGGGAGAACCGGCGCCCTGACGTCGAACCCCGCCTATCGCCCGGAGTTCACGCCCGCGCGCTTCCTCGCCACCACAGCTCATTTCCTGAATGAGATCTTCGAAGCGCAGGATTGGATCGGCGGACTCGCCGCAATCGCTCTCTTCATTGCGCTCCTGGCAATCGCGGTGCTCTTGCGATCGAAGCCAATGCTCTTCGCATGGACATTCATCGCAGTATCGGCACTGCCGATAGCGTTCGTCCCACCGCGTGGCGGCCCGCAATACTACATTCCCCTTTTCGGCTGCGCGCTCTACGTCGCAAGCTTCCTCGCGCTTATCGCAGAGCGCATTTCTGCATTGCAAAAACTCAGTGCGCCCACGCGCCGCGCCATCGCAGCCGCCGCCATGCTCTTAATCGCATGGCCGATTTATGCGCACGGTAAGTATGTTGCCCTTCGCGACGTCACCAGCATCACAGAAGGCGCGCCGATCGTGATGTCGCTCTCGAAGCAATTGCGCGAATCGCACCCAAGCTTTCCGCACGACGCGCGGCTCTTCTTTTTCCACGAGCCCATAGCGCCCAACGTCGAAGACCTGCTCTTCATCGTGCGCCTCACCTATCGAGATCGCACCCTCGTGGTCGAACGCGCCTCGCGCGCGCACTGGACGCCCTCGCCCCGCCAGCAGCAGGCCTATGATGCCGTCTTTGACTACGGCCCAAGCGGCCTGATCACGCTGCCCGAGCCGCCGCTTACGCTGGCGCCGCGCATCCAGCACCTCTTCGATCAGGATTGGAAACCCATCACGGCCGATCACCGCGCGCATCCCGGCGCCAACATCATCGCCTTCGCTACCGATCTTGGTCCGACTAATCCCGAAGTGCCCGCGGGCGCTCAGTTTCCGCGTGATCCGTTCGCCCTCGGTCTCATCAGGCTGCTGGTGACCGTCAACGGCCAGCACGTTCCGCTAGTCAACCAACTCGGGCAGCCGGGTGAAGTGAACGTCTATCGCGTCGACTTCACACTACCCAAAGATCTGAAGCCAGGAATCGCACAAGTCGCCGTGACAGCCGCAGGTACCCGTTCGGCGATCGCTGAACTACCGGTGGGCCAGTGATTACTTGCCACCAGTCGGCCCGCTGAGGCCGCCGGGTCCGAGCTTTTCACCCGGCCGAAGCAGCGTGGGAGGCTTGCGTTGTTGCTGCGTGTCCTCACCCTGTTTCTGTTCCTGCTGCTGCTTGGCGGCCCGGTCGGCGGGCGTTTGCAATTTCTCGAGCGCCTTCTTGTCTTCCTCCGCTTTGTGCTGCACGTCTTTCGCGCGCTCGTCGATGTCTGCGCTCGCAGAATCGATGCCGTCGTGAGTCGAATCGATCGCCGCCGTCAACACGAACTCGTACCGGTCCAGATCCTTCGGTTTGCTGTCCCGAATTCTCTGCAGCAACGGCAACGCATCGCGCTCGTAGTTCGACAGCGGAGTCATCGCGGGCTTTACGTCGATCTTGCGCTCCAGCGCGTCGTCGATCACCGCATCGACCGCGTCCAGGATCTTCGAATAATCGTCCAGCGCATCGTGAATCACAATCGCGCGGCCGGTCTTGTCTTTCGAGAGCAGCGATTTCACCAGGTCGATTCGCCTTCGCGCAAATTTGGCGTACAACTCGATGCGCAGATTGGGTTCCTGCGCTTCCCGGATTTGCGCCGCTTCGTCGCTCGTGAGGAAATCACGATCCTGCGCATACAGGGCGGGCGCGAGCGTCACCGCCGCCAGCGCTATGCAGAAGAGAGACTTCATTTCTTCTTACCTTCCATCAATTCCAACAACAGGTCGTCGTGCACCTTCTGCACGTGAGCCTTGGTCTTCTCGAGCAGCGAACGCTCCTCGTAGCCCATATCCTGCTGAAATCCATCCAGGCGCCGCACCAGTTGACTGGTCTCCTGCTCGGCGTGTTTAAAATAACGCGGGCTGCTGCGCGGATTTTTGCCGGTCTGCTCGAGCGATTGAAACGCCAAATCCACTGATTCGTCGATCTCGGCGGCGAACGCCTTCACCTGATCGAGATCGTCCTTGGCATACGCATCGCGCGCCGCCTGATACGCCGCCTTGGCATTCTCCAACGCCAGTTTCGAACGCTTTTCGAGGTTCGGCTCCGCCATGGCCTTTTTCAAATCGGCCTGCCCCCCCGACGCGAATCCGATCGCCAACACCGCTGCCACAGCCAACGCGCTTCTCATCAATGTTTCTCCAGTTCGCGTTGAATAATTTTCGACCGCTGGCGCGCTTGAAACTCCTGGTTTTCGTTCTCACCGTGGCTCATCGAGAGGAACTGCTGATAGGCCTCGAGCGCGGGCTTGAGCTGGCGTAGCTTGTCGAGCGTGATCGCGCGCATGAACCAGTTCCCGGCGGTATTTTCGCCCAACTGGCGCGCCCGGTCGAACGCTCCTACAGCGTGCTCCAACTCACCCGCCAAATATAGCGCCGCTCCCAGATTGCTCCAGGCCCGCATGTCATCCGGTTTGATTTTCACCGTTTGGTTAAACTGACGGACGGCCGCCGGATACTGTTTGGTTTCGAGCAGCGCCTGTCCATATGTAAATTGCACGCCGAAATCCGCGGAGTTTTCGGCAGCCGCCTTCTCCAGCAGCGGCAGCGCCTTTGCAGTATCGCCGTTCGCCTGGTAAGTAAGTCCCAAAGCAGCCCGATTGGCGGGCGTCGGGTCTTTCGCGTAGGCCTGTTCCAAACTCGGAATGGCTTCCGCATACTGCCGGTTGCGCAGCATAAGCGCTCCGAGGTGCTCCTGCGCGGCAGGGTTGTCGGGAAACTGCTTCAGCAGCGCGATGGCTTCGGGCGCCTGATGATTCTTTTCATAAAGGTCGGCCAGTTCCAGCAATCCATCGCGGTAAGCGGGATCGATTTTCGCGGCCTCTTGAAAATGCGGGGCCGCATCGCTGAGCTTCTGTTGCGCAACCAGCGCGTGGGCCAGACCGAGTTCCGCCCCGGCAGACTTTGGATTGATCTCGAGCGCGGCGCGGAAGTTCTCGCCCGCCTTACCCGCATCGCCCGTCTCGAGTTGGCACTGCCCCAGGTGGTAGCGCGCTCCGAAATCCCGCGGCTTCTGCGCGGCCGCCTCCTCATAGAGCGGCAGCGCGGCGGCGGCATTCTTCTGGCGCAGCAGCAGCAGCCCTTCGTTTGTCTCGGCTTGGAAAAGCCCCGGTTTCAGTTCGAGCGTTTTCTTATATTCCGCGATCCCCTCGGCGTCGCGGTTCAAAAAGCCATACGCCATCGCGAGGTTAAAGTGGGCCGAATAGTCGGAGGGATCGGCTTCGATCGCCTTGCGGAACTGTTCGACCGCGGCCTCATACTGATGATCTTCAAGCGCTTTAAGGCCTGCCGCTTCGGGATTGGCGGCCTGGATAAAAAACAGCGCAGCCGCGGCGATCCACATGCCTTCTATTGTATGCGGACCAATCGCACGCCTCCCGTAGGATTCCCCGGCTTAAGTAAGAGCATAAAAAATTCTTATTAGTGTAAAAATTAGCACCACTGAACCGTTCGTAAAGGTACACTAGTCACCAAGGAGTTTCGGTGTCCCGCTTTGCCTTCTTGGAACCCGCTTCGGAGTACCCATTACCCCGAACATTTTCGTATACACAGTACATTGAAACGGAGCAGGAGATGTGGGCTCTCTTTCCGGAAACGGACGGAAAGCGCGTAAATTTCTGCCAGATGGGACTCACGGCGTCCATATTCGTCGAATCCTGCGGAGCAGGCGAATTGGCCACCGATGAGACATACTTCCTGATGCCATGCTCAGATGCACGGCTTAGACCCATCCGCATGCGCGCCGTGCGGCGGTTGACACGCGATGAATTCCGCATGAGTTCGATTACCGCAGCCCGGCTGGCGGACCAGTTGAGCGATACCGGCAAGGTGCTCGAGGAGATCCATCTGGAGATTCTCGGGCCCGAAGTAATGAACGAATAACGCCGGCCCGCCGAGCATCTGAATTTACGCTGGCGCCGTGCCACAACCCTTAGTCAAAACGGCGTCCTCCTAACGCATTAAGGTAACGATACGCGAGGAGGGCATCGCAAGAACTGCTCAGAACACCAGCTTCAAAGCTAATTGAATTTGACGCGCCGGAAAGGCGGAGGTGAAGACGCCGAATCCGCTGCTGTTGGCGTTTAACTGGCCCGGGGGAGCGAAGTTGGTGTAGTTCAACAGATTGAATGCTTCGGCGCGGAACTGCAGGAAGCGGGTTTCAGTGAACTTGAAATTCTTGTAGATGCTGAAGTCCGTTTCATAGAACGCCGGATTCTTCGCGACGTTGCGAGGCGTGCTGCCGAACGGCTGGTAGTAGTTCGGAACGGAGAACGCAGCCGAATTCAGATAGTTGACTTTGTTGTTCTGGTTGTTCAGGTAGATCGGTTGGCCGGTCAGATTCGGCCGCGAGGAGACCAGGCTGCTTATCTGCGCTTGTGTGGACGCCGAGTAACCGACGTTCAGGGGAAGGCCAGAGGTCATCGTATTGATGAGGTTGACTTGCCATCCGCCGAACGCGGTATCGAGCGCGTTGCTGTTGAATTTGAAGCGGCGGCCTTTGCCGAAGGGCAGATCGTAGATGAAGGCCGTAGTGTCGTTCAAAGGCTGGTTGTAACTCGAGAGGCCCTTTTCGAGGCCGGTGTTGTAGTAGTTAATGCGCGAGTTATCGCCGTCGTAGTTTTCGAGGTGGCCAGGCGCATTGTCGATGGCTTTCGACCAGGTGAACGAGTTCAGCAGGTAGATGCCGTGCGAGAAACGCTTTTCGAGTTTGACCTGAAGGGCGTTGTAGCTGCCGAATCCGCCGTCGAACGCGATCTCAATACCGGAGAAGTTCGGGATCGGGCGGCGCTGTTGCAGGGTCAAATTCTGGCCGATTTGGTTGGGCAACGCTTGGTTGGCATCCGAGAGGATGGTGAGGCCCACGTCGTGGTTGCCAACGTAGGCAACGTCGAGAAGCAGGTTGTGCGCCAACTCGTGCTGCACGGTGAAGTGCCAGCTCTGGACATAACCGGTGCGATTGTCTTCGGGAATGTAGCGCACCTGAGTGACGGCGGAGTTGAAGGCTTGAGGTGACGCGAAGTTATCGGGGAAGCCTTGGGCTGTGGAGCGGAAGCAGCTTCCGGGCGCGGTAGCGCCGGACGCGCAGATGGGCTGCGTGGCAATCTGATCGATGGCGGCATCGACGATGAAGGGTCCGTTATAGGCGAGAAGGTTTTCGCCGCCCATGCGGTTGAACTGCACATAGCTGACGCCGTATCCGGAGCGGATGACGGTTTTGGGCGCTATCTGATAAGCGAGTCCGACACGGGGCGCCCAGTTGTTGTATTGCGGGTGCACTAAGGCGCGGTTGTAAAGACTGCCGTCTTTCGCGTAGATGAGCGCATCGGCCTGCAGGCTGAAGTTGGCCAGACGGTTATCGCGTTCGTACTGCGGGGTGGCGAACTCGTAGCGCACGCCGAGATTGAGCGTGAGCTTGGAGCTGACGCGGAAATCGTCCTGCAGGTAGCCGAAGTACATGCGCTGGCGATAGTGCGCGATGGGGTTGTTATCGAGCTCGTAGTGATTGGGCGCGCCGAAGATGAAATCGGCGAGACCGTAGCCTTCTTTTAGGGCGTTGTTAATGCTTCCGACCGAGCTCGGGTTACTGAGGTAGGTGGGGTCGCTGAAGTAGCCGGTGAAGTTCTCGACGCCGTACTGCGGGTGGAAGTCGCTGACTGCGGTATCGATCAACTGGAACTCGAAGCCCATTTTCAAGCTGTGGCGTCCCCGGATCTTGGTGAAGTTGATCTTGGGGTCGGCAACGAAGGGGTTCTGGTATTGCGGGTTACTGCTCTGGCGGCCGAGGGCTGAGAAGCCGCTGAGACCGACCGAAAAGAGTCCGCCGGCGAGCGAAGGATCAGTGGGTTCTCCGGGAATGACGAAATCGGGGTTGCTCTGTCCAAGGGTGGAGGGAGTCTTGCCGCCCTGCGTGTAGTCGATGCCGAGACGAGCTTCGAGGATAGAGGTGGGGCTGATAGTGTACGTGCCGCCGAGAACGCCTTGCTTGGTTTTAACAAAAACATTACCGTTGGCGTTGCCACCCGCGGGACCGGGGATATTCGGCGGACTGAAGATGCGCGTATCGAACTGGCTGTAGCGGGCGAAGAGTGTGAACTTCGGGCTGACGTAATAGTCGGCGCGGAAATCGCCTTTGTCGTTGGAGATGGTGTCGGCGGGCGAGGACTCGTAATTATTGGCGAGCCCGCTAGTTCCGACGGTGCTGCCGCCAGGGACGTTGGGGAGGGGCAAGGTGGCGAGCGCCGCTGCCGCGACAGGGGCGAACTGCGATTTCGGGATGACGCCGTTCGGGAAGGTCTGTCCGTTGAGCGGGTTGACGATTGAGGCTCCGAAGGCGCTGAGGTCGCCAGCATCCATGGCGGCGGTGGGTACGGTGGCAAATTGCAGGGGATGAGAGACGCGGCGGAAGCCTTCATAGTCGCCAAAGACGAAGAGCTTGTCTTTTACGACGCGGCCACCGGCGGCAGCACCGAACTGGTTCTGGTTGAAGGGGAGGGTGCCGCTGAGGGGCCTGAAGAATCCAACCGCATTGAGGTCGGTGTTGCGCATGAACTCCCAAAGTTCGCCGTGGAGCTGATTGGTACCGCTCTTAACGGAGGCATTGATGACGGCGCCGGAGGCGCGGCCGAACTCGGCGGAGTAGTTGTTGGTTTCGACTTTGAATTCCTGGAGCGCGTCGGGGTTCGGCTGGATGACTTGGTTGGAAAAGCCCTGGTTGCTGGTGCCGTAGGCATTGTTATCGACGCCATCGAGCATGAAGTTATTCAGCTCGCTCCGGCCGCCGTTAACGTTGTAGCTGGCGTCGCGGTTGCTATCGGCGCCGTTTTCGAGGGGCGACTTGGCGACGCCAGGCACGAGCAGCGTGAGATCGGCGTAGGCGCGGCCGTTCAGCGGGAGGTCGACGATTGCACGAGTGTTGATGACTTGGCCGCGCGAACTGTTATCGGTTTCGAGAAGGGCGGCCGCTCCGCTTACTGTGACGGATTGCGTCGATTGGCCGACCTGCAGATTTACATTGACGCGCTGGCGAGCGTTTACGGCTAATTCGAAAGGCTCCGTTTCTGAAGTATCGAAACCTTGGGCCGTCACGCGAACCCGATATTGGCCGAGGCGCTGGTTAACGAATTCGTAATCGCCGTTGTTATCTGTTTTGGCGTTAATCGTGACGCCAGTCCGTACATTGATGAGCGTCACCGACGCTCCCGATACGATCGCGTGGCTGGGATCCTGAACCGTTCCCAGGACCGTCCCGGATTCGAATTGCGCGATAGCAGGCGCAATGGCGCAGAGAGACAGCAATAGGGCGCAAGCCAGTTTCATTGGTTTAGGGTGTCCTCCGAGGTTGAAGGCCTAGTATAGAAACCATCAGTTACAATTACGCTTCGGCTTGGTCAAAGTTTGGATAGCGTACGCCAGTTTACACAATTTTGTGCGGGTGCGTACCTGCGTGGAACTTACGCCTCTGCGTAAATTGCGAACTCGCTGAGGGCAGGACTGGCGCTGGCTTGAGTAACTCGAAGACGAAGACGTTGCGCTTTTATGGGAGCAGTGAGCCGGACGAGGCGATGTGGACCTACGCTGGTAGCGGTGGCGATTTGATCCCACGCATTGCCGTTCCAGCGGTCGACAGCGATCGCATCCACGCGTTGGCCGAAGCGGATAGCCTCGGCGATACGTATGACGCTGAATGACTTCTCAGAAGGAAGATCGAAAGTAACTTCGCATTCGCGCGCGGCATCGTCGGCAGCCCAGTAAGTTTCGGGGCGATTGTCGACCAAGTTAGCAGGTGTAAAGTTTCCACGGACGCTGGATGAGGCAGCTTTGGAATCGGCGGCGAGGTTACGCGCGAAAGTTTCGCGGCGGTACTTGCCGAACTCAGCCAGCGAAGCGATGTCTTCCTTGGACAACAGACCCTCGCGATTGGGCGGCACATTAAGGAGCAGGTTGGCGCCGCGCCCGACGGAGTTGTAATAAAGGCGAATCAGCGTTCCAGCAGGCTTTACTTCGGCGTTTTCACTCTCATGCCAGAACCAGCCCGGCCGTATGGAGACGTCGCATTCGGCGGGGAGCCAGCGGGTTCCGTGGCGCGTTCCGGCGGGCGATTCGCGCTCGCGGACATCACCGGGAGAGGCGGGGCCGCCATTAGCGGCAACGGGGTCGTACGAGGCCCAGCAGGGGTCGCCGGCGATGCCGCGCTCATTGCCCACCCAGCGAACATCGGGACCGACGTCGCTGAAGATGACGGCGTTCGGCTGCAACTTACGAACCAACTGCCAGGTTTTGGGCCAATCGTAATACGTGCGCTTGTCGATGGTGCGTTTCTCCTTAGCGCCGCCGTAGAAACCGTCACCGCCATTGGCGCCATCGTGCCAGACTTCGAAGATAGGCCCGTAATTGGTAAGTAACTCGGTAAGTTGGCGGCGGTAAATATCGATGTAAGCGGGCGTGCCGTAAGCGGCATTATTGCGATCCCACGGCGAAAGATAAACGCCGAAGGAGAGTCCGGCGCGCGCAGCGGCGGCGGAGATATCGCGCACGACGTCGCCTTGACCGCTGCGCCAGGAGCTGGCGCGAATGGAGTGATCGGTGGTCTGGGTGGGCCAGAGGCAAAAACCATCGTGATGCTTGGCGGTGAGAATGACGCCGCGCATGCCGGCCGCGGCGAGCGCAGCTACGATGGCATCGGCATCGAACGCAGTGGGATTAAAGATGGAAGGGTCTTCATCGCCGTAACCCCACTCTTTGTTGGTGAAGGTGTTGACGGTGAAATGAAGAAACGCGGTGGTTTCGAGCGCGTGCCAGCGCAATTGCCGGGCGGACGGTACAGCTCCAAAAGGCGCGGGCGGCGCAGTGATTTTTGCGGCGGGAGATTGTTGAGCGAACGCGCCGCCTGAGGAGAGCAGGCCGGCCGAAATCAGGAGGCCGCGGCGCGTCAGAAGCACCTATTTCTTCTCTTTCGTCTTACGCTTGGCGGCGGCTTTGGCCGGTTTGGCGGCTTTTGCGGCCTTCGCGGGGGCGGCGGCAGCTTCTGCCTCTATCTCTACTTCTGCTTCCGCCTCTGCGCCTTCCGGTTCGACAGCTTCTGTCTCTACGGCCTCCGGCTCGAGGCCTTCGGCGATCTCTACGTCCTCGGCAGACTCAAGCGCGTCACCCTCCAGCGGCGCCACATCAAGTTCTAAATCGACTTCGGCAGCAACGGCCGGATCGACGGCCTTGAGCACACCATTTAACGCGGCGGCTTTGCGGGGGTCGACTTTCGGCGGAGGCGGCTGCTCATGGCGGAAATCGTGATCGTTGTGGCAAGTGCGGCAGCGGACCTTGGCGGCCACGCCACTGACCACCGACACCACGGCGTGGTTCATCACGCGCTTGCAGCGAACACAAAAATCATCGATATCATCGCCGAGGCGAACATCGCGAACCATGAAAAATCTCCTAAGTGGAAAGGGGCTCGGCCACCGGCTCGCTTGAGGCGGGGTGCGGCGCAGCCGCATCGGCGGGCTTCACTTCGGGAAGCACCCACTGCGCCGGCTCGAAGCCAACATACTTGCAAATGCTCAGACGGCCGTCAACGGCCTCAAGCAGATCGCCCACGTTCAGCGCGTCGCCCGATTCGCGCAGCGACTTCCAGGCATCGTACTCATGTACGGCTTCGATTTCACCGCGCTGCTCGTAATCTTTGGGTTTAACCGATGCGCAGCCGGAGACATGAGGGGCCCAGCGGAACTGCTGCCGTGGCGAATCTTTCATGCGATAGATCCGATAGAGCGGCATGGCTTCTACATTGTAATCGAAGTCAGGGCGCAATCGAAGGCAAAGCGCG
>DATAUH010000407.1:0-10407 GCA_036268375.1 Bryobacteraceae bacterium | reverse complement strand
TTACGCGACTGGAATTGAACAACTTACAAATGTAAAGATTGAACTAAGTGACATGAGCATTGCGCCTAATGCAATAAGTCAAGTAGTGGGAAAATCCGGGTTATTCGAGATATTACTGTCTGTTCCTGAGATTAAAACATCATCCGAGATATCTCTTTATCTAACTGGTCTGAGTCCGGAAGGATTAAGACTGAGCAGCAACAAAATTACAGTTTCGTACGAGACAAATATTCAATAGACATGCTTTTATAAAATCACCGGACGCATAGTTTATGTGATTTGAGCGGCGGCATTTTGGCGCTCCGGGAAAGGTATTGACGAGAGTTGGCAGTTGGGTCGGCGGCAAGGCAGCGGCAACGGAGAAATCGCCGGACATCTTCCGCGGCTTGCACGCGAAGCGTACCCACCCGCCGGAGCTCTTCAAAGGCCCGAACCTGTCCAGTATCTTTGGTTTAGAATGCACCGAAGACGGCGTATTGCGGAGTCTGTCACACGAGCGATTAACATGTTGGCGCTCGCTGTCCCCACCTTTCCAAAAGCGAATAAATTTCACAAATCCCAATCAACAGTGGAAATTCTACGGTGTAAATTGGTTCATGAAGCACATAATATTGGTATGGAAACGTACCGGCAGGGTTAATTGTGCAAAATTAGGGATATTCCTGGGTATTCTGTGTCATTTTTGGTTAAATCGTTTAAGTGAGTTGGAGTGATGAGGCGATAGGGAGGCGAAAAGTGGTTGTCGAGTTGCCCTAGTAAATCATTCTTCAGAACACGTTTGGGATATTAGTATGAATTCTATTTATAACCACCGAGAAAACGCCAAAAATTGCTGCCGCTGTGGTAGCGAATTTTCTGCTGACAAGAGCGAGAGGGTATGCCGCCAATGCCGTAAGCCCAAGAGCAGTATGCGGGATGCACGCACGAAGGAATTGACGTTTCGGGAATCGCAGGTGGTGGGGTTAGTGGCACAGGGAAAGGCGAATAAGGAGATTGCACACGTCTTGTTGTTGAGTGAAGGGACAATCAAAGAGTACTTGAACCGGATTTTCAGGAAGGTAGCAGTAAACAACCGGACTGAACTGGCAATTTGGGAAGTAGCGCGGCGACATGCCTCGAGCGTGCACCAGGCAGGCACTCTTACGGCTTAACGACGAGTTAGCGGCGGCATAAAAACAGACCGCGTAAGTGAAGGTTGCTATTATGCATCCGTATGAGCAGATGTCTCTTGGCCGGGATACTCTCGGCGGCTCTGCTGCCGGGGCAAAGCTTACGGGTGCCTCCATCGCACGCATCGCAGTCAACCCCAGCGTCCTTCTCTATCTGGTTGGAATCGCCGAGCGGTAAGGAGCCCGCGATTATCCAGTGGGAGATGGTATTCCCGCCCGCGGTAGAGGTTACCGCGCGGGATCTGACGGCCGGTCCGGCTGCTGAGGGCGCAGCGAAATCGATCACGTGCGCGAAGACGGACAACAAGAGCGATGTCGCGGGTGCGGTGCGGTTTGCGTGCATCCTGGCGGGCGGGCAGAAACCGATTGCGAGCGGGGAACTGGCGGTTGTACATTTTCGCTTGAAGCAGGATGTGCAGGGGGCGCCGATACGCGTAGCGGTAGAGAAGGTATTTGCGACGGCGGCGGATCTGAAGCGGATACCGATCTCGAACGTAGACGCAATTATCAGCACGCGATAGGGGCTGTGCGTCTCTGCGATTTGCTTCGACATCAACCCGCGCTGTTCGAAGCTTGTTCAGCTTGCAGTCGTCTCCGAGTTCGAGACGAAGAGCGTTTTCAGGTGAGGCAGGAGCAGTCGCAAGAAGACTTTTCGGTGCTGAACCCAGCGTCCCGGATACGGAACGGTGACCAAGGCGCCGGTCCAGGAGGCGCGCAGGGCTGCGCGTTCCACATTGGGGGCGATGGAGCGCACGAGAGTGACGATGGTTTCGGGTTGAAGCGCCCGGATGCGACGGCTGAGCGGCGCCTCGCCCTGGATGCAAGCCAGCTTTCGCGCCGCCGGGCGCATGCGGTCGACAGGCTGGCCGCATGCATCGATCAGGTAACAGCCAGTTTGCTGAAAGATCGAGAGGAAATTCTCTTCCACGATCGATTTGTCGACGCGTTGGAATGCGTCGCGTAAGGCGCGGTATAGCCCGGAATTGCGGCTGTAAAAGAATCGCCCGGATGCAGGCGGCGATTCGCCCACGAAGAGGATCTTGACTCTCCGCGGACGGTAGGACGCTCGCAGGGCCTCTCTCTTGCGCCGATCCTTGTCGGCGTGCGCAGGCGATTCGTGTTGTATCGTGCGGGACCTGAGGACGCTTTGGGCCGTCATGAGTGTGTCGTGTGCGGGCGGGGCTGGTTCGGCGTCGATTTATCACTTCTTGTTCGACGAACACCCACTCAATTCGAGGGTAACTCGGCAGCAAGGCGATGTCTTGTCGAAAGAGGGTCTATGCCGTTGGCAATCACTCTGCGAGACAAGCGCTAACCGTGTTTTTCCGATGCGAGGAGCGATTGAAGCACCAGCGCCTCATTGTGTTTCTCGTCCTTCGCGCCGTAGAGAAGAGTGACGGGCCCGGATTCCGCTTCGCGCTGTAGAGACGAGACTGCTTCCTTGTTTCTCTTTAGTTCGGCGCGATATCGTTTCTGAAATTCGGTCCAGCGAGCCGGATCGTGACCGAACCACTTGCGCAGTTCCGTGCTGGGCGCGATGTCTTTCAGCCAAAGGTCGACCGCGGCCTTCTCTTTGGTGAGTCCGCGAGGCCAGAGTCTATCGACCAGGATTCGCTTGCCATCTTGCTCGGATGGCGGCTCGTAAACTCTCTTGAGGCGAACCGGCGCGCTGGATTCGGCGCTTCGACTTGGGTGGGCTTGCATTCGAAAACGCTCCTACTCCGATGATAAGGGCTATGGGCTCGAAGGGTTGATTCCCTGCGGGCGTCGCGAACGACTCAATACAATCCTTAATGTTACATACGGGGCGCGTGACGCATCCCAAGCAGGTGAGTATGAAGAGAATCGGATGCTGGCGGTATATTTTTTCCGAGCCGCGCAGACATCGAGAGCTTAGCGATGCCATTCGGAGCGACGCGAAGATGGGCTTCGCAGTTAATAATGGGCTTCTGATCGGCGTGATTTAACTGTGAGAGAACATTGCCGACTGTAAACCGCATGAGGACGCTGAGATGACTCGGGGCGCCGTTCGATTTTGCGTTTGCGCGACGCTTCTGGCGTGCTGCGCGTTTTGGTTACGCGCGCACTCGATGTATCAGGCTTCCCTGCTGCTGGATTTTCGGGGGAACGGCGCCGATGCGGAGTTGCAACTGCCGGCGGAGCGGGTACACGGCGCATTGGCGACGCAGGGGATTGAGCGTCTTAATGAAGAGGAGCGCGTGCGTGTCGCCGAGTATATTCAGCGCAACTTTTCGGCTTCGCTTTCCGATGGGAGAGCATTTGAGATCGATTTACTCGATTTGCCGCAGATCTCCGTTGTAGAAGGCTCCCCATATGTGGTCGCACATCTTCGTCTACTGCCTCCGCCGGGCGCGCGCGCGGACCTTTTCGAGCTGCACTGCGGCGTTCTTTTGGACCGCATTCCTTCACAGGTAATGCTGGTCTCCGTACGTACGGATTGGCGAACCAGCACCTTCGCAAACGACCCTCAATTATTGGCAGTCCTGCGGGCAAACGACGATACAGTTCGGGTGGATCGAAGAAATGGAGCGTGGTGGAGCGGTTTGGGCAGCGTGTTCCGGCTCGGTATGCGCCATATTGCGGAAGGGACGGATCATCTGCTCTTCCTGTTGGCGTTGTTATTGCCTGCGCCGCTTCTGGTGCGGAATGGCAGGTGGGCAAGTCATTCCGATGTGCGGCGCTGCCTGATCAAAATTGCGGGCATCGTGACAGCGTTTACGCTGGGCCACTCAGCAACGTTGGCCGCAGGTGCGTTGGACCTGGTCCATGTCCCGAGCCGCCCGATTGAGGTACTGATTGCTTTTTCTATTCTTGTTTCTGCGATTCACGCCTTGCGTCCGATGTTTCCGGGCCGGGAGGCGGTGATCGCCGGATTTTTTGGCCTGGTTCACGGTCTGGCATTCGCAACTACCCTTGCGGGGCTTGGACTGGGAAGTTGGGAGCGGGCCGCCAGCATTCTGGGCTTTAATCTGGGCATCGAAGCGATGCAATTGATCGTTGTCGCTGCGACGTTACCGTCGCTGATTCTACTCAGCCGTAGTCGCCTATACGGGGCAATTCGAAACGGCGGCGCGGTGTTTGCAGGAACCGCTGCTGCGGGCTGGATTGTGCAGCGGCTGTGGAACTTGCCCAATCCGGCCGATGCCGTTGTAACGGCGCTAGCGCAACGCGCGTTATGGATCGCCTTCGGTCTAACTTTGCTGGGCATTGTTGCGCAAAGCAGCGCTGCGTTGCGAGTGCGTAACTCAGCCTGCACGGCCCAGGCAGAGCTGCCGTAAACGCAAGCGCAACGGCGCTCAGCGAGATAAGCCCGGACTACGATGAGGTTTTCAATAACTACGCGCATAATACTCCTTAATGACACACAGTGGGCGGACGGGCGTATCAAAGAAGTAGTCAAGGTTAAATGGGTAACTGTCGCGCCGGGAAATTTCAGCCGGCCGTAGGAGCGAAACTTATGAAGTCAGCCCGCATTTTTCGGGCATCCGCGTTGATGGTTCTGTCGCTTTCGAGCGCGTTTGGGCAGGCAGCCACTCAGCGCATCGTGAAAGCGGCGAATACCTTCCTGGCGACGTTGGATGCGAAGCAGAAGCAGACAGTAATGTCTGCGTTTGACGACGAACAACAGCGTAAGCGCTGGTCCAATTTGCCGACGTCATTCGTGCCGCGCGGAGGTGTCAGTCTCAAAGAGATGACCGAGGCGCAACAGACCGCCGCAATGGCGTTGGTTTCGGTGGCGCTGAGCCCGCGCGGATATGAGAAGGTGCTGCAGATCATGGAGGCCGACGAAGTCCTTAAAACGAGTGAAGGAAACGGGGGTGGCACAGGCGGGCCTGGTCGCGGCCGCAGCGGCGGTCCGCCGCAGGCCGGCCGAGGGGATGGAACGCCGCCGTCCGGCCGAGGCGACGGACCTCCTCCGATGAATGGCAACGGCCGCGGCCGCGGCCCGGGAGGTGGGGGCGCGAATTTCGGAAAGGATCTGTACTACATCTCTATTCTGGGAACGCCGTCGGAGAAGAGCCCGTGGATATTGCAATTTGGCGGGCACCACCTGGCGCTCAACATCACGATTGCGGGTGAGCAGGGAATCTTGACGCCAACTCTTACGGGCGCTCAGCCCGCACTGTACACAAGCAATGGAAAGACGGTGCGGCCGCTGGGTCAGGAGAGCGACAAGGCGCTGGCGCTGCTGAATGCTTTGGATGAGAACGAGCGGAAGAAGGCGATCCTTGGGTCGCGTATGGCCGATCTGGTACTGGGTCCAGGACAGGACGGCAAGACCATACAGCCCGAAGGTTTGAAGGCCTCGGACATGAATGAGAAGCAACAGGCGATGCTGCTGGACGTGATCTCCGAGTGGGCGGGAATCGTTCACGAATCCGCGGCCGCGGCTCGTATGGCGGAGCTCAAAGCCGATATCAGAGACACGTGGTTTGCGTGGAGCGGCCCAACGAGCGCTGCTGCTGGAAGCAATATCACGGCGTACTACCGTATACAGGGGCCGCATCTGGTGATTGAGTATGCGCCGCAGGAGTTGGGGGGAGACCCCGCGCTGCACGTCCACACGATGTATCGCGATCCAACCAATGACTACGGGCGGAAACTCGTGGCGAAATGAGAATTAACGGCGCAATTGCGCTTGTCATTCTGGCCGGGACGCCTGTGTGGGCGCACCGGCTGGATGAGTATCTCCAAAACACAATTGTTTCGATTGAGGAAGACCGCGTTCAGGCCGAGATGATTTTGACGCCCGGCGTTGCCGTGTTTCCGAAACTGATTTCTGAAATCGACACGGATGGAAACGGAGTGATCTCCCGCGAAGAGCAGCAAGCTTACGCGCAGCGCGTGCTCAATGACCTCTTCCTGGCGATTGACGGGCACCGCCTAAACCCGCTCCTGGTTTCGATGCAGTTCCCACCTATCGAGGAAATGAAAGAGGGACGAGGCGAGATCGAGCTGGATTTTATGTCCGATCTGCCTCGCGGCGAGCGCAATCGCAGGCTTACTCTCGAAAATCATCACGAAAGGGCGATTGCCGCGTATCTGGTGAATTGCCTCGTGCCGCGCGATCCGGCTATACGGATCGCGGCGCAACACCGGAATTACACTCAATCGGCGTACGAGCTGCAGTATGAGGACTCTGGAGTGGCGCCTGCAACGTCGTCGCTGAGCTTTTGGGTGGGCGGTCTGCGATGGCTATTGGCAGGCGCAGTTTTGGTGGCGGCGTCGCTGGTGTTTCGGCGCAGGCGGCGTCGCGACCCTGTGTCTGCCGCGGGCGCCTGGTAGACGCGCGGCAGACGACTCGATCATTGCGAACGCTGGCGTTTTTGAATGCAAAATCGCTCCGTTCCGACGCTGGCCGAGGCGCTATCGGTCACGAGTCGCATTTCTCTGTTCGTGATCGAGCAGCCATTTTTTGCGGTTCAAACCGCCGCCGTATCCGGTTAGCGATCCATCTGATCCGATCACGCGGTGGCACGGAACCACGATGCCAACAGGGTTCGATCCATTCGCGAGACCTACGGCTCGAACCGCGGTGGGCCGATCGATCTGCGATGCCAGTTTTGAGTAAGAAATCGGAGCGCCGCTTGGGATCTTGCGCAGTTCCTTCCAAACAGTGCGCTGGAATGCCGTCCCTGCCGTCTTCACTTCGATATCGTCGATTGCGTGCAGGTCGCCCGCGAAGTAGCGCTCCAATTTGTCTCGGAGCCCGTGAGGGTTGCGCGCGGGCGTCAGCGTGAATCCCGCCTTGCCATAATGCACCCGTAGCAATCGCTGCATGCGCTCTTCGTAATCGGCCCAATCGAGCGCGCGCAATTTCCCGTCGCCGTCCGCCACCAGCAGCAGTTCACCTATCGGAGTTTCGATGCGATCGATATATAACTCTAAAACGTCAGCCATGCATGCTCCTCCTGTCTGTAGCTTTTTCCGCGCCCGCCGCCCAAAGGTGTTGCGCCGCATAGGCGCGCCACGGTCGCCACGGTTCCGAGCGCGTCAGCAAACTGCGAGCAGTGAAGGCGGATCCATCCAGGTGCTCCGCCCCGCGAAGCAATCCAATGTCTGCGGCCGGAAATGCATCGGTCTCGCGAAGTGCGCGGAGCGCGATGTATTGCGCTGTCCACTCGCCTATGCCGCGAATTTTGCGTAATCGCGAGATGGCTTCTTCGATCGTGCCGAAAGTACGGAAGAGATTGGAGTCGGCCGCCGCAGCGTCCGCTAGCTCCTTCAATGACGATTGCCGTGCCGCCGGCATGCCCACGTCGATGGAATGCGTGCGCGTAATTTGCCGCGCATCCGGAAAAACGTGTGTCAGGCGAGGGTCGGCCGAAAACTCTGTTGAAACGCGAGCCCCGTGCCGGTGCACGAACTGCTCGCCGAGCCGTCGAGCCGCTGCAACCGTTATCTGTTGCCCCAAGATTGCTCTCACCGCCACTTCGAAGCCGTCCCATGCGCCTGGAGCGCGCAGTCCCGGGCGCGCCGCGATCAGGGGCGCCAGGCGATCATCGAGTGAGAGGTGGGCGTCAATGGTTTCGATGTCGGCGCCAAGATCGAATACGCGGCGCACGTTACGAATGATGGCTGGAAACGATTGAACGTGCGGAAAGCGAATCGTGACGCAGAGACTTTGGCGGGCCGGAAGATGCTTTACCTCAATGCTGCCCGTGAAGCCATCCATGGCTACCGTGCGCGAATAGCGGCCGTTTTCGACGATTTCGACGCCAGGGATAGCTCGCGCTTCGAGAAACGCCAGTAGCGAGTCCCAATCGTACGGTGGACGATAGCGCAACCGCAGCGCGACGCCCGATTCCCCACTCGGGGCCTTTCGCCGTAGCGCGCGCGGAGGCCGCCGGAACAGTTTCAAGAAGATTTCGTTGAAGCGCCGTATACTGCCGAAGCCTGCTGCGAGTGCAACCTCCGTCATCGGCATGGTGGTTTCGTGAATTAAGTGTTTTGCAAAAAGCACGCGCCGCGTTTGGGCAACTGCGATCGGAGATGCGCCCAGGTGCTGAACGAAAAGCCGCCGCAGATGGCGCTCACCCACGCCCAAACGCTCCGCAAGAGCTTCCACGCCGGCGCCTTCGCCATCTAATGCCCCTTCCGAAATGAGAGCCAGGGCGCGGGTGACGGTATTGTGTGTTCCGCGCCACGACGCGAGGTCTGGCGCTGTCTCTGGCCGGCATCGCAGGCAGGGACGGAAGCCGGCATCCTGAGCGGCAGCCGCCGAAGCAAAAAAGCGGCAATGTTCTGGTTTCGCGGTACGGGCTGGGCAAACGGGACGGCAGTAGATCCCCGTCGATGTGATGCCGACGAAGAGAAGCCCGTCGAATCGAGCGTCGCGGCTTTGGAGCGCTCGATAGCAGATCTCTCGCTCCGGAAGTTCCATGCTTCGATTTTCCCAGGGAGAACGGCTGCGGACTAGCGGTTTTCGGACATCAACATTTAGTGCGGCGCCGTATGGCATCGCGGGTCTTTGGACCGTTATGCTGGTCGAGACGAAGCCAATTCGAGGTACCTGCTTGAACTCTGCACTGTGGAATGAAAACCGGCTCACGAAAAAGCTGGGAATCAAGTATCCGATCATTCAAGGGCCGCTGGGCGGCGTCCCCACGCAGCGATTGACGGCGGCGGTTTCCAATTTCGGGGGGCTCGGATCGTTCGGAGCGCATGGATACGCTCCTGAAGCGATCCAAGACATCATCGCGCAGATCCGTTCTCTTACGTCAAGGCCGTTCGCGATGAATCTTTGGGTGTCGATGGAGGATGAAGGCGCGCGCACGTCGAATGAACGGGATTTCGGGCGAAGCCTGGCTGCGGTGATGCCTCACCTGAAGGAGTTAGGCGTGGAACATCCCGCGTACAAGCCATATTCACCGTTGCGATTTGAAGATCAGGCGCGCGTTCTTCTCGACGCCAACGTGCCGGTGTTCAGCTTTATATTCGGCATTCCGCCGCGAGAGATTCTGGACGAGTGCCGCGCGCGGAAAATTGTCATGATCGGGACCGCAACTACGCCGGATGAAGCGAGAACTCTTCGTGACGCCGGCGTTGATGCCATAGCTGCATCGGGATTCGAAGCGGGGGGACACCGCGGCTCTTTCCTGCAGCCGGCGGAAGATTCGCTGATGGGTACGCTGGCCCTGACGCCACAAGTGGCCGACATCGCCGACGTACCAGTGATTGCCGCGGGAGGAATAGCCGACGCCCGGGGAGTTGTCGCGGCTTTTGCGCTAGGCGCAGAGGCGGTTCAGATGGGAACGGCTTTTCTGGCATGTGAGGAGTCCGGCGCGAGTCCGATCCACCGCGATTGTTTGCTCCGCGAAAAGGCGGGGCATACCGGCTTGACGAGAGGTTTCACGGGAAGACTTGCCCGAGGCATAAAAAACCGGCTGATGGAGACGATGAGTCACTCCGGCGCCGAAATTCTTCCTTATCCACTGCAACGCGCACTGGTCCGAAGTGTCGCGGGTCCCGCCGAGGCCGCCGGACGATCCGATCTGATGCCGATGTGGGCAGGGCAGAGCGCCGATCTTGTGTCGTGCACAAACGTTTCGGACTTTCTGGAAGCACTGATCGCGGAAGTATCAGAGATTGCCGGAGCGATTGTTGAGTGGCGGGAAGCCCACCGGAAAGGCAGCGTCGAGTCGTTGACGAAATGAGCGTATGAGCGTTACGTGCGGCTTCGTCCAGCGCCCGTCCAGCGCGGGCAGTTACCCTGACGATTAGGACCGCGTTGACTATGATCTTGCGCGTGTTAGGCGGCTTTACTTCGGGGTTTGAACCAAGTAAACTCAGGCAGAAATGGAGCGCATAGGCCAATGCGCATTAAGCAACGGAGGTGGAGGCGGAATCCGATGATTCGAAGCTCGTACCGGCGTCCGGCGCTGATCGCGAGCGGTTGCGCCGCCACGTTGCTCGCCTGTGTTTACGGCCTTCGCGGCGCGGACCAGCCGGTTGCGAATCCTGCTCCGGTGTTTCAGCAGTATTGCGTTGGATGTCACAACGATAAGCTTTCCACGGCGGGAATCAGTTTGGAGAAGCTGATCGCCGCCCCTTCGGTTGCGGAGAATTACCAAGCTTGGGAGCGTGTGAGCGCCATGCTCGGCCAGAAGCGGATGCCGCCCGCGGGCATGCCGCAGCCGAATGACGAGCAGCGTGCGCACGCGGTGGGCTGGATCCATTCGCAACTTGACGCTTACATACAGGCGCATGCGGGCGA
>DATAUH010000406.1:0-16059 GCA_036268375.1 Bryobacteraceae bacterium | reverse complement strand
TTTTAGGTTGGCGTGCAACCTTCTTGACCTTCGGTCTTGCCGCGCGCAACAATAGAACTCGCACTGATCCTTACATCCCGGCTAACCACCAATGGTGTTCAGTTCGCACATTTTCCTCTTCTACTTCCTGCCTATATTCCTGTTATTTACGTACATATTGCCGTTCCGCTATTTCACGCTCATGTCAACCATCCTGAGCTACGGGTTCTACGGCTGGGCCAATCCGAAATGGGTGCTCCTGATGTTGGCTTCGAGCTACGTTGATTATTTCTGCGGGCTGGCGCTCGTGAAATACGGCCACGTGCCGATGGATGGAGCTGACCTGCCCTATCTCCCGAAGGGCCAGCCACGCAACCGGGCGCAGACGATCGCTCTAGCCGTGTCCATCGTCTCGAACATTTCCATTCTGGGGTTCTTCAAGTATTTTGATTTCGCGGTTTCGAACATCAACGCGGTCGCTGCCAAGTTGGGATTCGGTCCTGATGTGATCGCGTTCCTGCATATCGCATTGCCGGTGGGCGTTAGCTTCTACACGTTCGTCTCCATGAGTTACGCCATCGATGTATACCGCGGCGATGCCCGGCCGCTGAAGAATCCTATTGATTACCAGTGTTATGTATCGCTTTTCCCACATCTGATCGCCGGACCGATCATCCGTTACCAGACCGTTGCCGACCAGATCCGCTTCCGCACTTTCACTTACGAGAAATTCGCGCGCGGTACGGCATTCTTCTGTCTGGGCATGGGCAAGAAAGTGTTGCTAGCAAACCCGATGGGGCACATCGCGGATAATGTCTTCGCCGCGGGAGGTCTCCACTGGCAGGACGCCTGGTATGGATTAATTGCATACGCCTTCCAGATCTACTTCGATTTCTCCGCATACTCCGACATGGCGGTTGGGTTGGCGCTGATGATCGGCTTTTACTTCGTCAAGAACTTCGACGATCCGTACCTGGCCGAGAGCATCACGGACCTGTGGCGGCGCTGGCATATTTCGTTGTCAACCTGGCTGCGCGACTACCTGTACATTCCATTGGGAGGAAACCGTCTTGGGAAGGTGCGCACGCACCTCAATCTAATGACCGTGATGTTGCTGGGCGGCTTATGGCATGGCGCTTCGTGGAACTTCCTCATTTGGGGCGGTATCCATGGCGGCATGCTGTCCCTAGAACGCTCCCGGGGTGGCCGCGGGTTCTTCCGCCGTCTCCCGCGCGTCGCGCGTATCGCGCTGACGTTCGGCGTGATGTGTCTCAGTTGGGTATTCTTCCGTTCGGAGACATTGGGCCGGGCGCTAGAGTTCATGAGGTCATTGTTTGGGGCCGGCGCCGCGCTGCCGGGCGATAACATGGTGGCGGCCGCCATTTACACGCCGTATCACATCGCGAGTATTCTGTTGTGCGCGTTGGTCGTGTGGGGCGTTCCGCAAACGTGGAACTTTACCCAGCGGATTACACCGTGGAAAGGCGCTTATTGCCTGGCAGTCTTTGGGCTCAGCGTCATCTTCATGTGGACTCAACAGGTCAACCCGTTCCTGTACTTCCGATTCTGATGCGGCTCATCACAAGCGGGGAACGTGTCGATCGCGCTGAAATAGACCAGAAAGAACTGGCATCTACCGAGATCGGCCGGCGAACGGCAGTTGTGATGACTTGGTTTTTCATCGCGATGCTGGCAGTTGTGCCCATCTCGCAGGCCGGTCTTGAGTTCAGCCAGGGACAAGCGCCGCAGGCGCTGAAATTGTTCGCGCCGGTCTCCAATGCATGGATCGCGCTCTGGCAAGGCGGGCTACGGAAAGCCAGCGCCGCGTTCCATCCGATCCTCACGAGGCAATTCCTGGTCTCTTTCCAGGACGATCTCGAACAGAAGTCGGGGTTAAAGAATTTTTTCCAGCCGCGAGTGCAGGGAATTCTGAGTGGTCCCCTGGGATACGGAAATCATCAGGTGGTGCTGGGCCGCGGCGGCTGGCTCTTTTACCAGCCGGGGCTAAACTATGCCACGGGGCCTGACATAACGTCCAAAGGCACCATCCAGAATACAGTCAGGGAACTTTCCATTCAGGGCGGAGACCACGCTCCGAACCCGGACGCGCGGCCGGCGCTCCTGGAATTAAATCGCGACCTGAAAGAGGCAGGCATTCGACTGATCGTCATGCCTGTGCCGGACAAAGCAGTGATGGAGCCGGCGCGCTTGACCAGCCGTTTGGACCGCTCCACGCCCGTGTCCGCCTTCGAAAACCGGGGCTTTGCGCGATTAGTCTCAGGTCTGCGCGCGCAGGGCGTTGAAGTATTCGACTGTTCGCCGGCCGAAACTTCCGCCAACGACACCCGCTATCTGGAGCAGGACACGCATTGGACGCCACAGTTCATGGAACAAACGGCGCGCGCGCTGGCGCAACGGATCCAGTTGATGGCCGTGCTACCCAAGCCGGCCGATCAGGGCTCTATGCGGCTACAGCAACAGCGTGTAACAAATCTGGGAGACTTGGTGCGCATGTTGAAGCTAAAGCCCGATCAGTCTATCTTCGCGCCCCAAACAGCGACAATTCATCAGGTGGTGGATGCTGCGTCCGGGCAGCCCTGGAAACCCGATCACTTGGCCGACTTGCTTCTGATGGGGGACAGTTTTGTCAACATATACTCACAGCCATCGTTGGGCTGGGGCCGCGCGGCCGGGTTCGCGGAGCACCTCTCCTACGCTTTGGACAGGCCGCTCGACGTGATTGCGCTCGACGGCGGCGGCTCCTCGAGCACCCGAGTGGAGCTCGCGCGTCGCGACAACATAGAGCGATTGGCTGCCAAACGAATAGTGATCTTCGAATTCGCGGAGCGCGACCTGCTCGGGCAGGACTGGCTGCCCGCTCCCCTGCCAATAGCAGATCTAATGGCTGCCGTTCGGAACCGGCCGGAAGCCACGATCCCGAAACTAACTGCGCCTGCAGCTGAGTCCGCCGTCGGCCGAACGGTTCCTCACAAGCCGGGATATACTGCGAGGAACGAAGAATTGATTGTGACAGCGCGCATCGTGAAAACATCGCAAGTGCCCGCGCCGGAAACCGCGCCTTATGACGATTGCCTCACGTATCTAAAACTCTCAATAGAGCGTATCGAGTCGGGCCACTACGATAAACGTGAGATCATCGTCGTGTTTGTGGCAATGCGAGATCACGTGTTGCTCCCGCCTGCCCGTTTCGCTGTTGGCGATCGCTTGAGAATGAAATTGATCCCGATGCGCCGTGCCGGAGATGAAATCCAATCGATGCAGCGGGCTGATAATCTGGACGACCTCGACCTTCGACCTTTCTTCAGTGTGGAGACAAGCAGACAATGACGGGAGCCTGGAGGGTTTGCGTTGCGATACTAGTTGCGGCATGGAGTACCGAGGCGGCCACCGCAACGCGTGAACAGGAAATCGATAAAACCGCGCGGGCTATTGAACAAGAGTGCCAGAGAGCCGCTGGCGGGGATTGGCAGAAATGGTTCGATCAAACGGCGTCGGCGCGCGCGGCTCTGAATTCCCGGATTGAAGATGGCTTCGCTGATGTCAGAGAGAGTCCCGACAAGAAGATAAAACATGCCTTGTACCGGATGGACGGCAAACCACCGTTTTTCGAAATGCCCGACTACGCGGAATACGTGGGATTGCATCGGCGGCCAGGTATCGCGAGTTGCGAGGACTGGGTCTCGAGATTCGACGCATGGAAGATCGTCTTAGCTGCCAGTCTGTGGTTTAAGGAGCATGGGATCGATCTGATCTTCGTGCCTGTACCCCATCTGGCGGAAGTGTACGGAGCCCGCATTGCGGGCAACGTTCCCGATGACATAGTCATAGCGCCCTATCTGCGCAAAACTCTCCTGGCGCTTTCGCGCCAGAATGTGGAAATAGTGGATCTCTTACCGGAGTTCCTGAAACAGAGAGGCTCCGACGACGATGCCCTTTTTCTCGCGGCGGATCCGCATTGGTCGGATCGCGCCAAGCGAATCGCCGCTACAGAGGTCGCGCGCAGGCTGCGGCGGTATCCCTGGGCCGCTGCGGCGATGGCCAAACCGCCCCGGTACAAGATGGAAGAAAAAGATCTGCCAGTACGCGGATATTTCCTTCCCCTGCTGACGGATTCCGAGAAAGCGGAATTGGGACCCCCGGTGGTGATGAGGAGTCGCGTTATAACGACGCAGCCGGCGGGCGAAACTCCAGGTTCGACAGAAGGATCTTCTGTCATGGTGATCGGTGACAGCTATGCCACCTACAGAATCGTACCGGGAACCGGTTTCTTCCAGCAACTGATGCAGCAGATCAATCAGCCTGTCACCCTGCGGGCAGCTGAGGGAGGGATTACTCAGATGTTCAAGGACTTGGCGCGCGATATGGAGTCGCTCCGCTCTACCCGAGTGGTCATTTGGGTAATTAACGGATCTTCTTTCGCCCAAAGTTGGCCCGATCTGCCGCCGCTTCCAAAGCGCCATTAGAAGCCCTGTCTGACAAACGAAGGAACCGCGAACCCGAATGAGACAAATCCTACCGCCGTCTACTGGAATCACGATGCCGCACAATCCCATCAAGATTCCGTTGTACCAGCCCTATTTTAGCGGCCTGGAGAAGACATATGTCAATGAGTGTCTCGATTCGTTATGGATTGCGAAAGGACCGTTCATATCGCGCTTTGAAGCGCGGTTTGCGCAATATCTGGGAGCCGAGCACGCTACCACGATCTGCAATGGAACGGCCGCCCTGCACCTGGCTCTGCTGGCGCTCGGCGTTGGACCCGGCGACGAAGTAATCGTTCCGACCCTGACATACATCGCTTCTGTAAATGTAATTGCGCACGTGGGCGCCACTCCCGTGTTTGCCGACTCTCTACCGGATACGTGGCAACTGGATCCCGATGACGTACGGCGTAGGATAAACTCGCGTACCAGGGCAGTGATGGCGGTACATTTATACGGTCTGCCGTGCGACATGGAACAATTGGCCGGGATATGCGAAGAGAACGGGCTGATGCTGGTGGAGGATTGCGCGGAGTCGTTTGGCGCCTCATTCCACGGCAGGCCGACCGGCACCTTTGGAGACGCCGCCGCCTTCAGTTTCTTCGGCAACAAGACCATCACTACCGGTGAAGGTGGAATGGTGGTGACACGCGATGCCGAGGCGTATCGCAAAGTTTGCCACTTGAAGGGCCAGGGAGTTTCGCCCGTGGGGGAGTATTGGCACGATGTTCTGGGCTTCAATTTCAGAATGAATAACCTCTCAGCAGCAGTCGGCTTAGCGCAGTTAGAGATAGCAGATGAAATTCTCGAACGGAAGAGACGGATCGCAGAATGGTATCACGCAAGGCTCTGCGATTTGCCGATGCAATTGCACAGTGAACCGGTGGGCGCCAAACATTCGTTCTGGATGGTCTCGGCTCTCGCTTTTGACCGGTCCACGCGGGACGCCTTACGAGTTCACCTGCGCTGTGCGGGCATCGAAACCAGGCCCACCTTTCATCCCGCTCACACCATGCCTGTGTTCCGTACCGCGGAACGCTTCCCGGTGGCTGAATCTATCGGCGAGCGCGGCTTGAACCTGCCGAGTTATGCCGCCCTAGATGAAGAACTAGTCGAGCAGATCTGTTCTTCCATCAGGGAATTTTACGGAGGGCTTACGGAGGCTTTTTTATTGCACCATGTTGCGGCCGCGGATTGAGCGCCCGCTATGTTTTCTTATTTCGGCGGCATCTGGAATGCCCGTCACTTCTGGATCCACCTGACCTTGTCGGATCTGCGCTCTCGCTGGCGCCGCTCATTCTTAGGAATCCTTTGGTCCATTCTGCAGCCCTTGGGTCTGGCGCTCATTCTTGCTTTTGTGCTCTCCAGGCTGTTCCACATGGATATCCGTACCTACGCCCCTTATGTCATCTCCGGCAGCATCGTGTGGGACTTCGTCTCGGTAGTTTGCACGGGAGGGGCCTTATCGTTTGTACAGGCGGACGCTTACATCAAAAACTGTCGCCATCCCCTGGCTATCTACTCGCTTCGCACAGTGCTTGCCAATCTTGTGGTCATGGCTCTCGCAAGCATATCGATATTCGTCTGGGCGGCAATAGCCATACCGGAACGCATTAGCGTCGCGTGGGTGAGCGCGCTTTCGATTTATGTTTTGCTGGCGCTGATCGCCTGGCCGCTGGTGACTCTGTTGGCCTACATCGGCAGCCGCGTCCGCGATCTGCCTAATGTTATGACTCTGATCTTGCAAGCGTGTTGGTTCGTTTCCCCGATCTTTTTCGAAGCGGATATGTTTCGACGCGCCGGGCTGGGAGCGCTGGTCGACGACAACCCCGTGTACCATCTTCTGCAGATTGTTCGCGCTCCACTGCTGGAGGGCAGGTGGCCGACGGCGACGAACTACAGCTTCTGTTTGGGCACGGCGCTCTTCTTCGCGGTGTGTGCGTGGCTGGTAGGCCGTAAAGCCGAGAGGCGGGTGATCTTTTATTTATGAGCGCCAGCCGAATCTCTCTCTCCGCAGTGAATCTGTACTATCCCACAGTCGCCTATGCCCATCGATCCATGGCTGGCATGCTCGGAAGGCTCTTCGGCGGAGCCCCTCCCTTAAAGGACATCCACGCGCTCAAGAATATCAATGCCGAGATTCGAACGGGCGAGAAAGTGGCCTTGCTCGGCCACAATGGGGCCGGCAAAAGCACCTTCCTTAAGACCGTGGCTGGCTTGTACCCCATCACCAGCGGGCGCCTCGAGGTCGAAGGAAATGTGCGAGCACTCTTGGATCTCAGTCTGGGTTTTGAACCTGACGCATCGGGCCGCGCGAATATTCTCTATCGCGGTCTGCTCATGGGTCTGTCCCCAACGTTTGTGCGCGCTCGCGAGGAGGAAATCGTGGCGTTCGCGGACCTCGGCGAGTTCATCGACTATCCCCTGGCAACCTACTCGGCCGGCATGCAGGTGCGCCTCGCGTTTGCCATCTCCACATTTGTGGGAGGCGACGTGCTGCTGCTCGACGAGGTGATCGGCGCGGGCGATGCCAGCTTCATGGTCAAGGCGCGGGCGAGAATCGCCCAACTTGTCCAGGAATCGGAGATACTGGTGTTGGCCTCGCACGATCTCCGGACGGTTGCCTCGCTTTGCGAAAGGGCACTGGTCTTACATCACGGCGAGTTGGCCTTCGACGGGCCGCCAGCAGCGGCAATCGCCGCCTATAAGCGGATGAATGGACTACCGAATGACTGAGCCGCTTCCCCGGGTGATGTGGCTCTTGAGCCACTCCACTGCTCGCGAGTTCGAAATCGCGATGCTGAAGAAACTCGGCTTTGCCGAGGTCTTTCTGCCGAAGTCCTTTCCCATGGAAGCAGGCTTTCGCAGCGCCAGCGTCGATTATTCGGAAGACGCCCGCCTCTCGATACCGCCTGACGATCTGGCCATCCTGAACGCCGCCGACTGGTACAGCGATCCGGGCCGCGACGTCTGGCAAATTGCGAACAAACACTTCCAGGTTCTCTTCTTCATCGTCCAATCCAGTTCATTCCTCAGCAGCATGGCCCGCCACTTTCAGGGTGTGGCGATTCTCCGCGCTTATGGCTTGTCCCAGGACATGTCTTATGACCGCATTCTCTTGCACTATGGCCAAGGGACAAGGATGCTGGACGGCCTGGGACGCCGGCTATGGATGGGAACGGCTTACGAGCATATTGCTTCTATTGAGCCGCCATGGTTGCGGCGACGAGAGGTGTACCTGCCCGCAGGGCTGGACGATTGTCGGGTGCGGGGGGATTGGACTGGCCATGATCCAACCCTGCTGTTCGTCTGTCCGGAAGTCGCCACGAATCCGTACTACATGCAAATCTACCGGAAATTCAAGACTTGGTTTGCAGATTTCCCATACGTCGTAGGCGGCGCTCAACCGCTGATGCCAAACGATCCGCATGTTTTGGGATTTGTGCCCGCCGACGCCTACCGCAGGAATATGCGCGAGTTCAGGGTCATGTTCTATCACAGTACGGAACCGAATCACGTCCACTACCACCCTTTTGAAGCCGTTCGGGCCGGCATGCCATTGATCTTTATGGGTGGAGGCATACTCGATCGCTTCGGCGGAGACGGTTTGCCCGGCCGGTGCAGCAGCTATGAGGAAGCCCGGCACAAGGTACGCCGCATTCTCGATAATGACCGGAAGTTGATCAATGAGATTCGCTTCAGTCAGCCTCGCTTGCTGAATGGCTTACATCCGGAGACGCTGCAACCACTGTGGCGGCAAGGCATGGAACAGGTCGTTGACAGCCTGCGCAGCCTGCCGCCTTCCACGCTTTCCCGGAAACCGCGTATCGCTGTAATTCTCCCCGTCCCGTACCGCGGAGGCACGCTGCGCAGTGCGAAATTGCTGGCGCAGGCTCTTTTGGCCGGAAGCCGGCAGTTCGACGAAAAAGCGGATGTGGTCTTCGCTTATCCGCACGTTCCGGAGGAGGGCGCCGACAAGTGGGACGAGGGCCTTCCCCCGGAGATCCCCCGGCGCTCGCTCACGTGGCTGGCGCTCGAAGCTGCGGCAGCCCGCCGCGCCATGAAATTCGCTGGACATTCCGCCTGGGGGCCTACAGCCGAACGTTACCTTGCGATGGACGATGGGATGCAGCAGTTCTGCGATTGCGATCTCTGGATTATCGTCAGTGACCGCTTGTCGGCCCCGTTGCTGCCCATTCGCCCCTACATACTGCTTATCTTCGACTATCTGCAACGCTACGACGCCGCGTTTCCCGAGAATGCAGACTACGCTTTTCTTGCGGCGGCGCGCGCGGCGGCCCGCGTACTCGTCACCACCCGCTTCACTGAAGGAGATGCTCTTGCCTACGGCGGAATCGCCAGGGAAAGATTGTTCAGGGTTCCGATGCTGATCCCCGAGCGCCCAACCGTGGAGTGCGCGCACCGCGAAGCCGGCGATTCGCACTTTCTGTGGACCACTAACCTCGCCGCTCACAAGAACCATCTGAACGCGGTGCGGGCGCTGCGCGAGTATTATGAAGTCCTGGATGGCCGCCTCGAATGCCGCGTCACCGGAGCTGATACGAAGGATCTCCTGAAAAGCGAACTGCCCCACATCCAGCCTCTCCGCGCTCTCGTTTCCGAGAGCAAAGTTCTAGCTAAGAAGCTTCGCCCCCTAGGTGAGCTTCCCGAGATGCTCTATCAGCGTCAACTGGCCACGGCTTCGTTTCTTTGGCATCCCGCCCAGGTCGACAACGGCACCTTGAGCGTCGTGGAGGCGGCGCAGCTGGGAGTGCCTTCTTTATCGAGCCGTTATCCGGCAATGGAAGAAATGAACGAACGATTCGGGCTGCACCTCGCATGGATGGAAGCCGGCGACCCAAGCCAGATGGCCCGGCAACTCAAGTGGATGGAGGAACACGGCCCGTCGGTGAGATCTCGCCTGCCGGGCACGAACGCTCTGGCCGCACATAGCGTGGAAGAGGTCGCGAGCGAATACTGGAAAGTAGTACGCGAATGTCTGTGAGGCATTTCGGTATCTGCCTTGCCTACGGTCCCACCGCAGATTTGCGTAAGGAGGGGTTGGGCAGGCTTCTGATCGCCTTCCTGAAAGCGGCAGTGACGAGAGATGATGTGCGATTTGTGATCGCGTGTCCGGAGTGGTCGCGAGATGGGTTCCTCACGCTGTGCGAAAGCGAAGGAATCCCTTCGTCGGGGTTCGACCTGGTCTCAACCGGCGGAGTGCCCGTAGGCTTGCGGATCGCCTTGGCTTGGCGCGCTAGAAAGCAGCATGCCCCCAAGGAATCCCGGTTTTTCAGTCTTGCCGCCTGGCTCCGGTCTCGCGCTGAAGATAGCCGCGCGCGCCTTGAAAGGCGCCTGATGGCCACACACAGCGTGGTCGCCTGGATCGCGCTCGTGCTCACGGCTGCGGCCATTGGCCTCGCGTTTGTTCCGTTGCTCGGCCTGTTAATGATATGCCGCGCGTTGTATTCCCGCCTCCGGAGGTGGGGCCGCTCCATCAGCCGTATCCTGCGCCTGAACTTGGCTCCCGGCCTCCTTCTGTCATTGTTTGTCCGACCCGGTGAGGAAAGCCCGGTCGTGCGTCTTTACCGCATGATGGAAGACGCCGAAGGCGAGCGGCTGCTGAAGAAGATCAATTCCTTGCGTCACGTGCAAGCATGGTATTGTCCCACCGCGTTCTGGCCTGTGTTCAACCGTATTACCGCGCCCCGGCTGATGTGCGTACCCGATGTATTGCCGTCCGAGTTTCCCATCGGCTTCGCCGGCCTCGAGCCGGAGTTGGCTAAGAGCTTCGAGATCTTGGAACACTCCATCCGCGGGGGCGAGCGCTTCGTGACGTATAGTGCACGCATGAAGTGGGACACTCTTGTGGGACGCTACTTGATCCCTCCAGCCGCAGTCGAAGTGGTTCCGCATGCCTGCTGGGACTTACGTGGCTCGATCACGTTACGTGGTTTACCCGACAACGAGCGGGTAACCACCCATTATTGTCAGCAACTGTTGGAAGGCGCGTTCCGCCGCGCGGGCTTCAACGACTACACTAAAGCCCTCGCGAGCGGCTCCAGCCGGTTCATTGTTTACGCCAGCCAGTTTCGCCCCAACAAAAACGTGATTACGCTGTTGCGCGCCTACGAATATCTGCTGCGGAAACGCTTCATAGCGGATAAGCTCATCCTCACCGGGGATCCCGCGAGGTTCCCAGCCGTAGGCGCTTTCATTCGGGAGCGGTCACTCCAGAACGACGTGCTCTGCCTGCACGGGCTTACCGCGCCCGAATTGGCGGCCTGCTTTCACCTGGCCGAGCTTGCCGTGAATCCTAGTCTAAGCGAGGGCGGCTGCCCATTCACGTTGACTGAGGCTCTATCGGTCGGCACGCCAGTAGTAATGGCGCGGATTTCCGTTACCGAGGAGATTATCACCGAACCGGAGCTCCGGGACATGATGTTATTTGATCCTTATAACTGGCGCGATGTTGCTGCGAGAATCGAATGGGCGCTCCATCATCGCGAACCGCTGCTGGCGGCGCAGAACGAGCTCTACGCCAGGCTTCGGCGCCGGACGTGGCGCAATGTGGTTGACGATTGCGTGGGCGTGCTGGAAAGTCTTGTGGAGGCTCCGGCGCGAGCCGGCGGTGGTCAATGAGCAACCGCCCGGGCTTGGCCCTGCTAGGTTTCGGAGGCCATGCCCGGAGTGTCGCCGACGTTGCCCTTGCCGCCGGATATGAGAGATTAACGTTTGTCGAAGAGACTGCGAGAGAGGGTGAGAGCTTTCTCGGTTTTCCGGTGCAGCGGGAAATCCCGTTCGAGGCGAGCAAGTGGGTTTATCTGCCATGCGCAGGAGATAACCTGCGGCGTCAGGCGCAGTTCCACCGTTTAATGGTCGCAGCATTACCGTTGGCCACCGTCATCTCTTCCGTCGCCACCATCGGCCACGGGGCTACACTGGGTCCCGGATGTTTCGTTGGCCACCATGCTCATGTAGGCCCGATGGCGAGCATCGGCGCCGCCTGCATCATCAACACCGGAGCCATAATCGAGCACGATTGCGTCGCCGGCGACTGTTGCCACGTGTCGATCGGCGCCCGTCTGGCTGGAAAGAGCAGATTAGGGAACTGCGTATTCCTAGGCGCCGGCGCCGTCGTAGTTGACGGTATGCAGCTGGCCAGCAACATCATCATCGGAGCAGGCGGAGTGGTGGTGAAGTCGCTCGACGTCTCAGGCGTTTACGCAGGAGTCCCAGTCCGGCGAATCGCAGATTTCCGTTCCTAGGCCGCTCCATCCTTTATTCTCGTCCGGCGTCCAGGTTCGTCCGTCGGTAGTGTTGCAATCCAGTGTTGGGCCATCTGATAGGCTTCTGTCTACATGAGACGCGAACGTCTGCCGCTGTTCAAACGGCGACATTTCGAGGCCGAGATCATCCTACTGTGCGTCCGCTGGTACCTGCGCTATCCGCTGAGCTTCCGTCAAGTGAAAGAGATCATGGCCGAGCGGAACTTGAGCGTCGATCACGTCACAATCTGGCGCTGAGTTCAACGGTAATCGCCGGAACTGAACCGTCGCTGCCGCCCGGAACTGCGGAACACCAACCGCTCGTGGCGAGTGGATGAAACCTATTGCAGGGAAGCTGGCAGGTGGACCTACCTCTATCGGCCGGTGGATTCGGCCGGTGCGACGATCGACTTTCTCCCGAGCGCGAGACGTGATGCGGTTGCGGGTAAGCGATTCCTCCAGAAAGCTGTGCGTTCGCCCGGCCACCCTCGACCGCGAGTGATCAACATGGACCGGAATCCGTCGTATCCCAGGGCTATTTCAGAGCTGCGGCGCATCGGCGAGTTCGGCCGACGCTGTCGTTGTCGACCCGTGCAGTACTTGAATAACATCATCGAACAAGATCACAGAGCCATTAATTAAAACGGGGATTGCGAGCATGCCAGGGCTTCCGATCCCTCGCAGCGACGCAGCGCATGATCGGAGGAATGGAAACGATGAATATGATTCGCAAGGGCAGGTGAGGTGGATCGTCGTCGAGCCCGGCGCGCAATACTACCGGAAATCCACGCTTGGAGTCTCAGACGACCTTAGCCTGATCGGGCGTTGAACTCATGCAGAGAGTTGATGTGGAAGGGGAAGTGCTAGCTGAAAACGATATTTTGTTGGTCCAAAGGAGGCGACCCTCACCGCGCCATGCCATCAACGATTTGGAAACACCAACTCACCTTCGCTTCGCATTCCCGATTCGACTGCGGAAAGCGGCTCGAGGGAGCGTATCGGTCTGAAATACGTCCGGGAAATGCGCGCCGAGCCATCAACCGAATCCGACACCGCCGAACCGGAAGAAGTACCGATCCAACAGAAAACATCATTCGTCCGCCGCGCCGCGCCTTCGCCGCCGTCCGAGCCACAGGGTGAGATAATCCCAGTTCGGCAGGGTCACTTCTCAGAAGGGCGGCGCGAGCCGTCCTCTACCGCCGAACTGCGGAAACGATCCGTAACCACGGCATGAAGTTATTCCGACCCTAGCCCGGGGGCACGAATTGGCGCACATAGGCGTGCGCCACGCGGAAGCCTTCTTTAAAGCCCTCAGTGAAATCAGTGCCGTCGTAGTTCGGATAATAGAACTGATCTTCATTTTCAATATTCAGTCCGCCGGCGTATCCTGCATCAGCGAGAGCGGTGAAAAAGCTCTTCCAGTCGACTACACCCGAACCCGGCAGCCGGAAGCGCCACCACTTCGCATTGTCGACCGGCTGAATGCCGCCGCGACGCACCATGCGCCAGATGATTTCGGTGTCTTTGAGATGGACGTTGAAAATATATTTGCCGAATTCGTGTGTGGCTTCGACG
The DNA here is from genome assembly GCA_036268375.1 of Bryobacteraceae bacterium. Classification (GTDB taxonomy): domain Bacteria; phylum Acidobacteriota; class Terriglobia; order Bryobacterales; family Bryobacteraceae; genus PALSA-243. The sequence continues at coordinate 2,735 of DATAUH010000406.1, read as the reverse complement.
GGGTCGATCATCTGCCAGGCGAGATGGGATGGGTCCATCTGAATGCCGACATACGGCGAGTCGTTGAACGCGCGGAGCAGCGCCGCGAAGGCGACGGGGCTCGTTGCGATATTGGCGGGATTAACGTAGGGCTCCCAGAGAATTCTGACGTTATACTTCTCGCAGAAGCGAAAGTACTGCGATTCATATGCCTTGACAATCGCCTGCACCTGCTCATCGAGCGGTCGGCCAGCGATAGCGCCAGAAGAGCCGCCGATGAATGACACGCCCAGGCGTCCGGCGAGCTCGATCATTTTTACGAATCGCTGCTGAGCAGCCGGGTCCAGATGGTTCCCCCCTCCGTTCAGCGCGACGAGAGTCAGTCCGCGAGCTACAAGCGAGCGCTTCACTTCTGCGACTTGCTCGTCGGTCGCGTCCGGCGAGATAGGGCCGCCGGTGGCCAGTTGCACGCCCGTGAATCCCTCCTTTCCAGCGAAGGCGATATTGGCGGGCGAATACCGGCAGTAGATGCCCAGCTTAGGCCTCCAAGGAGAAGTGTCGGCGCGAGCCGCAGCTGCCGCTACCGCGCACTGGAGAATCGTGCGGCGCGTCGTGTGGATTCGGGTTGACTTCACGAGGTCTCCGTTCAGTGAGGGTGCTTGATGCACCCTAATTGGCTCTGCTGCAGTTTAGCTCAGTTTTGGAATTATCGAGTGGCATAGAGAGTGTCGTGCATTCGGAAACACCCAGCTAACCTGGATCCAGTGTTTCTTGGGCCGCTATGCAAGGAGTTAGCAGCTCCACTGATTCCTGCCGGCCGCCGGTTCGGTTAAATGCGTGCGTGCGCCGCGGCGTGCCTCGGGCAACTCCCTCTGCATCTCCTCGTGGAAATCAATGGTAGAGCGCGCCTTCGCTTCGCGGCTTGCTCATCAATCCGGTATACACCGACAAGCTGTATATTGGTCGCAGTCGATCGCGGCCAGCTCGCATTCGCTGATCGGCCACTCATCCGCTGGGCAACTCGACACACGGGGAGGATTCCACGTGGGCCGACACCTAGATCGACAAAGCAGATGGGTCCCAGATGCCCTTTTGACAACCTTCTTGGGCACGCGCAAAGCATTTGCCCATTTCGGCGCCGTGCCGCAAAGCATCGTTTATGACAACACCAAGCTTGCGGTGGCCAAGATTCTGGGTGACGGCGCCAGGCGGCGCACGCAAGCATTCACCGAACTGGTCTCGCATTATTTATTCCAGGAACGCTTCGGCCGTCCGGGCAAAGGCAATGACAAAGGGAAAGTAGAGGGATTGCTGGGCTATGCGCGCCGGAACTTCTTTGTGCCGGCCCCGCGTTGCCGCAGTTATGCCGAACTGAATGAGCGGCTGCAAGCGGAATGCCGGCTGTGGGGGGAGCGGAAACTGCGAGGCCACTCGGAAACCATCGAGGCACGGTTGGAACGGGACTTGGCCGCGATGTTGCCTCGCCGCTGTGCCCTATGAAGCTTGCGCCAAAGTAACTACGCGCGTGACTTCGCTGGCGCTGGTTCGCTTCGACCGCAACGATTATTCGGCGCCCACCGCTTACGGTCATCGGCAAGTGCTGGTGAAAGGCTTCGTGGACCGAGTGATCATCAGTTGCGGAGCCGAAGAGATCGCACGGCATAACAGAAGCTATGAACGCGAGGATATGATCTGAGCGTTGCTGGAACAGAAAACCAACGCGCTGGATCGGGCGGCGCCGCTGGTGAACTGGGAATTGCCCGAAGAGATTACGCGCTTGCGCCGGAATGGGCCGGGGATTCGGAGCGCCGGGAAAAGGCGGAAGTACCCGAAGAAGTTGAGTTTCAGACCAAGCCGGCGACCGCACTGGACCAGGTCCGTGCGGCGGTTGCGGCGAACTTGGACCGAGGCGTAGTGCTGGCCGATGCGGCTTACGGGATCAACACGGAATTTCGCGACGGGCTCACCGAACTCAACTTGCAATACGTGATGGGTGTGCAGAGTTCGATGACCGTCTGGGAACCAGGCAAACAGCCTTTGCCCGCCAAGCCACGAGGAATAATGGGAAGACCTCCCCGGCTGTTACAGCGGTCTACCGATCACCAACCAGTCTCGGTGAAGCAGTTAGCCATGAGTCTGCCCCCCACCGCCTTTCGGAAGATCACTTGGCGAGAAGGAACAGACCGGAAGTTGCAATCATGCTTCGCCGCCGTTCGCGTACGCGCGGCTCATCGGGATTACGAGCAAGCGGAACCATACCCGGAGGAATGGCTACTGATCGAATGGCCGCGAGGAGAAAAGGAACCCGCCAAATATTGGGTATCGACGTTGCCGCCTACTACCAAACTCAAAGCTTTGATCAAGATGGCCAAACACCGCTGGATCATCGAACGGGACTATGAGGAGTTGAAACAAGAGTTGGGGCTGGGCCATTTTGAAGGCCGGAACTGGCGCGGCTTCCACCACCACGCAACATTATGCGTCGCAGCTTATGGGTTCCTGGTAGCCGAGCGGAACCGTTTTTCCCCCTCTGCCCGCACCGGTCATCTTGGATTCATTACCCCCCGGCCGGCGCCAGACTTCCGCCCGCGAGGCTCACCGCGTACGCCCCGAACGACATAATCCGCACTCGATCGCAACGATACGCATCGTGCTCGCACGCCTGTTACTGCGGCAACTGCATCACTGTCCCTTTTGTGGATCGCGCTCGGGATGATCCTCCGCGTCAATATCCGCTTCTGCCACACAGGAAGCAG
>DATAUH010000405.1:0-7076 GCA_036268375.1 Bryobacteraceae bacterium | reverse complement strand
CCAGGCGGCGTAACTCTTCGCGTCTTGCGCTTCGTGACCGTAAGTTCCCTCGTAGCCCGCGCACGTGTTGGGTCCAGGCGACGAATAAATCCCAAGCTTCAGGCCTTTCGAATGGACGTAATCGGCAAGCGCCTTCATATCCGGAAACTTTGTATTGGAGCGGATGTTGCCGGCATCGTCGCGAGAGCCCTCCCACGTGTCGTCGATATTGACATAGATGTAGCCCGCGTCCTTCATCCCGTTCGAAGCAATCACGTCCGCGATGCCGCGCACGGAAGCGTCATCCACGCGCCCGTGAAACTTGTTCCAGCTATTCCAGCCCATGGGCGGAGTCTTGGCGAGCCCGTTGGAAGAAACCTTGTGTAGTGTCGGCAATTCGACGCGCTTGGGATATGCGCCTTCGCCGGCGGCCGTACGATGGGCCGTCATTTCCGCGCCTGGCGCTCCGCCCCGTCCGGCGGTGGTCAGGACCAATTGATCGCCCTGCAGTTTGCCTTGATACGTGACCGTTCGCTCGTTGTGGCCATCCATCATCGATGCGGTAACCGTGAACGAATCGGGGCCGCCCTTGCTGTCTTTGATGGCGTAATAGAATTGCGTGACGCGGATGTGGCCAGTAATATGGTCGCCATCCTGCTTGAGATCGAAATACGTTCGGCGCTCGGTGCCGTCGTGCATATCCTGAACGACCACCCAGTTCCCCGAAAGGTCGGCAGCCGCGGCGCAAGCGGCAATCAGCAATAGCGGCAGGATTTTCATTAGGGCGCTCCCCGCATGGAATCATACCGCAACTTTAGCGCTAACGACTGGAATGCATCGCGATCGCACTTGGTACATGCGTGCGCGGATGATATACTGATTTTTCCCGCCCGATCGGCAGTTCGCCGTTGTGCGCCCTTAGCTCAGTTGGTTAGAGCGCTACCTTGACACGGTAGAGGTCAGTAGTTCGAGTCTACTAGGGCGCACCATCATTTCCAAGCTCTACACACTCAATGGGGCAGCAGCCTCCCGCAGATCTGGAGGGCGTCAGCGTCGAGAATGCCGATTTATTAAGCATTGATCGCCTGCGAATTACACGCGCGCATGTAAAATTCCGTCGCTCAGCCGCTTCTTGGACATATGGACCCGGATTGGGTAAGGGACATCGGCGATCAGTGCGATCGCGCTAACGTCAACTTTTCTTCAAGCAGTGAGCGGGGTTAACACGAAGAAGGCGGCCCGCATTCTGGACGGCCGCACGTGGGACGAAATGCCGAACGCCCTTGTGGCGACATCGCGCAAAGACTTGGATTGACCAAGACGGGCAAGGACCGCCCGGGCATCAAGCAGTGCGGTGCTCGCGCAGAGCGGATTTAAGCGGCTATGACACGACCTGAGCGTGGTTGATGACTGCAACCAGCGCGACGCCGCCGATGATATTGCCGATCAGCGCCGGAACAATAAAACCGCCGACGGCATGCTGCCACGTCGTGAGGCCGGTAGTCGCCAGAAACAGCGCCTCTACCGCGCCCGCTACCACGTGGGCGAATCCGCCGAGAGAGATGAGCCATGTGATGCCCACAATGACAAAGAACCGCCCGGTTTCCGCGAAAGGCAACACCCACACCAGCATCGCCATTAGCCATCCGGCGAAAATGCCTCTCAACACCACCAGCCCGAATCCAGGCGCGATTGCCTCTCTTGCGATCCCTGCTATTGCGTCGCGTACCTCCGGCCGAACAATGCCTGTATTTCCGAGGGTCCAAGCGATTGCAAGCGCCCCTAGCATGTTCGACAAAAAGACAACCACCCAGAGGCGAGCCACATTCCACAAAGTGGCGCGGTCTTTCTTATGAAATAAAGGAAGTACGGGCGTGAGGGTGTCTTCCGTAAAAAGCTGCTGGCGTCCCAGAATGACCAGAACGAATCCCGCGCTATAACCGAATTTGGAAACCAGGGGACGCCATGGAGCGTCGGGCAGTGCGGACCGCATCAGGCCCTCCAGGATCGCCGAGAAGCCGATCGAAAGGCCAGCCGCAAGGCCGGACCAGGCCAGCGCCGAATTACTGCGCTTCAGTTCCTCCTCACCCTCGCGGCGCACAGCCTCGTGTACGACGTGAACGGTGACGGAGCTTTTCTCTTTAGCTTCCTGTAATTCCTCTTCACTTAATTCCGGCTCGCCCACAGTTCCACCCGGGCGGTCTGATTGCAGGTTCCGCACCTGGTATAAGATCCGCCTTTCCGCGGAAGCAACTTAGCATCTCGAATACCACAGCGGCTAACAGTCCCGCAGCTCACGTTTCGTTTTCGTCGAACGGGTTAGTCGCTGTTTATGTCGCGGCGGTTTCGTCCGCTTTTGCGACCCCGCGAGATTCTAGCCAAATTTCGTCCCGCGACGTTTGGGCCAGCGCCTCGCATAGATTCTGACCGGCGGTGCAGCACAGACTTTTTGCCGAAACGCGGGCGTCAGTACGAACACCCTATTAGTGGGATCGCAAACGAAACAGTTTTCTCGTGAGCGCGTTTTCACCAACTCTGTACCCGCTTTATCACGTGGCACTCTTCCTTGTTACAGCGCTTCACGGCACTTGTGAAAGAAGTCGCCTCAAGAAACGTTTTTCACAGCACTCAGACTCCAGCGTTCACAAACTCATATATATGATGCGCGTCCGCGTGTTACTTAGAAACAGGGCGGAACGATCCGCGGGAGAACTCGCATGATGAAAGCACTTGTTTGGCACGGAACTCACGACGTACGCGTGGACACTGTACCGGAGCCACAGATCCTGAATGACGGAGACGCACTGATTCGCATCACATCGACCGCGATCTGCGGATCGGACCTGCATCTCTATGACGGCATGATGCCGACGATGGAGGAAGGCGACATACTTGGCCACGAACCGATGGGTGAAGTGGTGGAAGTAGGCCGCGCAGTCAAGAAGCTGAAGGTGGGCGACCGCGTCGTCGTACCTTTTACTATCTCCTGTGGCGAGTGCCGTTACTGCCGCATGGGCCTCTTCTCCCTTTGCGATACATCGAATCCCACGCCGATGATGGCCCGCAAGGCAATGGGCCATTCTCCTGCCGGACTCTTTGGGTATTCGCACATGCTCGGAGGATTCCCAGGCGGTCAGGCGGAGTATCTCAGGGTCCCTTTCGCTGATGTCGGCCCCATCCGTATTCCCGACGGCATGAAGGATGAAGAGGTGCTTTTCTTGTCGGACATCTTCCCCACCGGCTACATGGCGGCCGAAAATGCGCAGATCCAGCCGGGAGACACGGTAGCGGTTTGGGGATGCGGACCGGTGGGTCAGTTCGTGATTCAGAGCGCCTGGATGCTTGGAGCCGGCCGCGTGATCGCGATCGACGGCGTGCCGGAGCGTCTCGCCATGGCGCAAAACTGCGGCAAGGCGGAGATTATCGACAACACGAAAGAACATGTGCAACAGCGGCTGATGGAAATGACCGCGGGCCATGGCCCCGACAGTTGCATCGACGCCGTCGGTACGGAGGCGCACGGCGCCGGTACAACCGACGCGATGATCGATCGTGTAAAGGAAGCAGTGAGACTCGGGACCGACCGACCGCATGTGCTGCGCGAAGCCATCCTATGCTGCCGCAAAGGCGGGACTGTGTCGGTGCCAGGCGTATATATTGGCGTGCTGGACAATGTTCCATTCGGCGCATTGGTGAACAAAGGGCTCACCCTCAAAGCGGGCCAAACGCACGTGCAGCGATACCTGCCTATGTTGCTTGAGAAGATTCAATCGGGCGCGATCAATCCAGCCTTCGTAATTACCCACACTGTCACCCTGGATGACGCGCCGGCGATGTATAAGACGTTCCGCGACAAAGAGGACGGCTGTATCAAGGTCGTTCTTAAACCGCAGGCGGCATAACTTCAAAGAAAAGGAAAACGATATGGATTCCCCAATTCAACGATACCTGGAAGACGCGATCGCAGCCGAAAAAAGCTTTGAGACTCAGCTGACCGGTTTCGCCGATGAAGCCTCGCTGCCGCAAGCGCGAGAACTTTTCGAGCGGCATGCGGACGAAACACGCATGCAGTATCAGCAGTTGACCACGCGCTTGGAAGCACTGGGCGGCAGCGTTTCCAGCGCAAAGAGCTTCCTCGCCCATCTGTTCAACATGTCACCCAAGATGGCGCAGCTTGGGCATGAAGCGCAGGAGCGGACGACGCAGGATCTCATCATGGCATTTGCTGTCGAGAACGCCGAGGTGGCCATGTACGAAGCTCTCTCAATTGCGGCGGAATCGGCCGGCGACAGCGAAACGGCAAATCTGGCGCGCCGTATACAAGCCGAAGAGCAAGCTACGGCGGAAAAAATTTGGCCGTTCATCTCGACGGCGGCTCAGGACGGACTTACTGCAGCGACGGCAAAGGAAGGCGTCCAGCAAACAGTGATCCGCTACTTACAGGATGTCGAAGCAGCCGAGAGAAACTTCGAAGATGCGTTGGCGAGTTTCAGTAAGTCCGGCGACCGTCGGGAAGTTCAATCGCTCATGTCTATGATGTCCGACAAGGCCAGAACGCAGCACGAGCGGCTCTACGCGCGCCTGCAAGCGTTAGGCGGCGATCGCTCCGCGGGAAAGAGTCTGCTGGCGCATCTGCTGGCATTCACTCCGGTAACTGCGCAGATGGGACACTCGGAATCGGAAAAGAGTACCCAGCACCTGATGATTACTTACGCTGCGGCGGCGGCTGAGATGGGTATGTACGAAGCGCTGGCTACAGCAGCCCGACTTACCGAGGACTCCGAAACCGAGCAACTCGCCCGTCAATTACAACGGGAAGAGAAGGAAGATCATATCTTGGCATGGAGGGCTCTCCCGGAGACTGCCCGCGCAGCGTCGGAACTGGTTCTGAGCAAGATGGATAAGTGATTGAATCGCCCCCCGGGCGCTGATTGTGATAACAGCGCCCGGCCGGAGTCGACTCGCGAACCCTTGGCCAGTGAACAGAAGACGTAGCGCCAAAAGCGCAGTGCCGGTGCGCGTAAGTGCGATCTCGATCACGGGGCTCCGGCGAGCATCGACGCCGTCGGTGCTCGCCCACGGACAGCAGAACTCGACGTACACAGCGGAGCCTCCATCAGTGCGCGACGTGGGAACCGTGTTTGCGCAGATCTGCGAAGCGCGGACGGGAAGCGCACGGCGGAAGCACCGACCTGGATGCGCATACAAATCGCGTGCGGCAATTGTCCTGACACTTCTCGCCGCGTATGGCTGTGGTGCTTTGCCGCGCGATCCCGAAGGCACTCTCAACCGTATAGAGCATCAGCATCATCTCCGCATTGGACTTGTCGAGAATCCACCGTGGGTCATCCGGAGCGCCGGCGAACCGCTCGGAATTGAGCCCCAGATGGTACGCGACTTCGCGTCTTCACTCGGGGCTTCCCCCGAATGGCACTGGGGAAGCGAACAGGAACACATGGAAGCACTTGACGCCTATGAACTGGACTTAGTCATCGGTGGTATCGAGTCGAGCACGCCCTGGTCCAAGAAAGTCGGACTGACACGCCCATATCTTCAGGAGCAGGATGCTCCCGGCGCGGAGTCACGCAAGAAGCGCACTAGGAGTCACGTGATAGCCACGCCCCCGGGAGAAAACGCCTGGCTGAAGCGCCTGCAGGAATTCCTGAAGCAGGAGAACGGGCGTACACGCGAACTCTTACAGCAGATGGGCGCGAAACCATGAATGCCGTCGGCGCCGATTACGATTTGCCACCGCAGTTACATAAGTGCCTTCACAGGGCCACACGGCTCGTGTGGATATCGATCGTGTTCATGATTTCGATCATCGTTCTGATGTTCATGGTGATGGGATCGTCGGAGGCGATGAAGGCCATGTGGGTGGAGGACACGCTCAGTCTCGTTCCCCTTATCTCTTTCTTAATAGGCGTACACTATCGGCGCAAACCGCCGGACGAAGCGTTTCCCTATGGTTACCGTCGCGCGGTATTGGTTGGCTTTCTGTGCGGCGCGATGGCGCTGTCCAGCTTCGGGGTCTACATGCTTGCGGACTCACTGACCACGCTCATCAAGGCCGAACACGCCAGCATCCCAAGCATTGAGATCGCCGGAAGAGTTATCTGGATGGGGTGGCTTATGTTAGCCGTGTTGCTTTACAGCGTGATCCCGCCTGTCGTGCTTGGCCGTATGAAACTTCCTTTGGCCGCGGCGCTCCACGATAAGGTGCTTCACGTCTCCGCAACCGTAGATAAAGGCGATTGGCTATCCGGGCTCGCCGGTGTGGCCGGCATCACCGGTATTGCTTTCGGCTTATGGTGGGCAGACGGCGCAGCGGCAGCCATCATATCTTTCGAGATCATTAAAGATGGTTACGAAAACCTTCGCAACAGCATCGCGCAGCTCATGAATAAACGTCCCACCGACATCGAGACCCAGCAGAAAGATCGAGTGGTCGACGAAGTAGAAAACGCGCTTGTGCGACTCGATTGGGTGGCCGAGGCTCGGGTGAGGTTGCGTGAAGATGGTGATGTCATCTCGGGTGAGGCTTACATCGTGCCCCGAGATCACGACCGGCTGATCGAGCGTTTGGAGGACGCCAGGAAAGTCGCGGTCGCAGTGGACTGGCGCCTGCACGATCTGAATATGGTTCCCGTCCGCCGATTCAATTGAGGCTCCCTCCACCAGGCAACGATGCCTGTAATCCTGCCGCTGAGCCTTCCCGCTAACCCTTCCCGAAAATCTGCCGCATCGCTGAATTCTCCAGTACTCTATCGCGGAGGCCGCACCGATAGAACAATCCTTCGGCCGGAGATTCCGCAGCACACTCGTGCGTGGGCTTATAATCCGGGATTGTGCACGTCTGGCGCGATTTCCGTTGTTCGGCGGCTTGGCGTTTGTCGCGATGACGCTATCGACGAAAGTGAGATCCCGCACGAGCTGGCGTCGGCCCAACGTGCCCATTGTGATTTAGGCTCGCGCTAGTCGTGAGGTCGCCGGCAGCCATAATGCGGACCGCGACATTGGAAGGGCTCATGGACACGAAATTTTCTCGCCGTAAACTTTTGCAGACCGCCACTCCGTTGATGGCCGGGACCGCGCTT
>DATAUH010000404.1:0-20138 GCA_036268375.1 Bryobacteraceae bacterium | reverse complement strand
GAGCTCTTCGATCAGTACACGTCGCATTGGGAGTCGACCGGACTTGCGCTCACGGCCGGAGCCGGGCTGGATTACAAGCTGAACGACGCGCTGGCGCTACGTGTTTTGAACCTGGAATACCTGTATTCGACCGTCCATCCGGTGAACGGCACTGCGTTCGAAAACGGGTTTCAATTCACCACCGGCGTTGTACTTCGGCTGGGAACCTGGTAGCCCGGCGAGAGCAAGCTACTGCTTGTAGATCACGCCGCCCTTCATCACGAACTGCATGTGATCGAGAGCCGAAATATCGGTGATGGGATCGCCCGAAACGGCGACAATGTCGGCGAATTTGCCGGTTTCGATTGAGCCGAAGCGATCCTGCTGATCCAGCAGCGTCGCGCCCGCGAGCGTCGCGGATTGAATCGCCTGCATCGGCGTCATGCCCCACTTCACCATGTAGGGAAAGTCCGCCGATTGCGGCTCCTTCCAGTCGTAGCCGCCGATGTCGGTGCCGTAGACGATCTTCGCGCCCTTCTGCACGGCAAGCTTGAAGTTCGAGGCGCGAAAATCGGTCGATGCGCTGTTGCGTCCGCCGCGGCTATAGATGTAAATCGTCGGGCACCAGGTCGCGCCTTTCGACATCATCAGATCAATCAGCGCAGCGTCCATGCCGTTGCCATGTTCAATGGAATCGACCCCCGCTTTCAGAGCCTGCTCGATCGCCTCGCGTCCCCCTGCATGCGACGCGACCTTGTGTCCCAGCCGGTGCGCCTCGTCGCAGATCGCCTTTGCCTCTTCATCGGTGAAGTTGGGCCGCGAGTGTATGCCGCCATCGCGAAACTGCGTACCGCCGTCGGCATAATACTTGATCCAGTCCGCGCCGTACTTGATCTGTTCGCGTACCGCTTTGCGAATTTCATCGACTCCGTCGACGAACTGCGTTCCCGTCGGCATATTGGTCAGTTCCCAGGAAAAGCGCGTGGGGTTATACATGCCAGTGGGCGCGAGCGAGCGCGTGGCGACGAACATACGTGGTCCGGGAATGATGCCGCGGTTGATGGCGGTCTTCACGTCTACATCGGCGTACATCGCGCCTTCGGTTTCGAGATCGCGAATTGCCGTGAAACCATTTTCAAGAGAGATTTTCGCCGAGACAGTTGCGCGAATCGTGCGGTAGCCGATCGACTCCTTGATCAACTGCTCGTCGTAATCCGTAGGCGTGGGGTGCGCTTGCAGCAGGACGTGCGTGTGATTGTCGATCAGGCCGGGCAGCACGGTGGAGTGGCTCAGGTCGATGACCTTGGCGCCGCCCGGCGCTGCGATATCGGGCCCGACCTGCGCGATGCGGTCGCCCTGCACCAGAATGTCTTGATTGGTGAGAACCTTGCCGCCGCGTACGTCAATCAGCCGTCCGGCTTTGATCAACGTGGCGCCCTGCGGCGGCGGAGGCTGCTGGCCTCCACGTTGCGCGGAGAGCGGCAGCGCCGCCAGAATCAAAACAGCAAGCCCGATGCAGAGTCGCATAGGCACCCATTTTACTGTGCCCGCGAGCGGGTTCGCCGTGCAGGTTATGTGGCGTAGTAGCCTTGGCGTGCGCGGATGGTGTAGCTCTTCTGCTTAGGAACCGTGACAGTGATTTTGCGGTACATGCGTCCCGCGTCGGTGGGTGTGTCCGACGTATAAGCGATGCTGTACTGGCTACGCAATTCCTGTTCGATTTCGTCGTAGACCTTGTCGAGCGGGAGCTTCTTTGAAACCTCGAAGAATCGGCCGCCGGTTTCGTCCGCGATCTGGGTCAACACTTTCTTGCCGCTGGCGGGGTTGCCGCCGCCACCGCCTCCACTGGGATACGGTCCGCCGGGATATCCGCCTCCAGGGTATCCGCCACCGGGATAGCCCATGCGCCTGCGCCCCATCCCCGGCCCGTACACCGGTCCGCCGCCATTGCCGTACCCGTGCGGGTCGGAGAATAGGACCGAGTAGACCATCGTGTCGGCGCGCTGCGCGGATTCGATGGCCATGGAAAGCGTGTACTTGCTGCCGCGATCGACGCCGTCGGTCAGCAGGATAAGCGCCTTGCGTCCCTGCTGCTTCTTGATCACTTCGTCGGAAGCGAGATAGATAGAATCGTAGAGCGCCGTACCGGCGCGTCCCCCGCCCCTTTGACCGCCACCGCCGCCAGTGGGATAGCCCCCTCCGTTCGGATAGCCGCCGCCGTTGGGGTAACCACCGCCCCCGCCATTCGGATTATTGCCGCCGCCCTGTCCGCTTTGCTGGAACTGGGGACGTCCGCTGGGGACGCAGAGTTCGACCGCCTTCGTGAGCTTCGCCTTGTCGGCTGTCAGGTCCTGCAGCAACTCGATCTCCGTATCGAAGTGGATGACAAAGGCGAGGTCCTTTTCGGGACGCATCACCTGCCGCAGAAACTGTTCGCTGGCGCTACGCTCGCTGTCGAGCACATTGCGTTGGCTGCCGCTGGTATCCACCAGCAGCCCGATAGAGAGCGGCAGGTTGTTATCGCGCGAGAAGTACTTGATGGTCTCCGGATGGTCGTCTTCGCTGAGCGCGAAATCGGATTGGTTTAGGGTCGTCACCAGCGCGCCCTTTTTGTCGCGCACCGTCACGTAGACATTCACCAATTTGACATCGGTAGCAAACTTCGCCTGCGGCTGCCCTTCGACGGCCGGCGCGGCCTGTCCTGACTGCGGTGGCGCTTGCCCCGCTTGCTGTTGGGCGCGCAAAAAGCCCGCCGGAATCAGGGGCAAAGTGGAAAGCAGGCTTCGCCTGGTGATCTTCATAGCCGTATTCTACGGATAGGGAGATGCGTGGCGGGCCCGAAGCGTTACATCGAGGGCGTTAATGCCAGAAGTGCGATCAGGCTCGGGTCGGGGTCGCCATGGACCATGCGAGACGTTAGCCTTGCGGTGTACGGAATCCGTCGTACCCGAAGGCTGTTTCAGAACTCCGCCGCACCGGCAACCTCGGTCGACGCTCACTGCATTTTCCCAAACCTTTTGAATGATCAGCGGGCCGCGTGCTCCAAAACCGCCAGATGCTTACTGTGTTTAAACTTAACTGCCAAGTCCGCGGCGGTCAACCCGGCAGGCGTTCGTAACGTCGGCTTCGCGCCTGCTTTCAGCAGCAACTCGAGCATCGCAGTGTCGCCATAGTCGACATTTGCCGCCCAGTGCAGAGGCGTGTATCCAAACTTGTCCACGTGATTAATATCTGCGCCGGCCGTGATCAATAGAGCTGCTGTCTCCGTATCGTTCTTGAACACAGCCCATCCTAAAGGCGTTACGCCAACGGTCTCGTCCGGCTGAGGGCGGTTCACCGGCGCTCCCGCTTGAATCAGGGCGCGCACCATCGGCACGTTATCCTGGAACACGGCAATGCTCAACGGAGTCACTGGAAACAAACCGTTGAACAGCATGCTCCCGTCGATCTTCGCTCCGCGCCTTCTCAACGCCTCCATGCTTTCAATGTCTCCGCTCCAGACCGCGAAATCGAACGCCGTTACTCCATACTGCGCCGGCTGACCTGGTGCGGGCTCAATCTCGGCTCCTCGATCCAAAAGCATCCGGACGGACTGAAATGCGGCATGATTCGCCGCGATCATCAGAGCCGTATACCGGTTCTTCGTTTTCGCATTCACCGCCGCCCCCCGTTTCAAGAGGAGCGCGCACTTTTCCGGATCGGGAGCCGCCATCATCAGGGCCGTCGTTCCGCCTTTGGTCGCGCTGTTGGGATCCCATCCGCCGTCAATCAGCGCCTGTAAATCGGCCAAGTCTCCAAACAGCACCGTCTCGGCCCACGGTTGCACGCCTGTCGGCAACAATTCCGGAAACGTGAACGCGGCTGGTTCCTGCCCCCGCAGAGGCAACGCCAGCAGCAGTGCAAGGCTTGCCCAACTCGTTCCCATCGCCGAACTCGTCTGGTCGTGCCCATACGGAAATCCGCTTTCGAAATACGGCGGACTCAACGGCGCTGGCGGATGAAGACGGCTCGCCACAAACCACACGCCATCCTGATCCTGGGTCGAGAGCAGGTATCGCAACCCCTTCTGCCACTGCGCGCTTACAACGTGAACTCCAGCGGCCTGATTTAACACCGCAAGAGCCTGGCCTGTCGAATAGGCATCGCTTTTCATTCCCTCCAGTTGCCCCCACCCTCCATCCGCGGCTTGCTCGCTGAGCAGGGCGTCGCGTTCCGCTGTCAGCGACTCTGCATCGTCTCCCGCCCAACTCAATCCGTACATTTGATAGACTCGGTCCTCCACGTTCCGCGGTGTATTTGTCTTCAACCATGTGGCAGCTCGCATCACCCGCTCCCGTCTCTCGCGCTCCATCTGTCGCGGCAGGAACAATTGGAGTGTTTGTAGGCCGACGGCCGTAGTAGTGAATTTGCTGAATTGCTGCGGCGGCCTCTGGTCGAAATTCGTCCAGTGGCCGTCAGCCGACTGCCGCCTCGCGATGAAGCGAGCATAGACCGCCGTCGAAGTATTGGGTCGCAAACCGAGCGGCTCGCTTGCGAGCAGTTGTTGTCCGAACGTCTGTGGATCGATCGCAATCGAGCCCTGAACCATCGCATCCAGGTCTCTGAGGAAACCGAAGCTTTTGTCCATGATTCGTGGGATGACGGTTTCATCAATGGCCACTCCGCGCCGGCGGGCGGCATCGAACACCATCGTCGGCAGTCCCTGGTGATGGCACGAAGCACAGGTCTGTTTCTCGAACCACTTTGTTGCGGCGGTCTGCAAGGCCACCACGGACCTGGCCGCCGCCGGGCGAATATCTTCCTCTTTGACTTGGCCAAGACAACGTAGCGTTGCTACGCAAACCAAAATGAGAATACGCATGGAGACCTCGAATGGAAATTTGCACGAATGAGTTTCGGCTGCGGACCCAGTGTCCATAAACAGCGCGGTGAAAGTCCTTCAGATGTCATCAATTTCTCTCAAGAACTTCTCAAGCGTATGCTCAAGTAATGGAAACAAAGGACGTTCTTGATTTCGGACCGTTCCGCGCCGACCTTCGCACCAGAACTCTGACGAAGAACGGCGAAGTCGTTTCCATCCCCGCGAAGGCGTTCGACGTTCTCCAGGCGTTGTTAAGGAAGCCCGGACAAACCATTCTCAAGAACGATCTCGTCAACGAGGTATGGCCTGGGACCTTCGTCGAGGAGGGTAACCTCACGCAAATGATCTTTCTGCTGCGCAAAGCCCTCGGCGAGGCTGCGGATGGACAAGCCTTGATCGTCACGATTCCGCGCCAAGGTTATCGCTTCGCCGGGGCGCTAGCCTCTGCCCCGCCGATTCCTCCGCCCTCCACCGACGGCGCACCTTGGATTCATCGAAACTCCGCCCGTCTCACATCACTGTTGGTGGCGATTCTGGCTGGCCTCTTGGGTTGGGCCTTCGGCCGCACCTCGGGCTCCCCCGCTGCAGAAAGAGTGATCCGCTATTCGATCTCCCCTCCCGACGGTTCGAGCTTCCGGGATGGGAAGATGTCGCCAGATGGTCGGTCCGTCGCCTTGATGAGTGTTGATCGCCAGGGACGTGGACAGCTCCTCGTCCGCCGTCTCGATAGTCTGGAGACACGGCCCCTGGCTGCCGCTGAATTTTGGCCTTTTTGGTCGTCCGATAGCCGGTTCATTGCCTTCGCAGCCGACGGCAAATTGAAGAAGATCGACCTCGCCGGCGGACCGCCGCAAGTCATCTGTGTGACGCCTCTGGTTATCGGCGGGTCCTGGAACACAGACGGCACGATCATCTTCGGCGACGGAACCGCGATCCGCCAAGTGTCCGCCGGTGGTGGCGACGCGAAGCCGCTGACAACCCTCAACTCGTCGCGGGGTGAGAGCAGCCACGATTTTCCGGTTTTTCTCCCTGATGGCCGGCACTTCCTGTATACCGCGCACAGCTCCAGGCGGGAGAACTCCGGCATCTTTGTTGCTTCACTCGATGAACCGAATGTCCGCACACGCCTGTTGGAAGACATCTCAAATGTCGTCGTGGCCTCCGGCTATCTGCTATTCATGCGAGACGCCAGCCTGATGGCGCAGCGATTCAATACCCCACATAGGAAACTCGAGGGCGACGCCTTCCCGGTTGTGGATAAGCTCGCGCGCAATCCCGGAAACCTGACTGCTTCCTTTTCCGCCTCCGAAGACGGCGTCTTGGTCGTCACCAGTCCGGATCCGGGGGACCAGGTCACTTGGCTCGATCGTTCAGGCCAACGTTTAGGCGCCGTTGGCAAGGCGGGTCTGCATCTCTACCCGCAGATCGCGCCGGATCAGCAGGCAGTCTCCTTCGACGAGTTTGATCCCGAACGGTTTATCAGTGACATCTGGTTGGTCTCATCGAAGAGTGCCGCCGCATCCCGGCTCACGTTCAACGGCTCCATCCGCGCCCTCTGGTCTCCGTCGAGCGACCGGTTGGCCTTTGAGTCTCCAACTAATGCAATCGCGGTAAAGACCGCCGCTGGCGCGGAGAGTGAAAGCGAAATCCTTGGCCCTTTGAATCGTTTAGACAATGAGAGACTGCCTTGCGAATGGTCGAAAGACGGACGCTTTCTCCTCTATGCCGAACGGGCCACGGAGACGGGATACGATCTGTGGATACTTCGTCTGACCGGCGATCGCCACCCAATCCCTTTGCTCCACACCAAGAGCAACGAGTGGTGCGGCTCGCTCTCGGCCGACGGCAAATGGATTGCCTACGAGTCCGATGAGTCGGGCAAAAGCGAGATCTATGTTCAGGCGTTTCTCGAGCGCGACATCGGTTCTGGCCGAAAGTGGCAGGTATCGGCGAACGGCGGACACTGGCCCAAGTGGCGGGGCGATGGAAAGGAAATTCTGTATCTAACCAACGACCGGGTCATCGCCGGAGTCAACGTAACAACGGCGGCTACTTTCACCCACAGCGCTCCCCACGCACTATTCCCATCGGAAATTCGCACGCCGGACGCGCGCTTTGATGTCACCGAAGACGGGCAGCGTTTCCTGGTTCCATCAGCCGTTACCAGCCCGGTCGCAGAACCAGCAGCCATCAAGATCAACTGGTTGAAATAGCGCCTGGGAAACGCTACTTCGGAAATAAGATAGGCAGAGCCTCTTCCGAGGTGAACATGCAGCGGGCGTTGTGGCCGCATTCGGAGATGATCTGCACCTTGTGCTGCGCCCCGTATTTCTCCTTCACAAATTTCGCGAAAGCCTCCCCGCGGGCGCGGCGCGTGGGGCCTTGGGCCATCGCCGGGCAGGAGCTGTCGAAGCCGCCCAGCGGTAGGATATCGATTTCGCCCAGCAGATAAGTAGTAGGCCGCGCGGCCAGCTGCTTGCGGAGCTGATCGTCGGACTCTTTAGCTGTGTAACCGCCAGTGCGGCCTTCGATGCCGTAAGGCCAATGGTTATAGGTGGTGCAGTTGCGGCCGTCGCCGAATGCGCGGAACGTGTCCGCCTTTTCGCCCGCCGGACGCGTCGCATCGAGATACGCGTAGCTGGAAGGGTTCGCGACCACGTACGTCAGCGGCAGGCCGAGCGTTTCGTGTATGTGATTGGCCATTTCATAACGCGTGACGAACTGGCCGCCGGCGGAATGTCCGGCGAGCACGATCTCTTTCAGATTGGGGAAGGCTTGGCGCTTGGCGAGCTTACGCATGATCTCGTCGACGAAATCGAAAGAGGTCAGCTTGCTGTCGTTTTCGGCCGTGCCTCCGGAGCGCCAACTGTCGCCGTTGCAGCTATAGCTGACTTCGCCGGGCGCGAGCTTATCACTGCAGCCCCGGCCGTTGTTGGAGGCGATATGCGGGACGATCACGACGGTGTCATCCAGCGCATTGCCCAGGAACGCGGCCGCGAGCGCATTGCGAAAGTAGTTGTCGGCGTCGCGATTAGTCCCGTGAATGACCACCAGGGCGCGCGTGACCTTTTCGTTCTTTTCGTCCAGGGAAAAGGTTCGATAGATCATGGAGCGCGAGTGTCCGCCGGGGAAACTGACCCACTCGGTACACGTCTGATCGGCAGTTATGCAGGGCCCGGCGTAAGCCGCTCCGGCCAAAAACAGGTAAGCCAGAAAACGCATCAAGCGAATTCTATCAGTTCAGATGGGTGGCTGTATCCTGTAACCACTCGGTACGCGATGCTCCTCGCGACGTCTTACAATTCCGAGTCTGCTGTAAACTCCTCACGTAACCGATTTGCGGCTCCGCAGTATAACAGTCTAGAGGGAAAAATGGACCACTATTCGGCGGATGTGCGTTTCGGTCTCCGGCAACTGCGTCTCAACCCGATGTTCACACTGGTGGCGGTGCTTTCGCTGGCGCTGGGCATTGGCGCCAACACAGCCATTTTTCAACTGATCGACGCCATACGGCTGCGCACGCTTCCGGTGACGAAACCTGAGGAGCTCGCTTACCTCGACTACGCGCCCAGATCGACCAGATCGGGATGGTGGTCTACGCGCAGCGCCGTCTTCACATCCGCGAACTGGGACAGCATACGCAAACACCAGGAGGCCTTTTCGGATGTGATTGCGTGGAGCGCCAAGCAGTTCAACCTGGTGCGGGAGGGCAAAGCGCGATATGCCGACGGACAGCTTGTCAGTGGAAATTTCTTCCGCGTCTTAGGCGCGCGCCCAATCGCGGGGCGCGTGTTTACTGCCGAGGACGATCAGCCCGGGTGCAGCTCGCCGGGTGCGGTGATTGGCTACTCCTTCTGGCAATCGGAATTTGCGGGCGACCCGGCAGTGACCGGCCGCAGCGTGCTGCTGGACGGGCGGCAGTTTCCGATTCTCGGCGTGACGGGGCCGGATTTTTTCGGCGTTGAGATCGGACATAAGTTTGCGGTAGCCGTGCCGCTTTGCTCCGACCCGATGTTTTGGGCGCCGGGAAAGGGACACATTGAGTCGCGTAACGCATGGTGGCTTTCCATTCTCGGGCGATTGAAGGACGGATGGACGATCGAACGCGCCAATTCCCAGATTCAGGCGATATCGCCAGCCGTAATGCGCGAGAGTCTGCCGGAAAATTATCGCGCGGAAGGCGCCAAGAAATATCTGGCGAACAAACTCATCGTGACTCCGGGCGCGACCGGCGTTTCGCAGTTACGGCGCCAATTCCAGGATCCGCTTTGGATATTGCTCGCCACCACCGGCCTGGTGCTGCTGATTGCGTGCGCCAACCTGGCCAATCTGCTTCTGGCGCGTGCAAGCGCGCGCGAACGGGAAATTGCCATCCGGCAGGCAATGGGCGCTTCGCGGTCGCGATTGATCCTGCAACTGCTTTCGGAGAGCCTGTTGCTGGCGTTTTTCGGAGCGGTGCTCGGTGCGGGCCTGGCGGCGCTTTTGAGCCGGGGACTCATCGCGTTTCTCACTACCGAACAGAATCAGATGTTCGTCGGACTATCGCTCGATTGGCGCGTCTTGGGCTTCACGGCCGCCACGGCGATCCTTACTTGCATCCTGTTCGGTTTGGTTCCCGCGCTGCGTGCGACGCGGGTATCGCCGGCGTCGGTAATGCGGGCGGCGGGCCGCGGTCTGACGGCGGGCCGGGAGAAGTTCAGCCTGCGGCGGATTCTGGTGGTGGCTCAGGTTGCCATGTCGCTGGTGCTGCTGGCCGGAGCGTTACTGTTTGTCACCAGCCTTCAAAAACTGCTCTCGGTTGATCCGGGCTTCCGGCCGGAAGGAATTGTGGCGGTGTCTGTAGATTACAAGGACGCGCATTTTCCCAAGGAACGCATGCAGGAGATGCATCGCCAGACTCTCGAGAAGCTGCGCGAACGCACCGGCGCAATCTCGGCCGCCGAAGTCGATATGACGCCCGTGGGCGGAGGCGGATGGGATCAGAACGCGTGGGAACCGGGCTATGGTGGTCCGAAGCTGGATGTCCTCTACAATCGCATCGGCCCCGGCTATTTCCGCACGATGGGAACGGGGTTCGTAGCGGGCAGGGACTTCGATGACCACGATTCGCTTGGCTCGCAGAAAGTGGCGATCGTGAACGAGGAGTTCGGCCGCAAGATCTTCCAGGGCAAGAATCCCGTTGGCCGCACCTTTCGTCGGGAAGAGTTTGGCGATACGCCCGACACGCAGTTTCTGGTTGTCGGAGTGGTGCGAAATACCAAGTATTACGAGCTGCGCGAAGATTTCCAGCCGATTGCGTTTGTCGCCGCGACGCAAAATGCCGACCCTGGCACAGGCGCGAATTTCGTAGTCCGCACCAACGCTCCCTTGGGAGAATTCTTCCACAATGCGGAGGGCGCCGTGGCCGCAATTCATCCGGGTCTGGGGGTGGATTTCACCGTCCTGACAAAGCAGATCCAGCAATCGCTGACGCGCGATCGCTTGATGGCCACGCTTGCCGGAGCATTCGGATTTCTGGCCGGATCGCTCGCGGTTTTGGGGCTGTACGGCGTCATTGCTTACATGGTGGCCCGGCGCAGAAACGAGATCGGCGTGCGGATTGCGCTCGGCGCCAGTCAGGGCCGCGTCATTGGCTTGGTCCTCGGTGAGGCGCTGCTGCTGCTTTCAGCGGGGATTGTGGTCGGGATTGGGCTGGCGCTTTGGGCCGGGCAAGCGGCGGCATCCCTACTCTATGGAATGAAGCCGCGGGATCCGGTAATGTTAGGTGGGGCGGTGTTACTGCTGGCCGCAGTGGCGCTGCTGGCGAGCTATGGGCCCGCTCACCGCGCTTCGCGGTTGCAGCCAATGGACGCGCTGCGCGAAGAGTAGCGGCCGTTTGGGGAAAGTAGCTTTGGAGACACCCATCGTGCGAGTTGCGGCTGTGGCGGCGTTCTTGGTTTGCGCGTGGTGCGATGCGCGGGCGCAGGAGACGGCGGCGCGGCCGCAGTTCGAAGTGGCTTCAATCAAGCTGAACACGTCCAATGACAGGTACTCGCGAACCAATTCCGATCGCGGAACCCTGTTCATCGGCAACAACACGCTTTTCAGCCTGGTCCAGATGGCGTTTGGGATCCCGAACTTCGCGATAACCGCTCCGGCGTGGCTTCCGGGTGAGCGCTTCGACATAACCGCCAAATTTCCAGAAGGGACTTCGCCCGCGGAGCGCCGTTTGATGATGCAGGCGCTGCTCACCGACCGCTTTCACATGGTGTTTCACCGCGAAAAAAAGGCGATTCCGGGATTCGCGCTGATTGTCGCCAAAAACGGACCGAAAATTCAGCCGGTGAAAGACAACGGCGACCGCAACGCGAACACTGGGGGCGGCCGTTTCATCATGGAGCAGATGCCGATGGACGACGTGGCGAGGCAGTTGACTGGCAAGCTCGGTCAACCCGTGCAGAACGAGACGGGTCTTGCCGGCGTGTTTACTTTTTCCATGACCTACAACCCCGATAACGGGATGAGCGGCAAGGCGGAAGATTCCACCATACCCTCTGTCTTTACGGCGCTTGAGGAGCAGCTTGGCTTAAAGCTGGCGGCTCGCAAAATTCCCTTCGACGTAGTGGTGGTCGATTCCATCGATAAACTGCCCATGGCAAATTGAGTCAGCTTCGTTGGCAGAGCCGTGCGCGGACTCGGGCGCAGCAGCCAAATAAAAAAAGGCTGCCGGTAAGGTAACCACCGGCAGCCGAAATAGAGGAGGGAAGACTCGAGGAAAATTAAGCTCCGTTATCGCGCACGCCAAAAGCGTATGGCGCGCATCGAAAACAGTTTGCGGCGCGATCGATAGCCGTTAGGCGCGGGCGCGTTTGCGGCGCCAGGCGACGGCCGCTGCCGCGGCAGCGGCTAAACCAGCGCCGACTCCGGAGCCAGGCTCCGGAACTTGATACGTTCCAGTGAAATCCATTTCGTACGTCGGGCTTCCGGATTGCGCGAAATGAATATCAACGATCAGGTTGCCGTCGCTCGGAGCAGTTCCGGAAACGGTCCGGCCTTGACCTTCCAAAGTGGTGAGTCCGAGCTGGGTTCCGGATGAATTGAAGACCGTAAAGGCGACGCCGCGCTCCTGGCGCAGGGGATTGTATTTTCCCAGCAGCGAGAAACCCGAACCTGGCGTCAAGCTCGTAAACTCAAACCAGTCCGCGTTATCCGAAGTCTGGTGTAATTGGCCCTGGACTGTGCTCGTCGAGAACGGCAATTCAGAAGCGCCGGACATTGTATTGGAAAAATCCGTTGGCGCGGAGCCTACCCCTTCTATGACGATAATGGAGGTGGCGGAAGCGGAAGCTCCTCCGACAACGCCCAGGCACGTTGTCGTGAGCAACGCATGTGCGAATTTCTCCCACTTAACGTTCGATCTCTTACCTTCTAAGTTCATACGCCTCCACGGGGGCTCAGCCATCAGTTCCTAAACCCAATTCGTCTGTGTCTGAAAATATATCATTTCAGTTGGATTGGCGGCATAGTTTTAACTCATTTTATTCATAGACTAAGGATATACAACCTCGGTTAAAAGTGATAGTTACGGTGTTGTTTTGGGCAGTTTTTGTCAACTAATGCTATGAGATACGTCGGCACGTAGCTTCAAAACAATTCAATATAATTCATAAGATTTCTCTCGGGGCAGCGGATTGGGTCCGCACTTGCGGGCGCTTCCGTCCATCGGGGTCAGTTCGTTTTTTCAGCTTAGGGTCTATTGAGAATTGGGCCGGCCGGAAAACCCCTGAATCGCCCTGGGCGCGGCCGGTTCGCTATACGCGAACTGCGGCTCGCGCCTTTGGAACCGACTAAGGCAGCTCGGTGGCGCTGGGCGCCGACCGTTCATCCGCAGGCGTGAGGACGCGTTTGCCAATGAGATACGTCGAACACGTAGCTCTGTAACTATTTGAATAATTAATTAATTAATAAGATTTGTCTTCAGGGGCAGCGGTTTGGCTCCGGACCTGCGGGCGCTTCCGTCCATCGGGGTCAGTTCGTTTTTTCAGCTTAGGGTCTATCGAGAATTGGGCTGGCCGGAAACCCCTGAATGGCCCTGGGCGCGGCCGGTTCGCTATACGCGAACTGCGGCTCGCGCCTTTGGAACCGACTAAGACAGCTCGATGGCGCTGGGCGTGGGCCGTTCATCCGCAGGCGTGAGGACGCGTTTGCCGCTCGGATGCGAGCATGGCGGAGTGCCGTGCCTCTCGGCGAATACGCGGGTGAATTCGGCCCCCAGGAAAAAGATTTGAGCGGAGTAGTAAACCCAGACGATCAGCGCCACGATGGAAGCGGCGGCGCCATAGGCCGACGCGAACGTCGCCTTGCCCAGGTATACGCCCAACCCGAGTTTGCCCAGGCTGAACAGCACGGCCGTTACCGCGCCCCCAAACGCCACATCGCGCCACTCGATCGAGACGTTCGGGACGAATTTATATATGGCCGCGAACAAGCCGCTGCTGATGATAAACGAAAGAATGAAGTTGGCGAAATGGAGCAGGATTTCGCTGGTGGGCACGATTTCGGATGAGTAAGCGCCCAGCGCTGCGACCCAGGCGCTGACGGCCAGCGACACCACTAACAGAAAGCCTACCGCAAGGATTAGAGCGAAACTGAAAAGGCGCGCGCGAACAGCGCCGTAGACGGCATTCATGCCGCTGAGCTCCGGCGAAGGCACGTCCCAGATTAAATTCAGCGCGTCGCGGAGTTCGACGAGGACGCCCGATGCGCCGAATAGAAGGGTGACAATTCCAAAAATGGTTGCCAGGATTCCGTGGGCTTCACTCGGCGGCGAGGCCAGGAGCGTTTTGGCGGCGCCTGCGAGTTGCGTTCCACCCAGCGCCTGTATCTGGCGGATGACCCCTTCCACTGCGGCGTCATGCCCAAAAACCATCGTAGCGACGGTGCACAGCAGGAGCAGCAGCGGCGCGAGCGAGAGCAAAGTATAGAAGCTCAGCGATGCTCCCAGGCGCGGCGCGTTGTGCTTGCTCCACTGCGAGAAGCTTTCCTTCAGGATGGCCCAGATGTCTCTCCATCGAAACTTTATCAGCGGCTTGCGGTATTTTCGGGCTCCGCCCGCGGCGGTGCTTACTTCGGTTCCGCCAGGCTCTAAAATGTGTGGCGTGGGTTCGGCCATAGAGCATGAGTATGTCCGCCGTATGCGCCAAAACAAATGACAACGTTCCGGCAGTGTACACACGCTCACCCAGGCGCCCCGATTGCACGTCTTCGGAACACGATGCCGCCACGAGCCACGCGTGCGCTGAGCGTGTTTTTGCTTGCGCCGTTAATTGCAGTTGTTGTAAACGCGGCCGATATCGCTGCGCGTCCGGCTTACGAAGGCCAACGCATCCTCAACGTTCGTTTTGATCCGCCTGCACAGCCTGTTTCTTCGGACGACCTGAATCGGCTGCTCACCTGGAAACCCGGCGATGCGCTGCATCTGACTGATGTTCGCGCCACCATCAAGCGGCTTTACGCCACAGGAGCCTTCTCCACTATTGATGTAGATACCGCGCCCGCGGCCGGCGGAGTAGAGGTTATCGTACGCACGACGGAACAGTGGTTTGTCGGGCCGGTGGAAGCGAGCGGCAAAATGAATGCGCCTCCGAACGAAGGTCAGTTGGCCGACGCCTCGCGCCTCGATTTGGGACAGCCCTTCCGCGAGGACGATTTGACCAACGCCGTTCAGGGCATCCGCGGCCTTCTGGAACGCAACGGCCTTTATAACGCCAAGATCACGCCGCGTGTGGACCGCGATCCGCAGCACCAGGAGGTTGCGATCACGTTCGATGTCGAAGCAGGCAAGCGCGCCCGCTTGATGGAGCCGCAGATTACGGGCGACACGCGGCTCACGCCGGAACAGGTAGCAAAGGACGCGAAATACAAAGGCTGGTTTCGTTGGAAGCCCGCGACCGATGAGAACGTTCAGGCTGGGATACACAACATTCTGGGGAAGTACGCCGGCAAGAATCGCCTCACAGCATCAGTGACGCTCGATAAGCGCGAATACGTGGCTTCGAAGAACCGCGTACAGACTTACATAACCGCGAATGGCGGTCCTGTTGTGAAGATCACAGCACAAGAAGCCAAAATTTCAAGAGGCAAGCTGAAAAAGTATGTGCCCGTGTTTGAAGAGCAGAGCGTCAACAACGATCTTCTGGTCAGCGGCGCGCGCAATCTTCGGGATTACTTCCAATTTCAGGGCTACTTCGACGTGCAGGTAGATTTCAAGACCGCGAACCCCTCGGCCGATCAGGAGGAAATTACATACCGGATCGGGTTGGGCGAGCGTCACCGTGTTGCTTCTGTAGCTGTAAAAGGTAACCGCTACTTCCAGACGCCCGACATCCGTGCGCGTATGTACACACAAAGCGCCGGCTTCATACGCCTGCGCCACGGCCGGTACAGCGAGAGCTTCGCTAAGCGCGATGAGGACGCGATTGAGGCGCTCTATCAGGACAACGGCTTTCGCGACGCAAAAGTCACCACTGCGACCGTGAATAACTACAGGGGTAAGAAGGGCGACGTGGCCGTGACTTACGCGATCGCGGAAGGTCCTCAGTATTTGGTCTCTTCTTTCGAAGTCAACGGCCTGACGCTGGCGAATCGTAGCGCCATACTCAGACAGCTTGCGTCGGTTCCGGGCGAGCCGTATAGCGAAACCAACGTCGCCATCGATCGCGATTACATTCTCAGCCGTTGCACCGCTGCCGGCTATGCGAGCGCGGAATTCAATTTTCACGCCGCGCCCGGTCAGGGCGAGCACGATATGACGCTGCAGTACGAAATCACGCTCGGACCATTCCAAAGAGTGCGCGACGTGCTGATCACAGGAATGCGCACCACGCGGTATAGCCTGATCAAGCCCGCCATCCGGATGGAGCCGGGCGACCCGCTTTCGCTCGATGCGATGGGCGCCATACAGCGGCGCCTCTACAATTTGGGCGTCTTCGACAAGGTCGATATGGCGGTGCAGGATCCCGATGGCGACATGCAGGATAAGTACGTCGTGTTTCACCTGGACGAAGGCCATCGTTACAACCTGGCGGTGGGCGTCGGCGCGCAGGTGGCGCGTTTCGGAGGCAATCAGCAGAGCTTGAACTCGCCTTCGGGAACCACGGGATTTGCGCCCAATTTCGACTTCGAAATCAGCCGGCTGAACATGTGGGGCTTGGGCCACAGCCTGAATTTCAAGAGCCGGTACTCGACCCTCGATCGCCGCGCGTCGATCAACTACCTGGCGCCGCGTTTTCGAAACGTGGATGGTAGCAACCTCTCCTTCACCGCGCTCTATGACAACACCCGCGACGTGCTCACTTTTACGGCGGTGACTTATCAGGGTTCGCTGCAGTATTCGAGAAAGCTCTCAAAGCCCACCACCATGCTGGTTCGCTACACGTGGCGCGATTCGAAAGTGGACCAGTCGACCTTGAAGATTAACCCACTGTTGATCCCGATTTATTCGCAGCCATCCCGAGTGGCGGAATTCGGAACGAGCCTGGTGCAGGATCGCCGCGACAATGCGGCCAACGCGCACCGCGGCATCTACAACAGCCTGGACGTGGACCTCGCCGAGCAGTACTTCGGCGGTCAAAAGAACTTCCTGCGCTTTCTGGGCCGCAACTCTTACTACAAGTCATTCGGCAATTACACGATTGCCAGTAACACCGAATTCGGCGTCATCTGGTCATTCAACTTACAACCGGGATTTATCCCCTCGACTTACATCCCCCTACCGGAGCGCTTCTTCGGTGGCGGCCAGACCACGGACCGCGGTTTTCCCTATGACGAAGCCGGTCCCCGCGACCCGGAGACCGGATTCCCGCTGGGCGGCAACGCGCTGTTCTTTCATTCGACCGAATTCCGCTTTCCACTGATTGGCGACAACGTCGGCGGCATTCTGTTCCACGATTTCGGCAATATCTTCACCGGCCTCAGCCGTTTTTCGTTCCGGGTTCACCAAAATGGCCTGGAAGATTTCAACTACATGGTGCACGCGGCGGGATTCGGCATTTCTTATCACACGCCGCTCGGCCCGGTCCGCATCGATCTGGCGTACAGCATCAATCCACCAACGTTCAACGGTTTGAAGGGCACTTATCAGCAGTTAGTCTTGAATCAGGCGACGCCTGCGATTCAGAGCGTAAGTCATTTCCAATTCTTCTTTACAATAGGTCAGGCATTTTGATGGATACCAGGTTACTTGCGGTCCCGCTCCTTTCGCTGGCGCTGAGCGCGCAGACCGCAGTCGTAGATCGCGTCGCCGTCGTGGTGGGGAAGACGGTCTTTACTCAAAGCGAAGTGGACGACGAAGCCCGTCTTGCGGGCATGGAGTCGGGCAAGCCGCTGGATCTTTCGGCGGCCTCGCGGAAAGCCGCCGCAGAGCGGCTGGTGGATCGCGAGTTACTTCGTCAGGAGATGACGGCCACCGGCTTCAGGATTCCCTCAGCCGATTCCGGCACTCTGATCGACGGTTACCGCAAAAGCCATAACGTTGGCCCGACGCAGCTACAAGCCGAATTGACGCGTTACGGGCTGACGCAGCAAGCGCTCGTGGACCGCCTGAATTGGGAGTTGAGCCTGATTCGCTTCACGGACCAGCGTTTCAAATCATTCGCGCCGCCGGCCGACAACAACACCGCGAACCGCGTCGATAATGCGCCACAGCAGCCGGCGCCGGAGACTACGGACCAGCAGATGGACGCGTGGCTGAAGCAGCGGCGCGCCGATACGCGCGTCGTGTTTGTGCCCGAGGCGTTCAAATGAGCCGTTTCAAAAGGATTCTGCGCATCGTAACCGCGATTCTCGCAGGCCTATTCCTGCTGGTGGTGGTTTCGGGCATTATCATCGTGCAAACCCAGTGGTTTCGCGACTTCGTGCGCACCAAAATCGTAACTGCGGTCGAAACGGCAACCGGCGGCAAGACGGATATCGGATCATTTACGTTCGACTGGCGCCATTTGCGCGCGCAGATTCGCAATTTCAATATTCACGGCCTGGAACCCGCGCGCTCGCAGCCCCTGTTTCACGCCAATCTGGTGCAGGTCGACCTGAAACTGCTCTCGCCCTTCAACGGCTTCGTCAACATTGCGTATCTATTGCTCGATACCCCGCAGGCCAATGTAATCGTGTACCCCGATGGACACACGAACATCCCCGCCCCCAATGTTCCCGCCAAGAGCAGCAACAAAACCGGCCTCGAAACTATCGTCGACCTGGCAATTGGACACTTCGATCTGCGCAACGGCAGCTTCGCATTTGGCAATCAGCAGAGTCACCTGGATGCGAGCGGCGCCAACTTCCGCGCGCAGCTAGGATACAACGCGGTGGACCCCTCCTACACAGGCCAGATTGACATCAGCCCGCTGCATCTGCGCAATGCGGCCAACGCGCCGCTCGATGTCGATATACAGGTGCCGGTGACCGCGCACAAAGATCAGGTTCAAATTGCCAACGCGCAATTCAGCACGCAGCATTCGCACATCGTGATCTCGGGGACGGTAGACCATCTGATTGCCCCCCGCACGAATGCGCATATCAACGCGCAAATCGCCCTCGAGGATGTTCGCAATGCGGCCGCGCTCAAGATTCCGCTCGATCTGGTCCACGGTCCGCGCACACTCTCCGCCGATATCACTGCCGCCATGGACCAGCAATCCACGCGCATCCAAAGCGCGCGCATTACCCTGGGCAACACCAATATCGAAGCCTCAGGCGACTTAAAAGAGGCGAATGGCGGCAAGGGAGCGACGTTCAATGCGACGCTCGATCTGAATCAACTCGGTACTTTGCTCGAAGTGGCCGCGCGGCCGCAGGGCACGGTCAAACTGGGCGGCTCCGCGCGCATGGACGCTCAGAACAACTACGCCGCCTCAGGCAATATCGAGGCCCACCAGCTTGCGTTTCGTAGCGGAACGACCCGCATATCGAACGTGAACTTCGATTCAGGCGTTTCCGTGGACCCGCATCGCATCGCGCTTTCGAACCTGCGCCTGAATGCGTTCGGAGGACGATTTACGGGCGACGCTGCCCTCCAGGATATGGCCGAGTTTCAGGTGAACGGCAGCCTGAGCGACTTCAACCTGGAGACCGTCAGCCGAACGTTCCTGGACCGCAAGCTCGGCTATAACGGAATGGTTTCAGGGCCGGTTCAGGCGTCTGGCAACATCAACCACATGGACGAGCTGGGCGCCAAGATCAACCTCGCAATCGCGCCTGTGCCGCGCGCCCCCGGCGTTCCGGTTTCCGGCAAACTCAATGCCGGTTACAGCGGCAAAGGCAACACGGTTACGCTCGCGACGTCCTACATTGCGCTGCCGCACACGCGTGTCGACCTCTCGGGCGAGCTTAACCGTCAGATTAACGTGAAGGCAGTCTCGCACAATCTGGCCGATTTCCAGCCGGTGGCAGGCGACATTCCGGTAACGCTTGCGCCCAATGGCGCAGTGAACCTGAACGCCACCGTTGCCGGGAATCTCTCTTCGCCGCGAATCGGCGCCAATCTCGCCGTAACCAACTTCAGCGCGCAAGGACGGCCGTTCAATAGCCTGACCGCGGATATCGCCGCTTCGCCTTCGAACGTAGCGGTGACGAACGCGGTGATCGCGCGCAATTCGCTCCAGATGCAGCTTTCGGCCAACGCGGGGCTACGCAATTGGAAGCCGCTGCCCACGAATTCATTGCGCGCGGACGCAACCATTCGCAACGCGGATGTTGCCGACGTTCTTGCCCTGGCGGAGCAGACGTCGATTCCAGCCACTGGCGCGTTTACGCTGGACGCCCACGTGAACGGAACCATCGGAAGCCCCGTGGGTACGGTGGATGTCTCCGCGACGAATGGCACGATCGATAGACAAAAGTACGACGCATTGACGATGCACGCAGAGATGACGCCGAACGCGATCACAGTGCCCACGCTGTCGTTAACGTCCGGTCCGGCGCGCCTGGATGCGAACGCGCAGTTTCAACACCCCACAAACGATATGGCGCAGGGCACGATCACTGCGCACGTCGCCGCCAATCAGGTTCAGCTTGCTCAATTCCAGTCGCTGGTGAAAGACCGCCCGGGTCTTGCGGGAAGCGTGACCCTGAACGCCGACGGGTCGGCAACGTTGCGCGCCAGCCAGTTCGACATCTCCTCGGTTACGGCGAACGTTTCGGCCCGAAACCTTGCGATGCAGGGCGACAATCTCGGCGATTTCACGGCCACGGCGAATACGGCCGGGACGGCCGTGCAATATAACGTCACCTCGAATTTTGCGGGCTCCAATATCCGCGTCGT
>DATAUH010000403.1:0-4725 GCA_036268375.1 Bryobacteraceae bacterium | reverse complement strand
CTTCCGCCTGTCGCTTGCAGCGGCAACGCAACTACGGCCGCTTTTGAATCTCGTCCGCCGTTAATCCCGTGTTGATTTTGAAGTCCGTGATGGTGAAATCGGCGTAGGGCTGACCGTTTTGTGTGAGCGTGACTTTGAATGGAACCTTGATGCCGCCAATGTCGCGGAAGTCGGAGTACGTTTCCTGCACGATGGGCGGCGCGCCGGTGACAGTGGTGGCGTCGTAGCTTACGGACTGCGGCATGTGCGTCGTGGGATCGAGAATCAGACGTACGATGTTGCCGCTTTTGTCGGTGATTTCGAGCGCGTGGGTATCGATTGCGTTTACGGTTCGAGTTTCCGCGCGATCGCTTAGCAATAGGCCGATGTAGGAACGGAAGAGATCGCCATTCGCCTGTTTGGCGGCGGGCCCGCCGAGCGCTTGCGACGCGGCGCCTGAAGCAATCCAGCCGGATTTTCCATCCGTGTAGACAGACACCTTGCGGCCTGGGAACGAGTTCTCTTCACGCAAGAGATTCGGCGCGACCCATTTGATGGTTTCCTCCACGTGAACGTTGGGATTGGTGGCGTTCATTTGCGCGGTCTCGACGAAATCTTTGACGGCCGCTAGCTTGGCGGCTCCTCCCACTGCCTCTTGAGCGGCGGCAAGAAGCTGCTTGCCTTGCGCGACGCTGGTGGCGCTGGACGCGGATGTGGAGGTGGGCTCAGGAATGGTGAGGTCGATGGACTTCACGGGTTTGCCAAGGCTGTCGAGCGGCTTCGAAAAACCATTAGGATTGCCAAGAGCGACGATGGCGAGTTTTGCGGGGTCGATGTGTTCTTTCGCGACGCGCAGGATGTCGGCGCGCGTCACATCAGCGAGCGCTTTTTGAAATTGATTGATGAAATCGGGCGGGTAACCGTAATACTCGTAGCTCAGGATGCGCTGAAGCGTTTTGGTGCGGGTGTCATAGGCGAAGACCATGCCGTTGAGCGCGGATTCTTTGGCGGTCTTCAGCTCTTCGTCGGTGACTTCGCTGGTGCGGATGCGATCGACCTCTTTCAAGATGGCTGCGATGGTGTCGACGGTCGACAACGTGCCAGTGCTGCCGGAGACGCGAAAGAGACCGGGATGGTCATAGGACGCGCCCCAGTTGGCGGAGATGTTGTAGGCGTTGCCCATGCGCGACCGCACGATTTCCATGAGGCGACTGTGAAAGCCTCCGCCGAGAATGTCCGCCAGGACTTCGAGAGCGGGAAAGTCTTTGTCGCGAAGTTCACCGCCAAGTCCGCCGACGGTGAAAAAGGTTTGCGTGAGATCCGGCTTGACGGCGAGGTAGACGCCGGAGGAATCCTTCGCGGTGACTTGCGGGAAGGCAGGAACTTGCGGCTGTTCGATTGTCCAATCGGCGAAGAGTTTTTCGACCTGCGATTTCATTTGAGCGCTGTCGAAATCGCCCCAAACGGCGAGCATGACGTTCTTTGGGAAAAAGTAACGCTTGTAGAAGCCCTGCAGGTCCGAACGCGTGATGGCATTGATGGTGGCGTAGCTTTCCTGCCAGCCGTAGGGATTGTCGCGGCCGTAAACGACGGATTCGAACTCGCGTGCCGCAACGGTGGGCGGATTGTCGTTGCGGCGCGAGATGGCGCTGCGGAACTGGCTTTTGGTGAGGTCGAGCTTATCCTGGCGAAACTCGGGCGCAGTCAGAAGATCGTGGAAGACGGTCATGACTTCAGGCGCATTCTCTTTGAGAGCGGTGAAGCCGACGGAGCCGGAAGTTTCGCCGATTTCGCTTTCGACGGATGCGGCCACATCTTCTAATTGCTGGTCGATCTGGTCGCCCGTTTTTGCAGCAGTGCCGCCGGTGCGG
Organism: Bryobacteraceae bacterium; assembly: GCA_036268375.1. Lineage (GTDB taxonomy): Bacteria > Acidobacteriota > Terriglobia > Bryobacterales > Bryobacteraceae > PALSA-243. Next base: position 2,875 of record DATAUH010000403.1, on the reverse strand, counting down.
AGAACTGTGCCAGTAAATTGGGCGAGGCCAATTTTGTCCTGCGGATCGAAGAGGTTTCCGGTGCGGACGAGAGCCACGCCATGGACCATCGGGATTTCGTGATCTTCGAGCAGGTAGAGGCGCATTCCATTGGGAAGCGTGGCGCGCTCGACCTTGGGAATACTGATGGGGCGCAGCGGAGGAAACTTCAGATCTTTATACGATGGCGCGCCGGCAGCAGGTTTGGCCGAGGCAGAAGCGCGGGGCGGCGCTGGCCGCGGAGTTTGCGCGGGCGCGTTGGGAGGCGCGGTTTGCGCGAGGGCGGCGGCCGCGGAGACGAAGAGCGAAACGATTGTGAGACGGTTCATCGGCGGCCTCCGGCGGCAGGCAACGTGGAGTACGCAACGGTGCGGTTTTGTTTGGTGAAGTAAGCGGCGGCAACGCGCTGCACGTCCTCGGGAGTGACTTTGGCGATATCGTCGATGGACGTGAAGAGCTTGCGCCAATCACCGTAGCTTCCGTAATAACGGGTAAGCAGCGACGCCAGACCGGAGTTGTGATCCAACTGAGCGATGACCTGCGCGCGGACTTTGGTCTTCACGCGCGCCATGGTGGCAGCGTCGGTCTTCTTTGAGATGAGACCCGCGAGCACGGCATCGAGTTCCTGCTGATTGTCTTCAATGGTGTGGCCCTGAGCAGGCACAAGCAGAAAAACGAACAGGTTCGGGTAGCGGCCATCGGGATAGGTGGGCGCGCAATCGACAGCGAGCGAGAGGCGCTTGTCCTGAACCAGATCTTTGCGGAGCAGGCTGGTGCGGCCGTTGGTGAGGATCATAGCGATGACGTCAAAGACCGCATCGTCTTTGTCGAATTGATCGGGACGGCGATAGCCGATGGCGGCGACAGGCTGCGCCTTGCTTTCGACGACGACCGTGCGCGGACCGAGTTGCGCGGGCTCTTCGGTGTGGATGGGCGGCGGAGTGGGGCGTGCGGACAGCGGCGTGAAATATTTTTCGGCGAGGCGCTTGGCCTCGGCGGGATTGACGTCGCCAACGATGGCGATGTTCATGTTAGACGGGGTGTAGTAGCGCTCGAAGAAGGCCTTGGCGTCGCTGACGCGGAGATTGCGAATGTCGCTGGGCCAGCCGCCGGCGGGGTTTCGATACGGATGTGCTTCGAAAGCGGCGGCGCGGAAGTTTTGAAGGAGCAGACCCTGAGGGCTGGACTCGACGCGCTGGCGATATTCCTCCATGACCACGTCGCGTTCCTTGTAGAACTCGCGGAAGACGGGATGAATGAAGCGTTGCGCCTCGAGCAGAAACCAAAGCTCGATGCGATTGGAGGGAAGGCTGTAGAAGTATTCGGTGGATGCGACGCCAGTGCCGGCGTTGAGTCCGACGCCACCGTTCTGCTCGATTATCGTCGTGTACTCGTTAGGCTTCACGTAATCCTGGGCGCGGCCAATGGCGAGTTTGAGAGAGGCTTGCAGCACTTCGAGACGCGCGCGGCTGGCGCGTTGCCCTTTGGAGCGCTCGGCGTCGAGTTCGTCATAGGCGCGCTCGATATCTTCCATGGCTTTCTTTTCGGCGGTCCAGTTATTAGTCCCGATCGTCTCGGTGCCTTTGAACGCCATGTGTTCGAACATGTGTGCGAGACCGGTAGAGCCCGCGGGATCGTTGATGGAACCGGTGTTGACGAAGGTGTCGAAGGAAACAACGGGCGCCTCGTGTCTTTCGACCAGGAGGAAATGCAGGCCGTTGGGAAGAGTAAACTCGGTGACCTTCTTTTCGAAATCGGCCAGGCTTTGCGCGCACGCGGCGAGCGCGAAATTCAAATAGAAAACCGAGATAAGAAACCTTCTCACAATACTATGTTTCTCCAATCCGAGGATAGCAGGACGCGCAGAAAAAGTTACTTAGAACCACCTTATTACCTCTTAGGTACTCATACCTCTTTCGCTTTTACCGCTTACGCCAGCATACTGAAATCGTTCGGCGGCGGGGATCGCTGGAAATTGAATTCCGAGGATACGCGGTGCAGACAAGGGACGAGGCGGGGTACGAAAGACGCAGCGACCGGCGCTATGATTTGAAGCTCGACTTACGCTGGAAGCTGGTGCGCCGCCGGCGCGTGATGGACAACGGGGTTGGCGTCACGGTCGACGTTTCCCGCGGAGGCGTGCGATTTCACGCCGGGCGTGAATTACCGGTGGGCTCGAATGTAGACCTTTCAGTCGCATGGCCGGTGCGGCTGCACAATGTGGCCCCAATGCAGCTTGTCATACAGGGAAGAGTGGTGCGCTCCGCCGATGGCTGGGTCGCGGTGCGGTCGATGCAGCATGAGTTCCGCACGATGGCAATGTCGCACGAGCATCGGGAAATATCGGGAAACGTGCGCGGGTCGCTGATGGTGGCGGCGGCGCACGGAACGGCGATGCGCAAGCCGTTTTAGCGAGGGGGCGCGCTATCTGGCGCTATCGAGTTGCGGATCCAGGGTCAGAGGGAGGCCTTAGATCCACAAGCAGGTGAGGAATTCCTGGTTATTCCTCACCTGACATTTTTGCGGGAAGTTATCGGCATAGGTGAGTAAGTGGAAAAACGAACTCGGGGTTTCGTCGATGGCTTTGTGGGGATGAGGGTCAATCCCCGGTTGTTTGACAGGGAACTAAGGGCGACAGTTCACGATTTAGGCGAAAAGACGGGGTTTAGTGTAGTTCGGACGCAAAAAAAACCGCTCGGCTACAAATACTTTCAATGATTTTCGCGCGGGCTTATCGGCATTAGTGAGTAAGTGGAACAAACGAACTCGGGGTGTCGTCGACGGCTTTGCGGGGATGAGGCAATACCCAGTCGTCTTCTGCGGGAAGATTTTAGAGTCTCGCAAAGACGCAAAGCTC
>DATAUH010000402.1:0-6500 GCA_036268375.1 Bryobacteraceae bacterium | reverse complement strand
ATAGTGATTTGGTCGCGGCGCGTACACCGAGGCCGCATTGTTCTGGAAGTTATTCGCGTCTAATGCCGAGCGCCGCATGTACTCCCAGGCCGTCCCATGGAACTGCGAGCCGCCGCTCTTCATCACCGTATTAAGAATGCCGCCCATCGTATGCCCGTACTGCGAGTCATACGTGTTCTGCATCATGGTGAATTCCTGCACCGTCTCCACCATCGGCACATACGCGATGTTATTAGTACCCATCTGCGCGTTGTTGGGCGCGCCGTCCAGCAGAAATTCGTTGCTCGATTGCCAACCGCCATTTACCACCCAGTCCGCAATCGCGCCGTTGTCGAACGGCCGCTGCCAGATGGATGCGCCGCGATAAGTCACGCCGGATGCCGTAAGCCCCAACATGAAAGGATTGCGTCCCGAATTGAGCGGCAGGTCCTGCACATTTTTGGCGTCGATCAATCCCGCGCGGTTGCCCGTCTGCGTATCGAGCATCTCGGTTGCGCCCGATACTTCCACCGTCTGCGTCGCTTCGCCGACTTCGAGTTTCACGTCCATGCCGGCGACTTGGCCTATCTCCAGGCTAACGTTATCTCGAGCGATGACTTTAAAGCCCGCCGCCGTAAAAGTAACCCGGTAAATACCCGGTTGCAGCAGCGGGATCGTATAACTCCCCGAATTATCGGTTACTGCACTGCTCGATTGCTTTGTCGCGATATTAGTAGCAAGCACCTTCGCCTGGGGCACGCTTGCGCCGCTGGGATCCGTTACGTGACCAGCAATACTCGCCCGGAACTCTTGGGCAGACGCGGATACAGACGACAAAAGGCAAATCACCGAAAAGGCAACGTAGGCTTTCACGTGGAACTCCTTGTCTCCGACCTGTAGTTAGTTACATAGGCTCCCGGTCACCACCCGGGCGCCGCGATTGATTGGTACGTGAGCTTGTATGGTTTTTATCAAAGCCTGTAAGCGCTGTCAATCGAATCCATGTGAAAACCGGTATGTCCGCATTTCGTCTGTAACCCATCGCACATCTGTGAAGCCCGGAGAAATCGTTCGCCTCAGGTATTTCCCGGTGATCCGGGATTCCACACATCCTGAGCCTGATGTCATCTGAATAATGTAGCCGCTTGAACGGCTTCGACGGGATGTATGCAACATACACACGCATGCGGCTTCACGAAGCACTTGGCACAGGCGGCGGTTGATTGTTGTCACGGAGTTGGTGCGGAATACGATATTTCAACAAACCCGTTCTTGTAAGCGGCCACATTCAGCAAGTTCCATCTTTCTTTAGCTGGCGAGTCGCCGAACAAACGGAGGCCCTCACCCAATAGCACGGGCGCTATCGTCAGCTTAATTTCGTCGACCAGGCCGAGTTCGAGAAAACGCTGGCATAACGCGGCTCCGCCCACGAGCCAGATATTTCGATATCGAGGAGCGAGGGTCACGTTAATTAGAGTCTCGAGATCGCCCGAATAGAACTCGACGGTCTTCCTCGCCTGCGGCAGTGGTCTGCCGGTCACCACGACGACGGGAGTGTCGCCATATGGCCAGCCCAGTTCAAGCGCGTGTTCATAGGTGCGGGAACCAAGTACATAACAATCTATCGATTTGATGAAAGCCGCGATTTCTTCCGCCGAAATGGATACCCCGGCTTCGTAGACAGGCCCGGCGTTATCCATCCAGGAGACACTATTGTCTTTCTTCGCGATAAAACCATCCAGGCTGGAAACGACGTGCAAGGTTACTCTTAGCGCTTTTGCATCTGCTTCGCTGCGTGACACGGTTCCTCCTCGTTTTTCGCCGTCAATGCGGGGCAGGATTGCCGTTTCACAATATACATCCCCGTCGCGGGGCTCGCTCTTAAAAATCATTTGAAACGTTGGAAGGCAGGAATTAGCAGTCAGAGGACGGACCTCCGAACCGTTAAGAACCAAAGATCGGCAGCGTTCCTTTGCAACCTAGTTCAGTGGATAATGTCGTGGATGGCCTTGCGACGCAAGATCTACTGGCTTTGGTTGATCCTCGGCATTGTAGTCTTCGTTCAAAGCATATTCGCGGACGACGGTGGCCTCCCAGGGTTGCTGCTCTACTGGGAGCTCCAGGCGTTTGGCTTGGTCTTCGTCACGACGATCGTCGTGCTTGCGTTACTGTTGATCGGCACGCCGGCGGTGCTGCTGTTCGTTCGCCGCGGCCGGGCAGGCAGACGCCACGTTGTTTTTGATCGGGCGACGGCGCCGAGACGATCCAGTAGAACGGCGGCGATTGCGGCGATCCTCTTCGCCGCAGCAGGGGGGCTGGCATATTGGCGCACGACGCGCCTGCCTGGCGCTAATAGTGAGGCGCGACGCGTGTCGCTCGATGACATCGCTGCCGGAGCGGCGGTGCAGGAGCAACGCTGTGTGATTTACGGCGTGCTTCAGCGGAAATATGAGATTCGTTATGTGGAGGAACTCTCCGGCCGCATGGTGAACAGTTCGTTCCGGCGAGGTTTTGCGCCGATAACCCGTAAAGCCTGGACGCCAGCGGAGCCGGTGCGTTTTTTGGCGGATGCGTCTGATGGCGGCCTAGGAACCGACAGCGGCATACAGTTGCGCGGCCACATTCCATCTACGTGCGGCGGGCACTGGAACAGAGGGGTCTGCAGATCGCGAGCGATGCGATGGTGTTTTCGCGCGATCCCGATTTCGGACGCGTAGCTTGGTACGTTGCAGTTGCGTTCGCTGGTATCGGCGTCTTTGCCTCGCTAGTGTTCGCATGCGCATGGTTGTGGATCAGTTTGCGATCGGAGAAGCAGATGAGTCAGCTGCGGTCGCGGGCGCCGGCGTATTTGCTCATGGGTATAAGTCTTGTGCCGATAGGATTCGGACTATTGGTGGGAGCGCAGAAGGTTGTACACATAACCACGGCGGAGAAGGCGGACGGAGTTATTACATATACCCGGATATCACATCACAGTTTTGTCAAGTATTCCTTCTATGTGGACTATAGAACGGCAAGCGGCCGTTTTCATCAATATGCGTTTACCGATACGCCCTTTTCGAAGGCCGTAGGCGACAAAGTTACTGTTCTTTACCAATCGGAAGATCCGCGGCAGGTCGAGATTCTAGCGTTCGATACCGAATGGATGATTTCTGCGCTGTTGTTGACGCTCGGGGCAGCCGGTATGCTGGCAGCGGCGATTCTATTGCGACGGAGTAAACGGGTTACGGCGTGAAGAGTTGGGGACGTGCACGGGGGCGTTAATGAAGCGTCGAGTCGTCGCTTCAGGCCACGATTGTTGGGGCAATGGTTGCCGTATGGCGCGGCGGAAGCGAATAGCGTTGGTTCTGATGATACTGGCTGCTTGTGTTGGATGTGACCAGAGAAGCAAGTACCTGGCAAGGGAGCATCTGCTTGGCAGAGAGGGAGTGTCATTGCTTGCCGATACTCTCCGGTTGGACTACACAGAAAACCAGGGAGGATTTCTGGAACTGGGAGAATCTCTCCCCGCGCCGTGGAGAGCGGCGGTGCTTACAGCGCCTGCTCCGCTGGGATTGCGGCAATGCTTCTATATACTCTTGGCGCTGCGGGCCTGCTATCTTCAGATCGTTGGGCTTTCCCTGATTTGTGGCGGTGGGATCGGGAACCTTATCGACCGGTGGGCATATGGCTATGCGAGAGACTTCCTTAACGTGGGGATTGGCTCGGTTCGAACCGGAATCTTTAACGTAGCTGATGTCGCGCTCATGGCTGGATGTTTGGTGGTTTTGCTGGCGAAACGGAGGAGAACTTCGTCGAAGCCCTGCTCAGGGATTACAGACCTCGGCGTTAGTTGATTTTCGAGCCTCTTACAATTCGGAGCACGGAAAGGATCGTACTCCAACTGCGTGTTGTGGCGGGCGAATCGAAGAGCTGATCGAGCCGCCCGAGATAGCCGATTGTCTTCATATGGCGGCGATAGACTCCAAATACAAGGCGATTGTTTTCGCCGATAACTCTTACGAACCACTCGTTACTTTCCGGAATCGCGACGGGGAACCGGGCCTTGCAGTGACCTGGTTTGGATAAGATGCTTACAAATTGAACTACGTCTGGACGCGATGGTTCGGCCGCAAACGGATTCTCCGTCTCCAGTTGCATCAGATACCTGGCATCGCAACATGCAATTTCGGTTTTAAACGGAAGTTTCTGCCGCAGTTGGGCGAGGAAGTTTGCGCGCGAACCAGGTTTTCGAACGACAAGCGTGCCTGCGGCGCCGACATTCACGACATCATAGGCGCAGAGTTCTCGGGCGAGTGCGCTTGGGCGCACCGTTCTGTGCCCGCCGACATTGATCCCTCGGAGGAATACAACCAGAGCCATAGCTCAACGTGGACGCCATTATTGCATCAACAATGTTACGGTGTGGCTTCGACGCTTTAGCGTGGCGAGGGACTCCAGGCGGAGGGTTCGAAGACGAGATCGCGGTTCACGCCTTTGGCCTCCAAGTGGATATCGACGATGTATTCGCCGGAGTCTGGAGTCTCGTCGCGAGTCTCTTCGTCCATGCGCTTCCGCTCGAAACTGAAAACGGTGTTGCCTCTCAGCCAGTAGCGGCCATCCTGCGAAGTGCGTTTTCCGCCCCACATATGAATGGTCTGTTCGGAATCCGCAACATAGTGTCCAGGCATCCAGCCGTCAGCGAATAACTGAGATTGGGTGGCGTGGATAAATGCCTCTAACTCGCTCTTTGGCAGCTTGCGGGGAGTGATGCCGATATTGAGGATTGAGATGCGCGGATTATTTTTCGTCGTCTCGAGCCAGTAGTATCGCGATTGGGGAAAGTGGATGGCCGAATCGCCGATGCGGAATTCGAAGACGATCTTCTCGACGGCTCGACCGGATCCGTCGTACGTCTGTGAGAGCGGGGGGATCTTGATGGTGGAGCGCGCCTTTACATCGTCAAGGGTCATGCCGATGTCGGCCGTCAGGAGACCTTGCGAGCGGAGAGGTAATTGAATCCCGATGCTCTCCAATGCGAACGGCATGGCCACGAGTGTACCGAGACCGAGAAAGCCCCAGACTGCGAGGATCACACGGGTTTCATGAAGGGAGAGATATCGGATCATGGGCTCGTTGGCGTTTCCGATGCCCACCTGCATGGCGAGAAAGGCGTGCAGCATCAGGCCGATGCAGGAAAACCCGAAGAAGCAGAATAGCAGGAGGATGGAGGCGTGGACGATAGGGTCAACGGCTTTGGGATCGTGGCCTGCTTTGACGGCCAGGCGCCCTGCGACTCCGGCGACGAAAATCAGGCCGAAGGAGACTGTGGCCAGGACGATCTCGAATTTGACCAACGGCTTCACTGGCGTTCTTGAACGTCCGGGCGTGGGGCGCCGCGCCTCGCTGTTCGGTTTTCAATGCGAGGGAAGGTTCGCATAAGTTTCCGACAGTGCCATGCTCATTGACCCTTTAAAGCAACCATTTGGCGTCCGATTTATCAGGACGGATCATATCAGATCACGGAGCGCGCGGTGCGGAACGACGGGCGTGTGAGGGGCGCGTGGTCGGGGGGGCGTTTAACAAAGCTTTCAAAGGCCTGTAAGAATATTTATATTTTGGTCGAGTAAGTTTGTTGGACAATCAACGTGGGTGGGTCACCTTTCTAGTAGTAATGTCCATAAGAAGCGATTTTGACAGGTAAGCAGGACGAGGCACGTGCACATTGATTGCTCACTTTTGTTTTTATTACTAATAACAAGTTATGATTACAAAACTGACGAATTGTTACGCGTTCGACTAATTCCACTATGTTGATGTTACTTGCGAGTGAGATGAGAAACTTAGTGTGCACAGCGGCCAAGCCGAAGTGCGATATCGGTCGGTTTGCATACCCGAAGTACTAAGTCAACACATATTGGTTACAGGTATCACTTTTTGCTTGCAATTGGTTTGCTGCCGTCGCAAGATAGGGGTGGTCAAAACATGAAAGCTACTTACGTTGCTCTTTCCGCCTTGTTGACGATGGGAATTGCGGGAAACGCATCCGCTGCGACAATCTATTGGACGAATTGGACGTCGGACACCGTCGGTCTAACTACCGGGTCCGCGCAAGGGACACTCAGTCCTCCGTCCGGGCCGATCACAGTTACTTACTCGGGCAACGTAGCAAGCGAGACCAACATCAATAACACCTATCCGAGCTGGCTACCCTCTGCCACCTACACCGGAGGTGATATCGGCAACGCCCCTCCCGCTGGGGACATCATTGCCCAGAATGGCGGAGCCAATACGGGCGTGAATACGATCACCTTTTCACAGCCGATCAACGACCCGGTCATGGCGATCTGGAGCTTGGGAAGTCCGAGCATCGTTACACAATACGTCTTCCCTTCGAATGAGGTGGTCAACATCGAGGGAGGCGGCCGGTCTAACGAGTACGGCGGCAGTTCGATCTTCCTAGTTAGCGGCGCAAACGCAATCACGGGCGACGAGGGCAATGGCGTGATTGAGTTCATCGGCAACTACAGCTCGATCACGTT
>DATAUH010000401.1:0-2325 GCA_036268375.1 Bryobacteraceae bacterium | reverse complement strand
AATTCCTATGTTGGTTGAGGCGAAGCGGGAGCGTGGAAAACTAGCAGCGGACTGAGATGCGAACATTGTTCACGACGCCGTTATTACGTTTTGCGGGGATGTGGCCCTTGGGTGTGCTGGCCCTTGCAGCAAGCAGTTGCGGCGTGGCGCAGCTTTTCGACTATGACGCGAAACAGGTGTTCGACACGAAGTGCAAAGCGGCGGCCGAGCGGGCGGATGCGGAGATCGAAGAATGCGGCTTTACGGGGCCGCGGGGCGGGGAATTACCCTTTCTGATGGTGATTCCGAAGACTGAGAAGCCACCTTATGCGGCCGTGCTGTTTCAGCATGGCGGCGGTCAGGAAATGAAGAACTATGTATCCGAGGCGCTGATTTTGGCGCGAGTAGGCGTAGTTTCGATGATTGCGGATGCGCCGGCTAAGGGCGAAGGAAAGAACTCCGAGCTGAACACGATGAAGCTGGAGGCGGCGCGTAATTATCAAACGGAGATGGTGATCACGGAGCGCCGTGCACTTGACTGGCTGCTACAGCAACCGGGCGTAGACGCGAGGCGGGTGGCGTATGTGGGGCACAGTTACGGTGGGATTGCGGGCGGCGTATTGGCGGGAGTGGAGTCGCGAATCGCGGCGTTCGTGTTGATTGGCGCGGTTCCATCAGATGCTCGGCACATACAGGAAAACCGGAGCCCTTATTGGCAGGTGATGCGGCGCAATATGCCCAGCAGGAGTTTGCGCGGACGCTTTCGCTGATGAGTGAGGCGGATCCGGACCGCTATCTGCCGAAGGCGCGTGCGCCCATGCTGGTGCAGTGCGCACGCTTGGATACCGACGACAATGTTCGGGCGTGTCCGGAAGTCTATCGCCTGGCGGGCGGTGAGAAGCGGCTCGCGTGGTATGAAGACGATCACACATTCACGTCGATTGAAGCGATGCGCGACCGGCTGAGATGGCTCGAGAAGTATCTCAAGCTGCGGCCGATGGAACCCGAGATCGTGAAGTTCTTGCAGCATTAAGTGCGCGGCGGCGCGGGCAGTGCGCCCTGTGTTTTGATGCGCTAGCTGCGGGCCCATGAGGGCGTTTTGCCCTGACGGATGAGGGCGATGGATTCCAGGTAGCGTGTGCGATACTCGACGTTGATTTTGGCGTACCGCTCAAGAAAATCGAGTACCGCATCCTTTTGGCCGGCCTTCAACAGCGCGGTCATGAGCATGTCGGGGAAGCGCCAGTTATTCAGCCAGGGGCGGGCGTTGGAAATGGGGTAGCGGAGCGCTGGCGTGACGGGCGCGGTGGCCGCTTTGCGCAGGTAGCCCACAGCGGTTTTGGTATCGCCGGAACGCACGGCGACCATGCCTAGGATCATGTTGGCATTGAAGAATGCCGTGCCGTAATCGGGTTCATTGGTAGCCTGCGGGGCGAGATCGAGGGCCTCGCGCGCATAGACGCCGGCTTTGCTCCAGGCGTCCTGCTCGGCCGCGGGGACGTGAAATTGGACCTGAGCGCGAACGCCTCTGTCAGCCGCTGCCATAGCGAGGATGGCGAGCTCGCGGAAGCGGTCGCCGGTGGGCAGAGATTCTATGGCGGCGTGGCGCGAATCGAACGTGCCTTGCCAAACCGCGCCGGGGATGGTTCCGATAAGCTGCCGGTCGGCAGCGACGTTTTGGAGTTGATGGGCCCACGCCGAATTGGGCTGCAGGGTGAGCGCGCGTTGGATGAGTTGCTGGCCGAAGGCGAGCGGGTCGACATCGCCGAAACGCTTTGAGTCGGGCAAAGTCATGCCGACGAGATGGTTGGCTGCCAAGAGGATAGTGCGCACATCGGTGGATTGCTGCAGAGTTTTCGCGACCTGAGCGGCATAGGTGGCGCTGGGTCCCGGCGCGGAGGACGGCAGGCCCGTCATGAAGTCGACGGAGCCTCTGGTCGCATAGTAGAGAAGCACGGTGGCGTAGAAATCACCGAAACGCAACGGCCATCCGACCAAAAGTTGGGGTGTGGAGTCGCCGGTTGGATCGATCGAACGGAGGCGCACGAGCGCCTTTTCGGCCGAGGGCGCGTCGAAGAGTCGAAAGAAGAGATACGCGTTGGCGTAGACGGCCGCAGGCTGATTGTCGCGATCGGCCTGGTTGTTCCAAAGCTGGACGGCGCGCGCCGGGAGCGACGAATCGACGGGTCTGGTGAGCCGCCATCCGACTGCGGAAAAGACGAGCGGGTCCTCGGGGTGATGCTCGATCATCCAGAAGAGCTGCGACCAGGCGGGGGACTCTTTGAGCGGGGTGGCCGGCTTCGCGCTGGCGTGCATGAAATAGAAGAGTAGGAGTTGCTTGTGGGC
>DATAUH010000400.1:0-32115 GCA_036268375.1 Bryobacteraceae bacterium | reverse complement strand
TGGCGCCGGTCATCAGCATGAGTTATGGCGGTTGCGAAGCGCAGAACTCTTCCTCCATACGTTCGCTGGCGCAGCAAGCCGCCGCGGAAGGCATCACCTGGGTTGCGTCCTCCGGCGATTCCGGCGCTGCCGCATGCGATTCCGCAAGCGCCTCAACTGCTACGCACGGTCTGGCCGTCAATATCCCCGCCAGCTTCCCGGAAGTAACCGCCGTCGGCGGTACAACCTTCGCGGAGGGTTCGGGCAGTTATTGGTCGACCACACAAGCGAGCAATGGCGGCTCGGCGACTTCGTACATTCCTGAGACCGCCTGGAATGACACCCCCAGGCGCAACCAGCTAACCGGTACCGGCGGTGGCGCGAGTATCTACTACGCCAAACCTTCGTGGCAGTCGGCGCCCGGCGTTCCTGCCGACGGGATGCGCGATGTTCCCGATCTCGCTTTCACAGCCTCCGCGGATCACGACGGGTATCTCGTCGTGATCAATGGCACTCTTTCTATTGTGGGCGGCACTTCGGCGCCTACTCCGGCTTTCGCCGGCGTACTCGGACTGCTGAATCAGTATCTGCTCAAGAACGGCAAAATTACCCAGGCCGGCTTGGGCAATATCAACCCGACTCTTTATCACCTGGCGCAAACGACCGGATCGGTGTTCCACGATATTACGTCCGGCAGCAACATCGTTCCTTGCACGGTTGGCACGCCGAACTGTACAACCGGTTCCCTCGGCTACAGCGCGACGGCCGGTTACGACAGGGTGACGGGCCTGGGCTCAGCCGACATCAACAACATGTTCGCCAATTGGTCGTCACTTGTCTCCAGCACCGGGACGACCACTGCGTTGAGCGCTAACCCATCGACCATCTTGTCAACGGCGAGCACCGTCCTAACTGCGCGAGTAAGTCCTTCGAGCGGAACTGCGGCGCCTTCGGGCACGGTAAGCTTCACAACCGGTTCCAAGTCGCTGGGGTCGGCGGCCCTGACCGCTTCTGGCTCATCGTCTACCGGCGCCTTGTCGGTTCCCGCTTCCAGTCTTGTATCCGGCGCCAATGCGATCGTGGCAACGTATAGCGGCAGCACCTCGTTCGGAGGCTCTTCGGGAAGTGCGATTGTCACCGTCACTCCCGCTTCCAGCGGATCGAACGTTGTACCCTCGGTAAATCCCAACCCGGTAACGCGCACCGGAACAACCTGGAACTTCACACTTACTCTGACCGAGAAAGCCGGCGTGGGCACCACGTTGACCGGCTTCACCATCAACACCGCAGACTACTCGGCCGCCATTCGAACGTTTTTCGGCACTACTCAGATAGCGGCTAACGGATCGATCGCGACCACGTTGCACTTGAGCGGCCTGACTCCCCAGACCATCGTTTTCGGCTTTAAAGGAACCGACGCGAGCGGACGGACCTGGACCGCCAGTATTCCAGTGCCGTTCCAGTAGGCGCAGCTTCCCTCAAGACCAAAAGGATCGCTTTCGTTCCTCGGCAAACGGCGGGTGTGTGAGAATCGCATCCGCCTTGCCGATTTCCTCACCATCGGTGACAACGTTCCGCCGCCATCCGTCACACGCGCTGGCAGGATAGCTAATCCGCAAAGAGCAGGCCGTATCCTAACCCAGACGGCCTGACTACGTCTCACTCCCATGCAAGACCTGAAGTATGCGCTGCGACTTCTCTGGAAAGCGAAGGCGTTCACAGTTGTCGCGGTCCTGACGCTGGCCATCGGGGTAGGCGCCAACACGGCGATCTTCAGCATCATCGACACCATCCTGCTGCGCCCGCTGCCATTTCACAACCCCGGCGAACTCGTGCGGCTGTTTGAGACCGAGGCCGCGCCCGGAACTTACCCATTTGCCGGACCGGATCTGGGCGACTGGCGCGCGCAGAACCACACCTTTGGGGACATGGCGATGTATGGCTGGGTTCACGACCTGAATGCCAGCCGGGAAGGCCGCGCGGATCATCTTCAGGGCGTCCCCACCGAAGCGAATTTCTTCGATCTTCTCGGCGTTCACCCGCTGCTGGGGCGCACGTGGATGCCGGGTGAAGGCCAGCCAGGAAAGGAGCGCGTGACGGTCCTCAGTTATGCGCTGTGGCAGAGCCGTTTCGCGGGCAATCCCGAGATCCTCAATCAAACGATTGATCTGGATGCGCGAGAGTACACGATCATCGGGGTGATGCCGCCCAGCTTCCGGTATCCGACGCGGGCGCAACTTTGGTTTCCCGAGGAGATGGTGAAAAACGACTTTCCGCGCGGCTCGCATTGGGCGTCGGCGATCGGCCGAATGAAGCCAGGGGTCACCATCAAGCAGGCGCAGGCGGAGTTGACGGTGATTGCCGCGGCTCTCGAGAAGGCTTACCCGGATAGCAATTACAAGGTCGGGGCGAAAGTCGTATCGCTGCGCGATAACGTCATCGGCGATTCGCGCGCTTCGCTGCTGATGATGCTCTGGGCAGTGGCTCTGGTGCTGATGATTGCGTGCGCAAACGTGGCCAACCTGTTGCTCTCGCGCGCGGTGGCGCGGCAGAAGGAGATCGCGGTACGCAGCGCGCTTGGCGCCGGGCGCGGGAGGCTGGTGCGGCAACTGCTGACGGAAAGCGTGCTGCTCGCGCTGGCCGGCGGCGCTGTCGGCCTGGGGCTCGGCTGGAGCCTTGTCTCCTTGTTCAGCAAACTCAAGAGCTTCGCGCTGCCGCAGTTTAATGTCATCGAACTGAACGGCGCGGTGCTGGCGTTTACCTTCGGTTTGGCGCTGGCCGCCGGAATACTGTTCGGCCTGGTTCCCGCAATCCAAAGCTCGCGCCCTGACCTGCATGATGAGCTTAAGGGCGGCGCGGGCAGCTCAATCAGCCCTTCGCGCGGCCGGCGAATGGCAACCAATATTCTGGTGGTGAGCGAAGTGGCCCTCTCACTCCTGCTACTGAGCGGAGCAGGCCTGCTGCTGAAGGATTTTGTCCGGCTGCGCAGCCTGGATGTCGGCGTGCGGCCGGATGGAGTCTGGACGGCAACGGTGCAACTTCCCAAAGCGCGTTATGAAAAGACGCTGCAGCAGCGGGAACTGGCGATGTCCCTTCTTGACAAGATGCAGCATATGCCAGGAATAGATGCGGCGGCGTTGAGCTCGAAGCTGCCGCTCGAAGGCGGTAGCAACGGTTACGTGAAAGTGCGCGGAAAGCCATCAACTCCGATGAGCGGTCCTCTGGTGGAGGTGCATTCCATTTCGCCGGCTTACTTCCGCGCCATGGGAGTACCGCTGATCTCGGGCCGCGTGTTCGACGATACCGACGTGAAGCGGGCCGCTGCGCTTGACGATGTAGCGTCCGAAGCCCGCCGGAAAAAAGAGAAGCTCTCGCCCGAGCAGACGAACAACACGGTGTACCCGGCGGTGATCAACCGGAGCATGCAGCGGCAGTTTTGGCCTAATGAGGGCGCCATCGGGAAAATGTTTTCCTTCGGCGCCGACAACGGTCCCTGGCAGGAGGTGATCGGCGTCGTCGGCGATGTTAAACAATGGGGGCTGACGCACGCGCCGGTACCGGAAGCCTATTCCGCGTACACGGGCGATTCGGGTTTCTATATCGTGCTGCACACGCCTATGCAACCGACGAGCGTGAGCACGGAAGTACGTCAGGCGCTGGCGCAAGCCGATTCGACGCTGCCCCTGTTCAACGTGCGGACCATGGAGGAGGTAATCGGCGATAGCGCGCAGGGCACGCAGTTCCTGAGCCTGCTGGTGGGTTCATTCGCAGTCTTCGCCGCGCTGTTGGCCGCGATTGGTATCTATGGCGTGCTCTCGTATGCGGTGAGCCAACGGACGCGGGAAATCGGGATACGGCTTTCGCTCGGCGCCAGCCGTGGCCGCGTACTTTCGCAGATGCTGGGCGAGGGCATGCGCCTGGCAGGCGCCGGTTTCGTCATCGGAATCGCCGGGGCCATCGCTGCGGGAAGAGTAATGGCAAGCCTGCTGCATGAAGTGAAGCCTCAGGACCCGGCCGTTCTCACGATCACAACCGCGCTGCTGGCGGTGATCGCGCTCGCGGCTTGTTGGCTGCCCGCGTGGCGCGCGGCGCGCCTGGATCCTACATCCGCGTTGCGCCACGACTGATCGATCGGCCTTGCAAGTTCTATGGCGAAGCGCCCGGTCCCGCTTGGGCGCGATCTCCGTGCTTGTTGCAAAATGTTCCTGCGGGCACGCTCCCCGTCTCCGAAAGTACATTGCTTCGGGTGCGCGGCATGCCAAAGTAGAGATAGGCAAGACTTTACCTCCTGCAAACGCCTCGTGTCCCGTCTCGCCCAAGGCATTTAAGAATTGCTCTCTCCAACGATTCTCGTTGTCGATGAGCCGCGGGCGGCGCAAGCCGTCAAGGCGATCCTGAGTCCTGTTCCATACAACGTGCTGACCGCCAGCGGCATCGAGGAAGCATCGGCTGCCTTCGAATCAGAAGCCCGCGTTGAACTGGTGCTGGCTGAACTACTGCTGCCCGGGGGCGCGTCCGGTAATACATTCATAGACAAAGTACGCCATAAGTATCCGTCCACCGCTGTCATGCTCATGACCGGTTTGCAGGATTGGACATTCGGCCCAGGCGTTCCTGTCCTTGTCAAACCATTCTTGCCGGCGGCGCTGATCAAGAGCGTCGCGGAGCTGCTACTCGAAACCTGGCGAACCGTGGAACTCCTGGAACCTACGGCTGAGCGTAACCGCACGGCCCTTGAGGAAATGCGCGATTCAAAAGAATCGCTGGTCAAGACCATCCGCGTTTCGAGACAACTGCGCGCCGAGAGATTCCGATCCAGGCTGCGGATGCCGGGCGTTACGACACCCACTATTCTGGTGGTGGACGACGACTTGATCCTGCGATATAGCGTGTGCCGGTTCCTGATCCAGTGCGGGCTCCAGGTTCTGGCAGCGGCGAACGGAGCCGAGGCGCTAGAGATCAGCCGTCAGCACGAAGGTCAAATCGCGGTATTGCTGACCGATCTGCAGATGCCCCGGCTGGACGGCCTGGAACTAATCCGCCAGTTGGCGCCGGAGCGGCCGCAGACCAAGGTCCTGGTGATGAGCGGCGACGATGTCATATTGCAATCTCGCATGCTTCGGAAGCCGTTCGAGCTTGACGATCTGCTGATCGAGATCGCAAGCGTGCTGGCGGGGCAGGTGGACATCTAGCCTGTGGCACTATGCGCCGGACGTGCGTCAGCGCACCGCGCATTTTCTGAGTGCGCGCGGGAGCAAGCCGCTCCACGTGAATCTACGGATTCATCCCGCCGGCCGGATTGAGCCCGCCTATACTTAAAGCGGCGGGGAAATCATGCGAAACCGCTGCCCTGTCGTGAGAAGGAATGCCTGAAGATCAGCCCGAAATTGCCACGAACGGATATTCGCATCCGAACCCGGAACTCGCTACAGAATCTGACTACAGCCCACCGCGCGGCAATCCATTTCCAGTGGTCGGTATCGGAGCGTCAGCGGGAGGTCTTGAGGCGTTTACGCAACTGCTCGGAGCCCTTCCGGAGAAGACTGGCCTCGCCTTTGTCCTGATTCAGCACCTCGACCCGCAAAAGGAAAGTCTGCTTCCCGAACTTCTCGCGCCCGCCACCAAAATGCCGGTCCAGGCGGTCGAGGACGGCGTAAAACTTCAACCGGACCGTGTTTACGTGATCCCGCCAAATACCACGATGGAGCTGAGCGACGGCAGTTTGCGGCTGGTGGCGAGAGAACCCGGTCTACATCTCCCGATCGACGTCTTCTTCCGGTCGCTCGCCCAAATTCAAGGAAGCCGCGGCATCGGCGTCGTGTTGTCGGGTAATGCTTCGGATGGCAGCCTGGGAGTGCGCGCGATCAAGGCAGAGTGCGGAATCACCTTCGCGCAGGATGAGTCCTCCGCCCGCTTCAGCGGCATGCCCCTGAATGCTATTGCTACCGGCGCGATCGATTTCGTGTTGCCGCCGGCCGAGATCGGACGGGAACTGGGACGAATTGGGACTCACCGGTTCATGGTCACGGCGCAACCGGGCGTCGCCAAATCCGAAACGCTGCCCGAGGGCGACAGCGATTTGAGAAGGGTTCTTACCTCGCTTCAGGCCGCAACAAAGGTGGATTTCACCCTGTACAAGCCGACTACGATCCGGCGACGCATCGGACGCCGCATGTTGATGCTGCGGATCGAAACTTTGGCGGAGTATGCCCGGTATTTACAGCAAAGGCCATCCGAACTGGGGGAACTGTACAAGGACGTTTTAATCAGTGTTACCAGTTTCTTCCGCGACCCGGCAATTTTCGACGCCTTGCTCCATCATTTGGCAGCGGCGTTGCCGCAGCGGCAAGAGCGTGACGGCCCCATTCGAGTATGGGTTCCCGGTTGCGCCACTGGCGAAGAAGTCTATTCTCTGGCGATCTGCCTTTACGAGTTCCTACAGGACCGGCAGTTATCATGCCCGATCCAGTTGTTTGGCACCGATATCAGCGAGATCGCGCTGCAGCGCGCCCGCAACGGGGTTTACGGGGGCGCCATCGCCGATGACGTATCAGAGAACCGGTTGCGCCGATTTTTCGGAAAAATGGACGGCGGATATCAAATCAACAAAATGATCCGCGAGTGGTGTATCTTCGCGCGTCATGACGTGACCAAAGATCCACCGTTCTCACGCCTCGATCTTCTGAGTTGCCGCAATGTTCTGATTTACCTCGACACAAAAGCTCAGCGCCGGGTATTGCCGGCGTTCCACTATGCGCTCAATCCGGCCGGCCTGCTGGTGCTCGGCAGCGCGGAAACCACGGCCGCCGCTTCCGACCTTTTTGCCCCTGTCGATAAACCGCACCACATTTATGCCAGGAAATCTGTGCCTTCGCGCCTGGCTCACGAGCTGACTCCGCCCGTTTCCTTGTCACCATCAACTCCCAACGGCGCGTCCGAAATGGCAACCGGATTCGACCTTCAGAGGAAACTGGACCGGGTAATTCAGACGAAATACTCGCCCGATGCCGTGGTTGTCGATACGCACATGCAAATTCTTCAGTTCAGAGGGCGCACAGCTCCATACCTGGATCCCAGTCCGGGCGAAGCAACCCTCAACCTTCTGAAGATGGCTCGGGAGAATTTTGTACTGCCGCTGCGACGGGCCATACACAAGGCATCCGAGAGCGAGATGACGATACGGGAGCCGGTCTCGGAATACCAGAACAACGGCCGCTCCCGAGATCTCTGGCTGGAAGTTACTCAGATTCCGGGCGAGACTCCGCAGGAAAGATGTTTCCTGATCGTCTTTGCCAAGGATGCCCAGGGCAATTCTTCGGAAAAGGTGGAGGTCCCCGAACCCGACGCAGCGAACGTAGACGAACAGGTGCAATCGCTCAAACGGGAACTGCTGGAGACCCGTGAATATTTGCGGCACATGACGGAGCAATACCAGGCTCACGCCGAGGAATTGAGGGCCGCAAATGAAGAAGCGCGCAGCGCCAATGAAGAACTGCAATCCATCAATGAAGAGCTTGGCACCACCAAGGAGGAGTTGCAGTCGGCCAACGAAGAACTGATTACCGTCAATGAGGAGTTGCAGAGCCGGAATAAGGAGCTCGCCGGTACTAACAGCGATCTCAAGAACCTGCTGTCCGCGGTTTCCCTGGCTATTTTGATGGTGGATGAGGACCTTCGCATCCGGCGCTTCAACACCGCGGCCGAACGACTGCTGCAGCTTAGCCCTATCGATATCGGGAGACCCGTTGGACATCTACGCGGGCAGATCGAAACGCCACAATTAGAGGCGCACATCAGACGCGTGATTGACACGCTGAGCCCGGTCTCAAATGAACTACAGGACAGCGGTGGACGATGGTATGCAGTGGCGGTGCGTCCGTACCGGACCGTTGACGACAGGATTGCCGGCGCGGTCATCACATTCCAGGAGATCGATCAGCTCAAACGCGGTCTGGAAGCGTCGGAGACGGCGCGCTTATACGCGGAGGCATTAATTGAGACGGTGCGGCAACCACTCGTAGTGCTCGACGCGGATCTCAGAGTGCAGCGGGCGACCAGTGCGTTTTACGAGAAATTTATGATCTCTCGGGAAGAGACGGACGGCCGCTTCCTCTATGACCTGGGAAACGGGCAGTGGAACCTGCCGCGACTTCGCGAGCTCCTGGGGAACGCATTATTTCGCTCGCAACCCTTCGCTGATTTTGAGGTGGAACACGATTTTCCTCACGTCGGGCGCCGCACGATGCGCCTCAACGGCCGCCGCATTCCCCAACGCGAACCCGAACCGCGGAGCCTGTTGTTGGCGATCGAAGACGTGACGGAGCGTCGCGAGCTGGCTGAAATCCGATGCCAGCGGCTCTTCGAGACGGCCAAAGATGGCATGGTTGTGCTGGATGCGGAAACAAAAAGCTTGACGGACGTGAATCGATTTTTCCTGGAGCTCACCGGATTCCAGCGGCACGACTTCGTCGGAAGGAATGTGAGCGACCTCGGCGCGTTGCTTGGGTGGCCGGAGTTCGAGGAAATCGTGAGCGCGACCGAGCAATCGGAAGTGGTCCGCCGGGATAATTTGGAGATCACGGCGCGTTCCGGCGCACTCGTTCCAATCGAGGTGGTGGCCAACCGGTACCTGGTTGGCACCCATCCCGTGGTCCAGCTCAACATTCGCGATATTGCGCCCCGACAAAACGCCGCCAGAGCGCTCAAGGAGAGCGAGGAGCGGTTCCGTCTGGTTGTGGAGAGCGTGCGCGATTATGCAATCTTCCAACTGGACGACCAAGGCAACATCATCACCTGGAATACAGGCGCGGAACGTCTGCTGGGCTGGGGGGAGGCCGAGGTGATCGGCAGGAGCGGCAAGATGGTGTTTACGCCCGAGGACATCGAGCGAGGAGAAGCCGATCGGGAATTGGCAACGGCCCGGACCGAGGGCCGCGCCGAGGACGAGCGCTGGCACATGCGAAAAAATGGCAGCCGGTTCTTTGCCAGCGGCGTCCTGACCTTCGTGAATCCGAAGGGCTCTTCCAACCCGGTATTCACAAAGGTAATGCAGGACATCACCACCCGCAAAGAGCAGGACGAGCTTCTGCGGCAGTCGCTCGACCAGAAGAGCACACTGGTGCGCGAGATCCATCACCGGGTCAAGAACAACCTGCAGACCATCGTTAGCCTGCTGAGACTGCAGGCGACTCACACGAAGGACCCGCAGCTGCTCGCCGCATTTGAGGAGACAATGGGACGCGTTCGCGCCGTTGCGCAAATTCATGAGCAGCTCTACGCCTCAGAAGACCTTCGTGAAGTGGAGGTTGGAACGTTCCTGAAGGCGCTGGCCGGAGAGTTGCTTTCGCTTCACTCGACCGTTCCGGACAGAGTTCAACTCAACGTATCCGTGCCCGAAATGGTCTTGCCAATCGAGAAGGCGATACCGGTGGGCCTGATCGCGAACGAGCTGATCATGAACAGTCTAAAGCACGGGCTGCGCCAGCAGTCCGGGAGCGTGCAGGTAACGCTCGAACACGTCGCGCCCACGGAACCCGGATCCGCGCATTCCCACGGGCGCGCCCGCTTGCAGGTGCGCGATACCGGCCGCGGCTTTCCTGCCGGATTTGACCCTTCCAAAGTTACTTCCATGGGGTATCGACTGATCAATATGTTGCTTCGGCAGTTGCGTGCACAGATGGAGATCGGTGGTCAGGATGGCGCATCCGTAAGCGTCACATTTCCTCTTTCCGCCGGTGCGGCACAAGGGGAAAGGTAATTGCCAAGTCGAATTTTGATTGTGGAAGATGAGCAGATCATCGCCGAGGATCTTGCCGCGCAGGTCCGCAGCATGGGTCACGAAGTGATAGGCATTTCCATTTCAGGGGAGGAGGCCGTGGAGGTAGCCGACGAAACCAGGCCCGAGCTGGTGCTGATGGATATTCACCTGGAGGGCCAGATGACCGGCATCGAAAGCGCGCGCATTGTCCAGGAGCGCACCGGAGCCACGGTCATTTTCGTAACCGCGTACCCCGGAACGTTGCTGCGCGATATCCCTGAATTTGAGAAATCTGGAATTTGCGTGAACAAGCCATATTCCCGGGTTCAACTGGAGGCCGCGCTGAATAAGGCTACGGCGGTGCGCCAGAGCAGCCCGGCATCTTAACCGAGATTCAACTGCACCTTCGATCGGACGCGAGGGGAGAGATAGCGCCGTCCCGCCGTCACCTCACGCACGGCGACAGGGAGTTCAGAATTGAGGCCGCTTTTGAGCAGGTAACCCTTCGCTCCCAATTCGAAGGCGCTCTCGATATACGTCTTGTCGTCGTGTGCAGTAACGAAGATGATGTGGATCGCGGGCCACATTTCACCCAGGCGCTTTGCGAGCACAAAACCGCTCGACCCGGGCAACGAAACATCCACCGTTACGACGTCGGGGTTGAATTCCGCCACGGCGGCTAGCGCGGCCTCGCTGTCTTCCGCCGTCGCAACCACATCACAGTCCCGCTCTAGTACGAGCCGGATGTTTTCTTGAATCAGGATGTAATCTTCCACGACCACGACGCGTGGACGGTTTGGGCATGCGACCAATCTACATCTCCTGAGTCGACGGGCGGTTCAATAGGTGTATCCAGACACCGCAGGATACACGTCCGCCGCGTCGACTCTCAGGAAAGAGCCCAGGCGCAGACTTCATTCCTGCGCGGGCATTTGCTGTTCGATCTCGCGCCATGCGCTGATCTTCAAGCGACGGCAGACCCAGCAGAGCGGCTCTTCGTCCGCGCTCAGGGTTTCCGCGCTGCAGACGGCACAGCGCGTAGCCTTCTTCAGACGGTCCACGGAAATCGACCGTTTGGCATTCTCCAGCAACTCGGCGGATACAGGCACTGCCGGATCTCCTGTTTTCATGCTCTGGCTCCTTTTCGCAGCCACTGATTTCGCCGGTTGAACCGTCTTTCGCTTCATGATTCGGAACGCAATCCGATTCCACTATCGCAGAAACCACGCCGCTCCACAACCCGTATGTACGTATCGGGAAAACACTTGGATTCGTTTGGCTACTATGCGGCCTGGGGAATTTGTACTACGACCGCGACATCCAAAGAAGATCCGCAGCGCGGACACCGCTGCCCGGCCTCTACCCGCGCGCCTTTAGCTTTGCCTTTCCAGCCGACGCTCGCGGGGACCGTGTGCGTGCAGATCGGGCACAGGACATGCCCCTCTGATTGATTGATGACTGGCGTTTTCATTTTTCTATCCTCTCCACTACATCCGACGCTCCTACGCATGCAAGAGTTGTTCCAGAATCGTAAAGAATTGTAGAGACTTAACCGCCTATTCGACATGTGGCGAAACTCGCCCACTGTGGCGTCGAAACGTCGCCACGATTACGTTTTTCGGCCGGATGGTACCCTTATGAGTTATGACGCAACCGCAGGCTCCGAAGATTCAACTAGTCAACACCGCCGACTATCGTGAAAACTACGCTAACAGCGTCCAGATCCGCGTCAACCTGTGGGATTTTTTTCTGCTCTTCGGCCGCGTCAACCAAACAGCTGTGGATACAGTGTCCATACAGAATTTCCAGGGAATTTATGTAAGCCCGCAGCAGGCGAAGGCGCTTCTCAACATCCTGCAGCAGAATGTCACGCAATATGAATCGGCTTTCGGCGAAATCGCGCTGGAGCCATCCGGCGGCGCCGGAATCGTGCAGTAGATCATGGACGCCGACGGGCGCCGTCCCATTCGTCCGAACGCCTACGCAATTCTTTTCCTGCTCTTCGCCAGTGCGATTCTTCTCACGCATCTGCCCTGGATCGATCTGCCCTACTTCTGGGATGAGGCGGGATATTACATTCCGGCCGCGCTCGACCTGTTTCACTCCGGCGCTGCGATTCCCCATTCCGTCGAACCGGTGATTCATCCTCCCGGCCTCGCCGCCTACCTTGCGGGCATCTGGAGCCTCGGCGGATTTCATGCCGAGACTACGCGTTGCGCCATGCTCCTGCTCAGCGCATTGTCCGCACTCGCAGCTTTGTTGCTTGCGATTGAACTGCTGCGCGATGCTCGCGGTATGCCGGCCTTCTTTGCGGTCGCGCTGCTCTGCGTCTCGCCGGTGTTCTTTGCGCAATCGCTGCTCGCTCAACCCGATGCGCCTTGCGTGCTCTTCGCGACCCTCGCTTTATGGCTGTTGCTGCGCGAAAAGATTGCGCTGGCTGCGGCCGCGTGCGTGGCGCTGGTCTTGATGAAAGAGACGGGCATAACCGCGCCGCTGGTTTTTGGCGCGTGGCTGGCTTACGAACGCCGCTGGCGCGACGCCGCATGGTTTCTGCTGCCGCTGGCTGCGCTCGCCATCTGGATTGCAGCGCTCTATCACGCGACGGGCTATTGGGCAGGCCCGCCTTCCTTCGTCCATTACAATCTCAGCTACTCCGCGCGGCCGGATCGCATCTTAGTGGACGCGCTGCGGCGCCTGTACTACCTCGGGTTCGCCAATCTGCATTGGATCGGCGCCTTTGCGATCGTGTTCGCCTTCCGTACCACCGCGATATTGCGTACGCGCGCGTGGCGCATCGCCGGCGCCTTCGTCATTGTGCACACTGCCGCCGTCACCGTGCTGGGGGGGGCCACGCTCGAACGCTATCTGTTGCCGGTATTGCCGATCCTTTATACGGCGATGGCCGCGGGGCTGTCGCTATTTTCCCATCGGCCGCGCCTCATCTGCTCGGCCGCGCTACTGGCCGGGCTTACCATTGGCATTTTCGTCAATCCGCCGTACCCGTTTCCGTTCGAAGATAATCTCGCCTTCGCCGATTTTGTGCGTTTGCAGAAGGACGGCGCCGATTTCATCCGCGACTGGTATTCCAACGCCAACGTAAACACCGTTTGGCCAATGAGCGTGGAACTGACACGCCCGGAGATAGGTTACGTCGATCGCAAAGAGGATGTGGTCGAGCTACCTAATTACGCGCCGGAAACCCTCCGGCGCCTGGATTGGTCCAAAATCGGCATTTTCGCCGCCTATTCGCGCACCTGGGATCCTCCGCTCAGCCCTTTGCGTTGGCAGCCCGTTGCCCGCGTCTGGAGAACGCTTTTCGACTATACGCCGGTGGCGACAGAGGACGAAATCCGGCAGATAGTGCCTTACCCCACGGCCGTGCACTGGGAACGCCATGGACAGTGGATGGATATTTACGTGAACCCGCGCGTACCGCTGCGTCAGCCGGCCAAGCCGTTGCGCGCGATGCGATAACCGTCCGGGGTCGCGCTCAATTGCATTCCACCGCGGCAGAGAAACTCCAACAGCAGGATCATCTTGTGGCCGGAATCGGCCTCCTGGCGCTCCTGCTGGCGGGTTGGGTTGCCGCGAGCGGCTTCGAACTGCGCCACTCGCCGCGCCAATTCCGCGCGCGAGCATCCACACGAGTACGTCGACTCGAGAATGCAGGATCCGAGATATTCGGCGATGAACTGCAGTTCGTCGGACGACAGGCCTTCTAGAAACCGCCGCGACCGAGACCTGCGAGTTCGATCCGTACACCCAATCAGCGCGCTGATCAATAGACTCCGCACGGACTTACTCCCCTGATAGAACCCAAACTCCCCGTGACTGACCTGAAGCCTTAGTAACACAAATCACAAAACATTCGCAACACTCTTTTTGTTCTCCCGAATCTCATAGGAATCTTCTCGAAATCATATGGAGCTCTTACGAGACCTCCTTCAAACTACTCTGCCTTTACGACTTGGTAGATTCAATACCGTGGCTTTACCGTTGCCTCTTAATCGCCCAAATAGGAGTCCACTGTGCGACTAACCAACAACCAACATGCTCTATCTCTGAGTCTCCGACTGCTCTTGTGCATGTCCATCGTGGCGGGAACGGCCGCCGCGCAAACGATTAGTGGTGATCTTACTGGCGTCGTTTACGACCCGAGCGGCGCCGTCGTGTCGAATGCGAAGATTTCCACACTAAATGAAGCCACTGGAGTTACTAGCAACAGCGTTTCGACATCTACTGGCGAATACCGCATCACTAACTTGCCGAGCGGTTCTTATACCGTCACCGTTAATGCTCCTGGCTTCGCCCAGCAGCAGCGCAAAAGCGTGCAGATTTCGCTAAGCCAGGCAACCACGTTAAACGTAACCTTGCAGGTCACAGGCGCTTCCCAAACTGTCGAAGTGACGGAAGCTGGCGCCACTCTCGACACCACTACAGCCCAAGTACAAAGCTCGTTTGGTTCAGCGGTAGCGATGGATCTCCCGATGTCGTCCATGGGCGCGGGCGTGATTAATCTTTCGCTGCTGAACGCGGGTGTTGCGACTTCTGGCGCAGTCGGCGCGGGCACGGGTCCGTCGGTGGGCGGACAGCGTCCGCGAAATAACAATTACACGATTGAAGGCATTGACAACAACAGCAGCAGCGTTACCGGGCCCGTCGCTACCATCCCTAACGACGCGGTGGCCGAATTTACAGTGCTGCAGAATCAGTTTTCGCCGGAATTCGGCCACTCTTCGGGCGGCCAGTTCAATCAGGTTGTGAAGAGCGGCGGCAACCAGTTTCATGGATCGGCCTACGAATATTTCATGAATCGCAACCTGGACGCCGCAGACAATCTTTCCGCGATTGATGGCACGCCTCTGCATCCGCGATACGATAACAACCGCTTCGGGGGCACCATTAGTGGTCCTCTCACGAAGAACAAACTGTTTTTCTTCGTCAACTACGAGTACAACCCTATCGGCTCCAGCAGCAGCGCTGGTTTGGTTTATGCTCCCACGGCGGCCGGCTATTCATTGCTCGCTGGAATGTCCGGCATTAACCAGACGAATCTGAATATCATGCGCCAGTATCTGGGCACCGCTTCTAGCGCGGCCACTCCCGCGTCGCTTGGCGGCAGTTATCCCCTGGTTGGACCGGGCAACGCCAGTCTGGGCAACCAAGCAGCCGGTGCAACGCCGATTCCGGTCGGACAGATCTCTATCGCCGCACCGAACTTTAGCAACACCCACAACGCGGTCGCATCCATCGATGACAACGTCTCCGATACCGACCAATTGCGCTTCCGTTTCATTCTGAATCGGCTCTCGGCCATCGACACAGCGGCCAGTCTGCCGCAATTCTTCACAACCATCCCGACGAATGCCTATGTGGCAACGCTGTCCGAGTTTCATACCTTCTCGCCTACGCTAACCAATGAGTTCCGCCTCGGTTTTAACCGCTTGGCCACCAACACTCCCGTAGGCAATCAGGTATTTTCGGGTCTCGATCAGTTCCCCAACATCACTCTGTATGAGTTAGGCGGCGTAAATATCGGACCCGATCCCAATGCGCCTCAGTTCACTTACCAGAGCCTTTACCAACTTACCGACAACATCTCGCTGCAGAAGGGCAATCACAGCTTCAAGTTCGGCTTTGATGGATGGAGCTCAATTTCACCGCAAAGTTTCACGCAGCGGTCGCGCGGCGACTATGAATATGATTTCCTCTCCGACTATCTCTTCGATTACAACCCCGACTATATCGCGCAACGTTCGCTGGGAAATACTACGTTCTATGGCAATCGCTTTCTGCTGGGCACATTCGCGAACGATAGTTGGAAAATCAAACCGAACCTGACCATCAATCTCGGCTTGCGGTATGAATTCGAAACCGTGCCGCTCAGCGCAAACGTGCAGGATTTGAACGCTGCCTCCAGCATTCCCGGCGTGATCAATTTCCGGTCTCCCAAACCGCAGACCGACGCCTTCATGCCGCGCATCGGCATCGCCTATTCGCCTGGTAAGAGCGGCCACACCACCATCCGCGCCGGTTTTGGACGCAACTTCGACGTGCCGTACGACAATCAGGGCATCCTCTCGCTGCCGCCGCAGCTCACCACCACCGTCGACGTCACTGGCTTGAATCAGGGCGGCTTCCTCGCAGGCGGAGGCATCGCTACCACGGCTAGCGGCAGCAATTGCCCCACCGGCCCAATTCAAAGCTGCACCGGGGCCTACATCCCCGACACGCGCCGGCCGGAATCGCTGCAGTGGAACTTCGGCATCGAGCACGTCTTCTTCAAGAACTACGTCGTTGAGAGCCGCTACGTGGGTACGCGCGGCATCGACCTGGCTGTTCAGGAGCAGATCAACCGTCAACCCGTGGTCAACTCATCCAACGCGCTGCCGTTATTCTACAGCGCGCCGAGCCAAGCCACGCTCAATGGTCTGACTAGCAATCTTGCAGCCTTGCAGAGCGCTATCGGCAACAACGGCGATATCGTTCCGGCCTACCTTGCGGGCGGTCTCACCGGCATCGTCACGGCTTACGAACCGTGGGGTAACTCCACCTATCACGGGTGGGCGAATCAGGTAACGCGCCGTTTCCAGAATGGCTTCCAATTGATGGGAGCATACACCTGGAGCCATGCTATTGACGATTCGACGGCGGACGTTTTCAGCACCTACGTCACGCCCCGCCGCGCACAAAATGGTCTCGACCTTCGGCAGGAAAAATCGAGCTCCGCGCTCGATCACCGCAACCGCCTCACGGTCGAAGCTCTTTATGAGTGGACGCCTTTCAAAAGCGGCAAGTGGCTGATGAAGAACATCGTGGGGAACTGGCAGATCGCGCCCGTGTACACCTACCAGACGGGAACGCTGGCCACGATCCAGAGCGGCGTCGATTCCAACCTGAACGGCGACACAGCGGGCGACCGTACGTTCGTCAATCCGGCTGGAAACGCAAATATCGGCTCTGGCGCCACGGCGCTAATGAACAGCTCCGGACAGACAGTGGCTTACCTCGCTACCAATCCTAATGCGGGTTACATCGTGGCGCCCCAGGGTACGCTTCCCACCGGCGGTCGCAACACGGCGCAATTGCGCCCAACCGATGATCTCGACCTCAGCTTCGCCAAGAGCTTTTCCGTGCGCGAAGGCAAGAAACTCGAGTTCTCGGCCCGTTTCGTGAACATCTTGAACCACCCGCAGTACACCGGCGGCTACCTCTCGGATGTCACCCCCGCTGGCGTATCGGCAGCAGGCCTTCCGGCAACCAGCGTTACTAGCGGCAACGTGCATAACTACACGGTTCCCAGCT
This sequence comes from Bryobacteraceae bacterium, assembly GCA_036268375.1. Lineage (GTDB taxonomy): Bacteria > Acidobacteriota > Terriglobia > Bryobacterales > Bryobacteraceae > PALSA-243. The sequence continues at coordinate 15,074 of DATAUH010000400.1, read as the reverse complement.
CGCCGTTGTTCCTCAATCCGACTATGGTCTTCTCGAGTAACCCGCGCAGTACGGTACTCGCAGCCAAATTCATCTTCTGAGGGTAGGACTGAACGTGGCGTGGGCCTGGATTTCCGGGCCCACGCCGCGTTACCAGGTGTATCCTGGACAGGTAGCGCCCGTGTTCGCGCTTCCCGGCACCACGGTGAAGCAAATCTTCCCACTCTTGGCGATCGCCGTGATCGCTGTTTTCCCCACGGCTCTCGACGCGCAGATCGTCATAACCGGCCGCGTGGTCGATGAAACTGGCGCCGCTGTCCCCAGCGCCCGTGTAGTAATCCGAAACCCTGCCGCTTCCTCACCCACAGAACTCGCCGCTTCTACTGATTTAGCCGGGAATTTCTCTCTCCCTGCACCGGTCGCGGGCGAATACGAACTGCGCGTCGAGCACGAAGGCTTCTACGTCTTTACGAGTCACGGGCAGCGTTTTGACGAGCCGCGCAATCTGATCACAATCACGTTAAACCACCAGCAGGACTATCCGGAAAAAGTGGAGGTGAAAGACTCGCCTCCGGGAATCGATCCGCAACAACCCGCCGACAAGCGCACTCTCACCAATACCGAAATTCAGTCCGTACCTTATTCCGCTCCTCAGGATTACCGGAATGCGCTGCAGCTTTTGAATGGCGTGTATGCGGATAACTCCGGGCAGTTTCACTTCAATGGCTCCGCCGTCAATCAGACCAACTACATGTTGGACGGATTCAACATTTCGAACCCGGTGACGGGGCAACTGGACACGCGCATTAACATCGACACCATACAAACGATGGAACTGATGAGCGGGCGCTTCACCGCTGACAGCGGCCGCGGGTCTGGCGGCGTCCTGGAACTGACCACCAAGGTCGGCGATGATCACTGGCGCTTCATCGGGACCAACTTCATTCCCAGCGTGGCTTCGAATGGCGGCTTTCATATCGATAAGTTCACGCCGCGCCTCGACCTTTCCGGACCCTTAAAAAAAGGGCGCGCCTGGATCAACAATGGCTTCGACGCATTCTACAGCGTGGATGTGATCTCGGGTCTCCCCACAGGCGAGAACCACCAGCGATCGCTCACGGCCGATGACATTACGCGCGCTCGTGTGGATATCAAGCCGTCTAACATACTCACCGGCAGCTTTCTTTGGAATTTGATCGATAACTCGCATAACGGATTGAGCTTTATTAATCCGGTGGAGACAACCACGAACGCACGCCAGCTCACACTGATGAGCACCGTGCGCGATCAGCAGTATCTGCGCGGCGGCGCGCTGCTGGACGTTGGATTCGCGGATACGCGCGGCTATCTGCGTAGCCTTCCGCAAGGCGATGGACTCTATCAGATCACGCCATTCGGCGACTTAGGCAATTATTACGTGGGCACGACGCGGCATTTTTACCGCCAGCAGTTCATCGCCGACCTGTTCCTACCGATCGTCCATCTTCACGGCTCTCACCTGGTGAAGTTCGGCATCGATTTCGAGCGCGAGAATTTCCGGCAGCAGATGATGCTGCACGATTACGAAGTACTCAACGCGGAAAACACCGTCACACGGTTCGTGCAGTTCACCGGCAATCCCTTCGAGCAGCGCCGCAATTTCGAAGGCGCGCAGTATGTGCAGGATCACTGGACGCCGCGGGACAATCTGACGGTCGAAGCCGGCATGCGCGTGGAGTGGAACGATATCGTGCGCGAAGCTGAACTGGCGCCGCGTCTTTCGGCGGCATGGTCGCCGCACGCTCTTAAGGGCACAAAGTTTTCCGCTGGGGTAGGCGTTTATCATGATGCGATCGACCTGCTGCTGGCGGCCAATCACCCGGACCTCGCCAGTCTGGCTACGTTCTTCCTGCCCAATGGAATCGTGCGCGGTCCGGCGCCCGAATCGTTTCAAGTAAATGACCGCATGCTCAAGACGCCGCGCTACACCATCACCAGCGTGGGCGTTGAGCGCGCTCTGCCTTTTGGTTTCTATGCGCGCGTGGGATACATGCACCGGCAGTCCAGCAACGCTTTCCAGTTTGTGGCGCCGGGGACGGTGTTTACCCCAATGTCATTCAGCGGCGCGCAGTTCGAACTGATGAACGGACGCCGCGACCGTTACGATGCGGGAGATTTTACTCTGCGGCGTACCTTTGCCGGCAAATACGAATGGTTCCTCGGCTACACGCGCTCTCGCGCACGCACCAGCGCGGCTTTAGAATACAGTCTCACCAATCCGATTTACGGCCCGCAGGCGGCAGGCCCGCTTTCATGGGATGCGCCCAATCGCGTACATATGTGGGGTTGGCTGCCGCTGCCGAACGCGTCCCTGCCTGACTTTCTAAAATTCACCACGCGTCACACCATGCTGCAGTACATGGTCGAATACCGGACGGGTTTTCCTTTCAATGTAGTAGATGAAAACGGATTCCTATATGGACCACCGGAAGCGGGGCGTCTGCCAGGTTACTTCAATCTGAATCTACACCTGGAGCGGCAATTTCACGCCTTGCATTACTTATGGGCATGGCGTGTAGGTGTAAATAACTTGACCAATAGCGGCAATCCCAATTACGTCAATAACGTGATAGGAACGCCCGCCTTCCTTACTTATGGAAGAGGCTCACCGCGCGCATTTACAATGCGTTTGCGTATGCTTGGCCGTAAATAGTGCCGGCACATACATCGAAGATCGAAGTTAGTTTGTGCTGGACCATTGCGTGCACATGTTACGCGCGGAGGTCACCCATGAAAGGAATTGCGATCGCTGCGTCGTTTTTGATGGCGACGTCAGCTTTTGCGGCGGGGAAGGCAAATGAAAGATTGGCTGACGCCGCCACGGTTTTTTCGGAAATCATGCAGACGCCGGACAAAGGAATCCCACAGGACTTGCTCGCCAAAGCGGACTGCGTGGTGATTATCCCCGGACTAAAGAAAGGCGCATTTCTTGTAGGCGCTGAATACGGCCGGGGGTTCGCGGAGTGCCGCAAACAAACGGGTACGGGCTGGAGCGCACCGGCCGCTGTGCGTATGGAAGGCGGCAGCTTCGGATTCCAGCTCGGTGGATCTGATACGGACATGGTGCTTCTGGTGATGAACCGCCACGGCATGACGAAATTGACGGAAGACAAGTTCACGGTGGGCGCCGATGCGTCGGTCGCCGCGGGACCCGTCGGACGGACAGCTAACGCTTCAACGGACGCGGAAATGACGGCTGAAATCCTGGCATGGTCGCGTTCCAAGGGATTGTTCGCGGGTATCTCTTTGAAAGGCGCCACGCTGCGTCCTGCTAAGGATTGGAACCAGGAGCTGTACGGAAAAGACATGACCAACCGTGAAATTCTGTTGGGCGGCACGGTTAAGGCGCCTCCCGAAGCGCATGCGTTGATCAGTGAGTTGGATCGTTATTCGGGCGTGTCCAATGCGGACCGCGTGGGTAAGTAAATAACAAGGCTTGGATCGCGAGACGGCTCTCGGCAAGCGCCGTCTCGCGCCCCGCTGAATAAGAATTAGTAGAATATCAGGCATGGCGACACCGCCCATCGTTCCCCCGATTTTGCATTTGGCGGCGCGCCCGTTTTCGTTTTACCCGGCGATCGCAGGCTTTACGCATAATGAGTGGCGATTGCGTAAGCACAGCTGGCATGACTGGTTAGTCGTCAATAGCCGCACTCACGAAGAGGTTTTCATTCCCAGCCGATTCCTCGGCGAGATTTCCAGCACGGATCATCCGGTCTTGATTGTCGGTTTGCTGCGCGAACTCCGGTGCCTGGATGGCATTGCGGTGCCGTTTGAGAGACGCGTGATCGAAATGCCGCTCGCGGCAGGCGCTGAAGCGACGCCGCAGTTGGTGCGCCTGCATAGCGGTCCGGCGCCTGTGATCGGAATTCGTCTGGAGCCGCGGCGCTCCAATCGCATTTTTAAACTGGTCGGCGGTGCGCTTGCGCTTGCGATCTTCATCTACGTTGCGACCTCAAACCTTATACGCACCGCCGCAGCCCGTCGCGGCGCTTCTCACAGCGCGCGTCCCGTGGTAAATCCACGCCGCGCTGCAACTCCCGCCGGGTAATTCCTGCCGAATAGCGCACCGCGATAGCACCAAAGAACAGCCCAAGCGGCGCCGATCATTTAGTAGACTCAATTCGTGAAACTCTTGGGGACCCTTTTGTGGATTGCCATTGCCGGCGTGGCCGCGTTCTGCCTGGGCGGAATCGCTATCAATCGGGGCGAGCACATCAGTAGTTTGTGGCTGGTGCTGGCGGCGGCGTGCACATACGCAATTGGCTACCGCTTCTACGCGAAGTTTGTGGCGGCGCGCGTCATGGGGCTGAACGACAAGCGGGCAACACCGGCGGAACGGCTGCGTAACGGACACGATTTCGAGCCCACCAACAAATGGATTATCTTCGGGCATCACTTCGCGGCCATCGCGGGTCCTGGACCGTTGGTGGGGCCGGTGCTGGCGGCGCAATTCGGATATTTGCCCGGGACCCTGTGGATCGTGATCGGCGCGGTATTGGGCGGCGCGGTACAGGATTTCATGATCCTGTTTGCGTCGATGCGGCGCGATGGTAAGTCGTTGGGCGAGATGGCGCGTGAGGAGATCGGAAAGGTCGGAGGATTTGCGGCGCTGTTCACTGTGCTGATCATCATGGTGATTCTGCTGGCGGTGGTGGGTCTGGTGGTGGTGAACGCATTGAAGGGCAGCCCGTGGGGAACGTTTACGATCGTGGCGACTATGCCGGTTGCGCTGCTGATGGGCTTTTATCTGCGCTACTGGCGGCCGGGCAAGGTGCTGGAGTGTTCGGTGATCGGATTCATTCTGGTGATGGCGAGCATCTTCGGCGGTCAGTACGTATCGCAGTCGGCATCGCTTGCGCCGGTGTTCACGTGGAGCGCGATGACGCTCGCGGTTGGCATCATCGTTTACGGATTCACTGCCAGCGCGCTGCCGGTATGGATGCTGCTGGCGCCGCGCGATTACCTGAGCACATTTGTGAAGCTCGGCGTCGTGCTGCTATTGGGCCTGGGCGTGATTTTCGTGCGTCCTGAACTGCAGTTGCCCGCGCTCACGCGCTTCGTGGACGGCACGGGTCCGGTGTTTGCGGGCAAGGTCTTTCCATTCTGCTTCATCACGATTGCGTGCGGCGCGATATCCGGCTTTCACGCGCTGATCTCTTCAGGAACTACGCCGAAGATGATCGCCAAGGAATCGAACGCGCTGCCCGTTGGGTACGGATCGATGCTGCTTGAAAGTTTTGTCGCGATCATGGCGATGGTGGCGGCGTGCGTGTTGCAACCGGGCGTTTACTTCGCGGTGAATTCGCCCGCAGGCGTTGTTGGCGCAAGCCCCGCTGCGGCGGCGGCGAAGATTTCGTCATGGGGTTATGCAGTGACGGCGCCTCAAATGGCGGCGCTCGCGAAGGAGGTGGGGGAGCAGACGCTTTTCTATCGTACCGGGGGAGCGCCGTCGCTCGCACTCGGAATGGCGCACATCTTCGCGCAAAGCGGCGGCGGACAGGCGGTGATCGGCTTCTGGTATCACTTCGCGATCATGTTCGAGGCGCTGTTCATCTTGACGATTCTGGACGCGGGAACACGCGTCGGGCGCTTCATGCTGCAGGACCTACTGCGCCACTTCAATGAACCGTTGGGACGAACCAGTTGGATGCCGGGCGTGATCATCACCAGCGCGGCCGTGGTGGCGGGCTGGGGCTACTTCCTGATTCAGGGCGTGCGCGATCCATTGGGCGGCATCAATTCGCTGTGGCCGCTGTTCGGGATCGCGAATCAGTTACTGGCGGCGATTGCGCTGTCGGTAGGCACCACGATTTTGATCAAGATGCACGGCGCGAAGTTCATGTGGATTACGTGTACGCCGCTGGCTTGGCTGGTGATTGTGACTTTTTCGGCCGCGTGGCAGAAGATTTTCTCACCGCTGCCGGCGATCGGATTCCTGGCGCAGGCGGAAAGACTGCAGACCGGGCCACAGACTGCCGCGACCGCGACGCTGATCTTTAATGCGCGGCTTGACGCCGCGATTTGCGGGCTGTTGATGGTGCTGGTAGCAGTGATCCTGGCCGATTCGCTGCGAGTCTGGTACGGAATTCTGCGCGGCACCAGCGATGCGCGGGTGACCGAAGCGCCTTTTGTGCTTTCGCAATTGCGCGCGGAGGAGTTATGAAGCGGCTCCGGCGGTTTGGTGAGCTGATTCTAGCGCTCCTGCGCGAAATCGGCGATGAAAACGCGTATCAGAGGCACCTGGACGCGCACGGGCGCACCCACTCGGGCGCGGAGTGGCGGCGCTTCTCCGAAGAACGCATGCGGGCCAAATATGCGCGCGCAAAATGCTGCTGATTTGTGAGAATTATTCCAACCGGAGCGCACTATATAAGCGCTACAGTTATGAAAACAGTTCTCGCCTTGCTTTGGCTGGCGCCTGCTCTATTGGCGGGTGATTCGGCCTATCATGCCCAATTTGTCGGAGGGACTCTGGCGGATATGCCGCCGAAGTCGAGCGCGCATTTGCTCTTGACAGGTCCGGAAACACTGAATTTTGAATGCCACGGACAGGCGCTGAATATCCCCTACGCGCGAATCGACACGCTCGAGTATGGACAGACGGTCAGCAGACGTTACGCCGCGGCGATTTTGATTTCGCCGATCTTTTTGCTGGCTAAATCGCGCGCACACTACGTGACCGTCGGCTTTGTCGACCCGCAAGGTAAGCAGCAGGCGCTGGTCTTCCGCCTGAACAAGAACGATGTTCGCGCAGTGTTAACGACTCTTGAAGCGCGCAGCGGGCGGCGGGTGGAATATCAGGACGACGAAGCGAGGAAGACAGGTAAATGAAACGCATCGGACTCTGCCTATTGGCGGCGCTGGCGATGGCGAGCGCGCAGACGATCGAAGACGGCGAACTGCGCCAGTTGCTGTCGCTGAAGCGCGTGTATGTGGACCATCTGACGGGCGGCGAGACCGCGGCGCAAATGCGGGACATCATTATCGCGAGCCTGGAAGGCGCGAAACTGTTCGTGCTGACGGAAAACCAGGAAAAGGCCGACGCGATTCTACGCGGGGCGGCGGAAGACCTGGTGTACACCGACGTGCACTCGTCTACCGACGGCGTGAATGCGCACGTGAGTTTGGGCCTGGGACGTAGCGGATCCAGCACGCGCTCAAACAGCGCGGGAACGGGCTTTGGCGAAAACGAATCGGAGCACTCGGCGGAGCGACGGCACGAAGCGATCGCCTCGGTGAGACTGGTCAATAAAGACGGCGACGTGATCTGGTCGACGACGCAGGAGAGCGTTGGCGCCAAGTATCACGGAGCAAGCTCTGACGTAGCCGACAAGATTACCGGTAAATTGAAAGAAGACTTCGACCGCGCGCGCAAGGTGAAGTAACGCGGCTTAATTGGAAACGGCCGTGGCCTAGAAATGCAGGCCGCCGCCGCAGATGAGCACCTCACCCGTAACGTAATCGGAAAGCGGCGAAGCAAAGAAGAGAACGGCGCTGGCGGCTTCTTCCGGCGTGCCGGTGCGTCCGAGCGGACAGGCCGTCTTCGCCCATTCGAGCATTTTCGGTTGCACGCCGATTTTGATTTTGCGGCCCTGCATGTCGATGGAAGTGTCGGCGCCTTCGGCCATGGGCTGAATCAGGCGCGTTTCGATGAGTCCGAACCCGACGGCATTCACGTTCACGTTATAACGTCCCCACTCTTTGGCAAGCGTTTTGGTCAGGCCGACCACGCCGGCTTTGCCGGATGAATAGCCCGCCTGCCCTGCTCCGCCATCCGTTCCCGCAATCGAAGTGATATTGACGACCTTGCGCATGACGCGGCGGCCTTCGGTGGTCTCGCGCTTGGCCGTCTCCCGAATCCAATCCGACGCCGCACGCAAAATACGAAACGGCGCCATGAGGTGGATATTGAGCATGGCTTGGAACTGTTCGTCGGTGGTTTTCTGAATGACGTTGTCCCACGTATAGCCAGCGTTGTTGACAATGATGTCGAGCGATCCGAAACGTTCGATGGTCGCCTTCACAAGCGCGGATGGGAAGGCGGGATCGGTGACGTCGCCAGCATGCGACGCGGCATTTGACAACAAGGATGCTGTTTCAGCGGCGGGATCAGGATCGAGGTCATTGATCATCACGGCGGCGCCGTATTCCGAGAGTTTCTGCGCGATGGCTCGACCGATTCCGCGGCCCGCGCCCGTGACTAACGCGGTCTTCTTTTCCAGACTGAATGGCATGCAGCGAATAGTGTAGCGCCGCTAAAGGGCAGGGTTGGATGAATACCGAACGACGGAATGACAACAAAAATGCCGGACCGTTGGTGATCCAACCGGTTGTTTTTTTGAAGTGGAAGTTTTCTGTCGGGCCGGGCCGACGCGTTTGTATGGGAATCGCTTAAGAATGGAAAAACAAGCGACCGGCGCGGGATAGCGCGGCAATATAGGGCCGTTAGCGCGTTTTCGCGCCGCCAGTACGCACCGGTCGGAAGTGGTCAAGCGCCGAGAACTCCCGGAGCTGATATGCGATTCTCAAAGAGCAATGGCTAGCAATCGCGGCCGGCTTTGCAAGGGCGGACCGTGTTACTCCCATCCACAGAGTACAAGTCGGATTTACCGCTACGGCCGCTTCAAAATACTAAGTGATTGGAATGGCGGGGGAAATAAATTTAATTTTCCTGTGACTCCGCTTGCCGGGTACCTTCCCGGGCCGGGTGGATACCGGGGTGGTCGAATCAGCGCAATAAATCCTCGAGCTGGATGCGGGAATCGGTGCGGCTGTCGCGGTATTTAACAATAACTGGAGTGTAGATGGAGACGCCCCAGTCTTTACCTGGTCCATGGGTTACAGCGCGGGAGCCGGCGACGACCACGGCGTCTTCGGGAATGATGAGCGGCGCATCTTCGCCGGCGCGGTGAATTTGGTTGCGGACGAGATCGTAGACGGGCGTTGATCGGTTCAGGATCGTACCGGTGCCGAGTACTGCGCCGCGCTTGACGATGGAGCCTTCATAGACGCCGCAGTTGCCGCCGATCAGGACATCGTCTTCGACGATGACGGGCATGGCGCCGACAGGCTCGAGCACGCCGCCGATTTGGCTGGCGGCGGAGATGTGACAACGTTGGCCGATTTGAGCGCAGCTTCCGACGAGCGCATGGGAATCGACCATAGTGCCTTCACCGACGTAGGCGCCGACGTTGATATACATGGGCGGCATGCAGGTGACGCCTTTGCCGAGAAAGACGCCGTCGCGGACGCTGGAGCCGCCGGGCACGATGCGAACGCCGGCGTCTGCCGTGAGGTGGCGCACCGGGTAAGTGGACTTGTCGAAGAACGGGAGGCCGGCCGTCATATCGACGATGCCGCCCATGCGGAAGCCGAGTAGGATGCCTTGCTTGACCCAGGAATTGACGCGCCAGCCGGTGTCCGAAGTTTCGTCAGGCTCCGCGGCGCGGATCTCGCCGCGGTTGAGCGCGGCTTTGAAATCGGCGAAGAGTTGAAAATCGTCCGGTGTGTAAGTGGCTGGCTTGGCGGTGTAGAGCGACTCGATTTGAGCTTGCATGATCAGGAAGCGGCGACGGTCTCGGCAGGCACGGGAGCGCCGAGCAGACCTAACGTGCTGAGAACTTTTTCAATCTTGGCGCGATTGGCTTCGCTGGGCGCGACGAGCGGCAGACGGAAATTGGGATCGAGCAAACCCATGAGGCCCATGGCGGTTTTGACGGGAATGGGATTCGATTCGACGAAGTTGATGTTCAGGAGTGGCAAGTAACGCCGCTGCAGTTCGCGGGCGGTGGCGAAATCGTTGCGCAGCGCAGCTTGCGCGATCTGCGTCATTTCGGCGGGAATTTCGTTGGAGGCGACGGACACAATTCCGCGTCCGCCGAGAGCGATGAGCGGGATGGTGATGGCGTCGTCGCCGGAAAGGACGAGGAAATCTGCGGGGACCTCTTGAATGACATTGGCCATCTGCGAGATGTTGCCGGAAGCTTCTTTTACGCCGACGATGTTCTCGATTTTGGCGAGCCGGCCAAGCGTGGAGGGCTCGACATTGCAGCCAGTGCGGCCTTGCACGCTGTAAACAATGATGGGCAGCGGCACGGCTTCGGCGATGGCTTTGTAGTGCTGATAGAGACCCTCTTGCGTGGGCTTGTTGTAATACGGCGTGACCGAGAGAATGCCATCGGCGCCGAGACGTTCGAGTTCACGCGCGAGTTCGATAACTTCGTGCGTGTTGTAGCCACCCGCGCCGCCGAGAACAGGGGTCTTGCCGGCAGCCTCTTCCACGGCGATTTGAACGACGCGGAGATGTTCTTCGCGCGTGAGCGTGGGGCTTTCGCCGGTGGTGCCACAGGGGACGAGAAAATTGATTCCGGCGTCGATTTGACGTCGGATGAGATCGCGTAGGACGGGCTCATCGAGAGAGCCATCACGACGGAACGGAGTTACGAGCGCTGTGCCGCAGCCTGTAAACATGTACCACCTCCTGGATGTGAATTGATGCAGTTGTGAAAGTTGGAACGAGACAAGAGACCAATCATTTCAGGGCCTCGGAGAATTCGTGGACGCCTTTTTTGCCGATGATCCATTTAGCCGCGTGCAGAGCGCCACGCGCAAAGCCTTCGCGACTGCGAGCCGTGTGACGGAGCGTAATGGTATCGGCGGCGGAATCGAAACCGATTTCATGGGTGCCCGGGTGCGAGCCGGCGCGGCTACCGCAGGCATCGATGGAGCGGTGATAACCGGCTTCGCGCATGATCTGCACCAGCTTGAGAAGCGTGCCGGAGGGGCTGTCCTTTTTAGTGGCGTGATGAATTTCCCACGCCCAGGCTCCATATTCGGACTCATCGGCCAGGAGGCGCGCGGCTTCGGCGACCAGGCGCTTAAAAACGTTTACGCCGATGGAAAAGTTGGGGCTCCAGATGAGACCAATACCGGCGGATTCGGCGATGTTCCTGACGTCTTCGAAGCGATCGTGCCAACCGGTGGTGCCGACGACAACGTTGACTCCCAGCGCGGCGAACTTTTCGACATTCGCGGGGACGGCGGCCGGCACGGAAAAATCGATGGCGACGTCGAGAGCGTCGCATTCGCCGCTCGATTCGCACTCATCGGCAACGTGGGCAATGACGAAGCCGTATTCAGGAGCAAGCTTTTCGATGAGCTTGCCCATCTTTCCATATCCGGAAATGGCAAGGCGGTAATCAGGCATGGACGGCTCCCTGAGGGTCTGGCTGAGGCAAGGGACTGCGTTCGAAGACGGAATCGTCGAGCTGCGAGAAGAATTCCTGGTGGAGGGCGGCGACGGTATGGCGAAGATCGGTCTCGGCGATGACGAAGCCGAGGTTAAGAAGCGACGCGCCCTGGGAAATCATGCGGATATTGATGCCGTCGAGCGCGTTAAAAATGCGGCGCGCTACGCCGGGAGTGTATCGAATATTATCTCCGACAAGGCAGACGATGGACTGATTCTTTTCGATCTCAACGCCCGCAAACTGTCGCAATTCGGACTGAATTTCATCGAGGCGATCGGCCACGTCGACCGTGAGCGAGACGCTGACCTCAGAGGTGGCGACCATATCGACGGAGGTTTCGTAACGATCGAAGACTTCGAAGATGCGACGGAGAAAGCCGTGCGCCATGAACATGCGCGTGGAGTGAATGTTGACGACAGCAATTTTGCGCTTGCAGGCGATGGACTTGACGACGTTGGCGCATCGCGCGGCCTCAGCAACGATGCGCGTGCCGGACACTTCGGGACGCCGGGAATTCAGGATCAACACCGGGATGTTCTTTTCGACCGCGGGAACGACGGTGGCGGGATGGAGGACCTTGGCGCCGAAGTAGGCCAATTCGGCGGCTTCGGCGAAGGAGATGGTTTTGACACGATGGCCGCCGGGGAGGACGGTGGGGTCGGCGGTGAGCATGCCATCGACATCGGTCCAGATCTGGATCTCTTCGGCGTCGATGCCGGCGCCGGCAATGGACGCCGTGAAATCGGAACCGCCGCGGCCGAGCGTGGTGGTAACGCCATCTTCCGTGGAACCGATGAAGCCGCCCATGACGACGACGGAGTGAGCCGCGATGGGCGGCAGCGTGGCCGAGAGGCGCGCGTAGGTCTCCGGGAACAGCGGCGCGGCATGCGTATGGCGGCGATCGGTGACGATGACGTCGCGCGCATCGACATGCTCGGCCGGGACGCCGAAGTGACGGAAGGCTTGGGTGACGATGTAGCTGGAGAGGCGCTCGCCATAGCTGGAAATTGCGTCAATAGAGCGCGGCGTGAGTTCGCCGAGGACAGCGAGACCTTTGACGAGTTCGGTGAGCTCCTGGAAATGCTCGTCCAGGAAGCGATCGAGTGAGGCGCGCTCGGAGAGCGGCACGACGTGGCGGGCTTCACGCGAATGCATGTCGCGCAGGTCGTGGAGCTGGCGGATGTAATCGGCGCGCGAGCCGGCGATGGCGCAGTTGGCAATGGCGAGAAGCTTGTTGGTGGTCTTGCCCATTGCCGAAACGACAACCACGGGATGACGATCCTGCCGCGCTTTGACGATTCCCGCGACGCGTTCGATGGCGGATGCGGATTCGACGGACGTGCCGCCGAATTTCATGACAATCATCAGTCGAGCATCCCTTCGGAGTGCATCAGCTCGGCATTGAGCACGGCGGCTCCTGCGGCTCCGCGAATGGTGTTATGGCCGAGGGCAACAAATTTGTAATCGAGCACCGGGCAGGGGCGCAGGCGTCCGACAAAGGCGGCCATGCCGCGCTCGCGTTCGGCATCTTTGCGAGGCTGCGGGCGGTTGCTCTCGGACATATAGATAACGGGCTTCTTGGGGGCGCTGGGCAATTCGCGCTGCTGCGGCAACGCGGAGAAGCTTTCGATGGCGTGGCGAACGTCGGACTCGGAAGGCTTTGCGGAAAGTTCGCACGAGACCGTGACGGTGTGGCCGTCCACTACAGGCACGCGGTTGCAATGCGCGCTCATTTTGGCCGGGAGGGGCGCGATGTGATCGCCGGAGAAATCGCCCATGATTTTCTGGGTCTCCTGCTCCATCTTTTCTTCTTCCATTCCTATAAAGGGAATGACGTTGCCCACGATGTCCATGGAGGGCACGCCGGGATAGCCCGCGCCGGAGATGGCCTGCAGCGTGGTCGCGATGACTTTGGTGATGCCGAAGTGCTTGAGCGGCGCGAGGCCCATGGTGAGCACGATGGTGGAGCAGTTGGGATTGGTGACGATCTGCCCTTTCCAACCGCGGGCGCGCTGTTGGCCGGGCACGAGCTTGAGGTGATCGGGATTGATCTCGGGGACAAGCAAAGGCACATCGCGCTCCATGCGATGATTGCGCGAATTCGAAACGACCACGTGGCCGGCTTGCGCGAAGGCGCGCTCGATGTCTGTGGCGACAGAGGCATCCATGGCGGAGAAGAGCAGCCTCGGTGCGTTGCCGGGCCTGGAGTCTTCGACGGTGAGATCGGCGACGGTTTCGGGGACGACGCCGAGGTGCCATGTCATGGCGTCACGATACTTTTTACCGGCGGAACGATCGCTGGCGCCGAGCCAGGTGAGATCGAACCAGGGGTGGCCCTGCAAAAACTTGATGAAATGCTGGCCCACCATGCCGGTGGCGCCGAGGATGCCTACTTCGATGCGCGGTTGCATAATTCTTTGACCATTCGTTGATAGATTTCGACAGCTTCGATGAGTTGACGCTTGGGGACGCGCTCTTCAAGCGTGTGCGCGACGTGTATGGTTCCGGGGCCGATGAGAAAGGGCTGCCCCCATGCGCCCTTGAAACAGGGAATATCGGTAGTAAAGGCGACGACGGTGGTGGGGATGCCGTCGATAGCGCCGAGGTGAAGCGCGGGAATTTCGAGAGCGAATTCGAGCTCGCCGCGGCCAGCGACGGCCTGTTCGAAAGCGGCTTTGGTGGGCGCGGAATCGCCGACAAGGCGGATCATCAGTTCGGCGGAGGCTTCATCGGGGATGACGTTGGGAGCGCGGCCGCCGGAGATGACGCCGATGTTGAGCGTGCTGGGTCCGAGCCGGGCGTCGGTAGGCAGCGCGACGGCGCGGACAGCCTGGAGGCAATCGAGAAGTTTTTCGATCGCAGATTCGCCGAGCTCGGGGTAGGCGGAGTGGGCCATTTTGCCCGAAGTCTTGAGCGTATAGCGCAGGACGCCTTTGGACCCGAGAGCGAGATGGTTTTCGGTGGGCTCGCCGTTGATGATGTAGCGGGAGCCGCGCGGGTTAGCTGAGGCGTGATAGGCGCCGGCGCTGGAGCGTTCTTCGCCGATGACGAAGAGGAGCGCGAAGTTGCGTTGGCCGGTCTCGAGCAGCGCCTCGGTCGCCTTGATCATGCAGGCGATGATGCCTTTGACGTCGCAGGCGCCCCGGCCATGAATGAATTCGGCGTCCTCGGTGGAAGGGAAGAACGGCGGAACGGTGTCGAGGTGAGTGGAGAGGGTGACATCGACGCGGTCGCCCCAGCGAGCGAAGAGATTGAAGCGATCGGGCTCTACTTCGAGGAGCTCGATGGCGCCGTCGTACTGCGCGACGAGTGGGGAGAGATAGGCGTAGAGGTAGCGCGCGACGGCTTCTTCGTTGCCGCTGATCGATTCGATGTCGATCAGGGCGCGGGTTAGTTCAAAGACGTTCATCGCTCGGCTCGCTGCAACGTTCGAGACCACTTATTAGAAGACAACTTCCAGTGTCGCAAAGCCGATGGAGGTAAGAGAGGAAGGAGCGGCGCGAGTGCGGCCGTCGACCCCGATAGCGCTCCACCCGGTTTGAGACGGGTGACAGTGAGCCGGATTTAGCCGGACTCCCCAACCACGAAGGGCTACGCTGCCCGCGCGGTTTCGGCGGATGAATCGACCCCTTTGGACCGGGCTTCCGAAGCGTAATCGGAGACTTCGCCCGGCCTACTGATGGCCGCCGCACCTCTACCGTGAAGTACCAGGATAGCGGATTGGGGCGAGGTTCGTCAAAGCGGGGGGTTGGGGTGGGAGCGGGATGAAAAAACGAACTGGGTGGCAGGTGGGGATTTGAAAAA
>DATAUH010000399.1:0-6001 GCA_036268375.1 Bryobacteraceae bacterium | reverse complement strand
CGCCGCGAGGCCGAGAAAAAGCGCCAGCGTGGTAACGATTTCGAAGTAGAGAATGGCCTTGGCGCCGATACGGCCCATGTTTTTCGCGCCACCGCTGCCTGCGATGCCCGCGACCAGAGTTGCGAAGATGAGCGGCGCGACAATGCAGCGGATGAGGCGCAAAAATATCGCGCTCAGCGGGCTGAGCTGTTTCGCCAGACCCGGCGCAACGATGCCGACCAGCACGCCCAGCGCCATGCCAATAAAGATCCAGGCGGTGAGCGAAAGTCGCTTCATCGTTCACCCCACTTCAGCTTCTGACGAAGCACGTCAAAGAACTGCAGCTTGGGCGGGCGAATCAACAGCAACGAGGATTCAGAGCTGCGGCAGATAACGGTATCGCCCTGCCGGATAGGATTGCCGACCTGACCATCGATCGTGAGATAGACGGACTCATCGGGCCCGCGTGAGATCGCTTTGATCACGCTCGATTCGGCCACCAACACGGGCCGGTTGGTGAGCATGTGCGGACAGATGGGCGTCAGGCAGATGGCTGGGACCGATGGATAGATGATGGGCCCGCCGGCGGACAGCGAGTAAGCGGTGGACCCGGTGGGCGTAGCAATGATGAGACCGTCGGCTTTAAAGCCGCATACGAACTGATCGTCAACGTAGGTGTCGACATCGATGATGCGCGCAATGGAAGACTTGGCCAGGACGGCATCGTTGAGCGCCTGGTATTCGGCAAGCACTTCACCTTCGCGGTAAACCTCGACCTTGAGCAGCTTCCGCCGTCCGCAGCGTAGCTCGCCTTTCAGGAGGCGTTCGAGTTCAGGAAACAGTTCATCGACGCTAATGGCGGTGAGGAAGCCGAGACCGCCCACGTTGACCGGCAGCAGCGGAATCTCGCGGCCTTTCGCGGCGCGCGCCACAGAGAGCAGCGTGCCATCGCCGCCAAGCACGACGAGGAGGTCGCAACCTTCTGGAACCAGTTCGCGCGCAATGGGTCCGAGCGCCTTATTGGAGTACGCCACGGTTTGGGGGTCCGCCCGGATCACGATCTGTTGATCATGCAGCCAATCGACGAGTTCCGGCACGACGGCCGCGGCTTGGGAGGAGTTTGGTTTGGAGCAAATGCCGACGGTTTTAATGGCGGGCATGCAAGAGGAACTCCTTGTTGCCTTCGGCGCCCAGGATGGGGCTTTCGATGATGCTGGTGTTGAATCCAAGTTCCTGCACGGCGCGCTCCACGCGGTCGCGGGCGGCCTGGTGCAGAGCGGGGTCGCGGACGATGCCGCCCTTACCGACCTGTCCTTTGCCAACCTCGAACTGCGGTTTGATCAGTATAACCATTTGGCCGTGGTCCTGTAACAGCGGGACCAGGGCCGGAAGAATGAGAGTGACGGAAATGAAACTGACATCGCAAGTGATCAGCGCGGCCGGTTCGCCGATGTCCTCGAAGCAAAGCTCGCGCGCGTTGATGCCTTCGTGAACGGACACGCGCGGATCGTTGCGGAGCTTCCAATCCAGCTGGCCGGCGCCGACGTCGACAGCGTGGACGCGGGCGGCTCCGGCTTGCAAAAGCGCGTCAGTGAAACCGCCAGTGGAGGAGCCGACATCGATGCAGACCTGCCCGGTGACATCGATGGAAAACTCGCGCAGCGCGGCAGCAAGTTTGAAGCCACCGCGGCCTACGTACGGAGGGCGCGCAAGCACCTGAAGGGCGGCTTCGGAATCGACAGTTTGACCGGCTTTGGCTGCCTTTTGGCCATTGAGGAGAACTTCGCCGGCCATGATGAGGGCCTGCGCTTTCTCACGGGTTTCGGCCAGACCGCGCTCCACCAGGAGCCGGTCGAGACGGGTCTTCATGATTTGCGCTGAACGATGTGATCGGCCAACTCGTGAAGGCGAGTGGCGCGCTCCCCAAACGGGTCGAGCGTCACGTGGGCGGCGGCGCACTGTTCGGCCGCCATGCGGCGCGATTTTTCGAGGCCGTACACCGCGGGAAAAGTGATCTTTTGCTGCTGCGCGTCTTTGCCCGCGGTTTTGCCGAGAGACTCGGAGGACTCTTCGACATCGAGAATGTCGTCGACGATTTGAAATGCCAGGCCGATGTGTTCGCCGTACCTCGAGAGGGCATCGTATTGCTGCGCGTCCGCGCCTGCGTAGATTGCGCCCAGGCGCAGGCTCGCGCGCAGCAGGGCGCCGGTTTTTGCGCGGTGAATAGATTCGAGCAGCGCCGCGGTGGGCGTTTGACCTTCACCTTCGAGATCGGCAACCTGGCCACCGATCATGCCGCCGACCGTGCCGGCAGCGACGGAGAGCTCCGCGATCATACGAGTTTTGCGATCGTCGGCAAGCGCGAGCTGCGCGAGAACCTGGAACGCGAAGGTAAGGAGCGAATCGCCGGCGAGGATCGCCATGGCATCGCCGAAAACCTTGTGGTTGGTAAGCTTGCCGCGGCGGTAATCGTCGTTATCCAGAGCGGGAAGATCGTCGTGAATGAGCGAATACGTGTGGATCAGCTCGAGCGCGCAGGATGCCGCTACCACGCCCGAAAATTCATCGCCGAGCGCGCGCGCAGCCTCAACGCATAGAATTGGCCGAATGCGTTTGCCGCCCGCAAAGAGGCTGTAGCGCATTGCGCGGTGAATGGTGGCAGGCGCGGTGGCTTCGGGCGGAACCAGCCGGTCGAGTTCGGCGTCGATGATTTGCTGTTGCCGCGCCAGGTATTCGCGCAGGGTCATGATTTTTCGGGACGGAAGGGTTCGGCGGTCATTTTGCCATCGCGCCGGATCAGCATTTCGACGCGAGTCTCGGCCTCTTCGAGCTGTTTGCGGCACGCATCGCTCAGACTCATGCCGCGTTCGAAGAGCTGCAGCGAACGATCGAGCGAAAGATCGCCGGCTTCGAGCTCCTTCACGACTTTTTCGAGCTCGTCGAGACAGCTTTCGAACGATGCAGCAGGTTGCGCAGCTGGCGGGGTGTCGGCCACGACGCCATTTTAACAGCGCTACGCGCGGCATTGGATACAATCCGATTCATGCGTGTTCCCTTGACGCCGGTGAGATGTCTTTATCGTGCGGTTGATCTCTACAGCAACAAGACTGGCGTAGTATGCGGCGACTTGCGCTTCACGTATGGACAGTTCGCCGAACGCTGCGAGCGCCTGGCGGCCGGTTTGCTTTCGAACCGCCTGCAGAAGGGCGACCGTGTGGCGTATTTGAGTTTGAATACGCACCGGTTGATCGAAGGGTATTTTGGCGTGCTGCTGGCGGGCGGGATTGTGATGCCGTTGAATGTGCGGCTGACGCCCTTCGAAGTGGGCGCCATTCTGAATCACGCGAGGCCGAGCGTTCTGATCTACGAGCCGGATTTTGCGCCGCTGGTGCAGAAGCTGCGCGAGGCGTGTCCTTCGATTCGGCAATATGTCGAGACCGGCGCGGCATACGAAGAGTTGCTAATGCGTGGCAGAGTGGAACGGCCAGACCCGATGAGCTTTGACGAAGACGCGATTGCGGAGCTGTTTTATACCAGCGGGTCGACGGGAACGCCGAAGGGCGTGATGTTGTCGCATCGGACGCTCTATTTGCATGCGACGTATGTCGCAGGAACCTTCGCGAACGAAGACAACGCCGTTGAGTTGCACACGATTCCGTTGTTTCACGCCAATGGGTGGGGCCGCGTGCACTCTTCGACAATGTACGGCTTGAAGCAGGTGATGGTGCGGCGGTTCGATCCGCCGCAGGTGCTGGCGCTGATCGAAAAAGAGCGTGCGAGTGGGATGTCGTTGGTGCCTACGATGGCGAACGCGTTACTAAACTGCCCGATGCTCGCGAACCACGATTATTCGAGTCTGCGGGAGATCAACTTGGGCGGCGCAGCCTCAACGCCAGAGCTGATTGCGCGTATGGAGAAGGCGTTCGGATGCCGGGTGCAGGCGGGGTACGGTCTGACAGAGACCAGCCCGGTTGCCGCGTCGGCGCGCATCAAGAGCACCGTCGACTATGCGGACGAGGACGACCGGCTGCGAAGGCTGGCGAGCACGGGATGGCCAATTCCAGGCTGCGAAATTCGCGTGGTGGATGCGAACATGAACGACGTCCCGCGCGACATGCAGACAATTGGCGAAATCGTGATACGCGGCGATATGGTGATGGACGGCTATTACAACGATCCCGAGGGCACGGCCGCGGTCATGAGCGGGGCCTGGATGCACACGGGCGATATGGCGGTGTGGGACGACGAAACGTACGTGCAGATCGTCGACCGAAAGAAGGACATCATCATCAGCGGCGGCGAAAATATTTCGTCGATTGAAGTAGAGCGGGCCATTGCGGCGCATCCGGCGGTGCTGGAGTGCGCGGTCGTTTCCGTACCCGATGCGAAATGGGGCGAAGTGCCGGGTGCATTTGTAGTAACGAAGCCTGAGATGCAAGTGACAGAGAGCGAACTGTGCGAATTTCTGCGTCCGCGCCTGGCGAAATTCAAAATGCCGCAGCGGTTTGAGTTTCGCGCCGAGGCCCTCCCGAAGGGCGGAACGGGAAAGATTCTGAAACGCGACTTACGCGAATTGTTCTGGAGCGGCAAAGAGCGCCGGGTACAAGGATAGTTACTGACTTTGCGCGCCTGAAGTGCCAGAGGCCGCGATACAATCGACCCCATGTGGCAGCAAACGTACGCTCCCATCGCTGGAAGTCTGCCGCTTTCAGCGGTGATTGCGGCGGCGCCGATTGCGGTGCTGCTGCTTCTACTGGCCGTAGCGAAACGGCCGGCGTGGTTGGCGTCGCTTGCTGGATTAGCCACGGCCGCGATTGTGGCGAGCGCGGCATACGGAATGCCGGCCGACCGGTTGTTCGCATCGATCACATATGGCGCAGCTTTTGGACTCTTTCCGATCGGCTGGGTGGTCTTTACCGCGATCCTGCTTTACCGAATCACGGTAGAAAGCGGTAAATTCGAGATCCTGAAAAATTCGATTGCGAGCCTGACCAGCGATCAACGATTGCAGGCGCTGCTGATTGCGTTTGCGTTCGGCGCCTTTATTGAAGGTGCGGCGGGCTTTGGGACGCCGGTAGCGGTGGCGGGCGCCATGCTGGCTGGGTTGGGATTCACGCCGTTCTACGCGGCCGCGATCTGCCTTTTGGCGAATACCGCGCCCGTGGCGTTCGGCTCAATCGCGATTCCGATCACGACGCTGGCGCTAACTACCGGACTTCCCGTGGACCGGCTGAGCGCCGGCGTGGGACGGATTTGCGCGCCGGTGTCGCTCTTCGTGCCGGCATATTTGATTCTGGTCATGTCAGGGTGGAAAGGTTTGCGCGCCGTGTTTCCGGCGGCGGCCGTGTGCGGTGTTGCGTTCGCGGGCACGCAGTTTTTCATTTCGAATTTTGTGGGGCCGCAACTCACGGACATCCTCGCATCAATGGCGGCGATGGGCGCGTTGGTAGCGCTGATTCGCGTCTGGCGCCCGGAGGCAGCATCGCATAACGCAAGACCTGCGCGCGAGATTGTGATGGCCTGGACCCCCTACATCTTGCTGGTGATTTTTGTTCTGACCTGGGGCGAACTGCAGGCGCAACTCAACAAGACGAACATCGCGATTGCGTGGCCGATGCTGCACAACACAATCTTGCGCATGCCCCCGGCGGTGGCCGCGCCCGCGCCATATGCGGCAGTCTACACGTTCGGATGGTTATCGGCATCCGGGACCGCGTGCCTGATCGCAGCTATTTTCAGCGCGGTTGCAGTAGGGCTGAAGCCAAGGCAATTCGTGAACGTGGTGGGCGCAACGGCGCGGCAACTGGGAAAGGCGGAACTTACGCTTGCAGCGGTGTTGGGGCTGGCGTTTCTGATGAACTATTCGGGCTCGACTGCAACGTTGGGCTTGGCATTTGCGGCCACCGGCGCGATGTTCCCGTTCTTCAGCGCGCTGCTTGGTTGGCTGGGTGTCTTCTTAACGGGTAGCGACACTTCGGCGAACGCGCTGTTCGGCACGCTGCAAGTGGTGACGGCTCACAAG
>DATAUH010000398.1:0-5382 GCA_036268375.1 Bryobacteraceae bacterium | reverse complement strand
AGATCCGCATCCGCATGGAGTTGTAGCGGGCGATTTCACGGGTCGTGGCGCGATCGATCTGATGATCGACAGTTGGGGCCACAATCAGATTGAACTATTGCGAGGCGACGGGCACGGCAGCTTCGCTCCTGGGCAATTTTTCGATGTCGGCAAACGGCCCTATCAACGTCTGCGCGCAGCCGACTTGAACGGGGATGGCAGACCTGACATCGTCACAACCAATCTCGACGGGAATTCGGTCACCGTTCTGCTGGGTCAACCCAATGGCGGTTTTCGTGAAGCGGCGGGGTCTCCGTTTGCAACCGCGCCGGCGCCGTGGGAGGTCAGCATCGCCGATGTAAATCGCGACGGCAAGCCGGATTTAATCATCATTCCTTATGATCGCGACGCCAAGACCCGCGGGGGCGAGTCGAATGTAACGGTGCTCGTCGGTGATGGCCGTGGGGGCTTCATGCCGCTTAGCGGGTCACCCTTTTCGCTTGGTTCGTGTGCGCAACCGACGGCGGGGGTCGCGACCGATCTTTCGCATGGGAGTCTGCTCGATATCGCGGTCACCTGCTTCAACAGTTCGCAACTGGCGCTGCTGACGCCAAAGGGAAAGGGCTACGCGCTGCGGCTGCTGCCCATGCCTGGCAAGCCGTACGGACTCGCCGCCGCGGACTTCTTTGGAACTGGACGGCCATCGCTCGCAGTGGCCGACAACACGAACGGGTCGGTCCTGCTGCTACGGCCGTAAACCGACGGAGCCAAGCCAATTGGAACCAAATGCTCGTGCGAGCCCATGGTAACTCTCGCGTCAAAATGAATACATGCCCGACGCACCCACCACACAACACGCCGTCGAAGTCTTTCAACGCGCTGCCGCCGCGATCAATGCGCATGAGATCGATGCGCTGGCGGCGCTACTCTCTCCGGATCATCTGTTCGTCGATTCGCTTGGGAATCGCGTTACCGGCGCAAGCTCCATGCACGACGCGTGGGCCGCGTATTTCGCGATGTGCCCGGATTATCACATTCACATCGACACTCTGGTTTCACAAGGCGACATTGTCCTCGCCTCCGGTGAAGCTGGAGGGACAATCGACGGCTCGACATGGAGGATTCCCGCGGCATGGCAAGTGACCGTCGCGAACGGCCTGCTTGCGGAATGGCGGGTGTTTGCGGACAACAAACCTGTTTATGAAATTCTGGCGCGAAGGCGGTAGACGGGTGTAGATTTACCGACGCTACTCGAGCAGTTCGGAATCGGAGCGGCGGTAGACTTCGTGCTGGTGAGCCGGATCGCGGTCTGCCTGCAAGGCGGCGATTAGTCCGCTCAATCGCGGAGCGAGCACGATCAGGTAGCGCGAACCTTCCGCGGTGCTGAAGGTGTGCGCGGTACCAGCGGGTACGAAGACCGTCGCGCCTGGACCGGCCGTTTCGGTTGGTCAGCGTAGCGAAACGTCAGTTCGCCTTCGAGCACATGCCAGGCCTCGTCATCCGAATGGTGAACGTGCAATAGCGCTGGGCCGCTGCCGCGCCATTCATGGATGCTGAAGGATTTTCCCTCGGCTGAAAACGGCGGCGGGGAAACACCTAACGGGAACGCTCATCAGCGAATTATAGGGCTATACCACTTGAAAAAACGAACTCGGACGCCGGCATCTTACGGGTGCGGCAGGCGAAAAAACGAACTCGGGCGAATGAAAACGGGTATACCGTGTGTTGGTGAGTTGTCGGTGTTTGTTGAGAGCGCAGGCGCGGGCTTTCTGTGCGGTACGGGCGGCGTTCTCTGCTGGCCGGGTCGGAAGCGGCCTGTTACTGGCGGGCTGTGGGCTTCGCCTATCGCTGCTTCGCGAGGCCGCAAGTGCCTGGGTTCTGATGGCTGGCGGTCAGGCCAGTTCGACTTCGATCTTCTTCGTCGCGGGGTCTAACTTCGTCAAGCGGAAACTTCTCACCTGACCGGATCGTGCGGCTTCGGGCTTCGAGGAGCCACCTTCCCCGCCCTTCCACTTGGCAGCCAGCATGGAACTTAAGGACGAAAGATCGGCTTTGCCCGAGCTTCCGCGTTCGTCGTCGGCCGCGGGCGCGCCGCCTAAGCGGCATGTCGCAAAGACTCCCTCGCCGAGTTCCACTTTGGCGCGTGTGGACGATACGTCGCTCATACGGCCCGTGACCACTTCGCCTTCTTTGTGCTCGGCGATGTACTCGTCCAGGCTGGTTGGGATGAGTTGCTTCATGCCCAAGCGAATGCGGCGTTTTTCGGGATCGATCTCCAGCACCTGGGCCTTCACGACCTGGCCCACTTTGAGCGTTTCCTGAGGGTGATTAATGCGCCGGTCGTTGGCGATGTCGCCCACGTGGATCATGCCGTCCACGCCTTCGGCCAACTGCACGAACGCGCCGAACTTTTCGATCTTCATTACAGGCGCTTCCACGATGGCTCCCACGGCATATTTCTGCGCCGCGTCGGCCCATGGATCGCCGAGCGCCTGTTTCAGGCCCAGCGCGATGCGCCGGTCGCCCTGGTTCACGCCCAGGATCACGACTTCCACCTGATCGCCGGGCTTCACCACGTCCGCCGGACGCTTGGCCTTTTTCGACCAGGACATCTCGGACATGTGAATCAGACCTTCAACGCCTTTTTCCAGCTCCACAAACGCGCCGAAATCGGCAACGCGCGTCACAGCGCCAAGAACTCGCTCGCCTACCTTGTATTTTTCGGAAGCCAGATCCCACGGATGCGGCAG
This sequence comes from Bryobacteraceae bacterium, assembly GCA_036268375.1. GTDB lineage: Bacteria > Acidobacteriota > Terriglobia > Bryobacterales > Bryobacteraceae > PALSA-243. The sequence continues at coordinate 2,653 of DATAUH010000398.1, read as the reverse complement.
AAGCTGTTTCATGCCCAACGAAATGCGCTTCTTCGCCTGATCTACTTTCAACACCCGCGCTTCTACCTGGTCTCCGATCTTCAAAACGTCTGAAGGCTTGCTCACACGCGACCAGGAGATCTCCGCGACGTGAAGCAACCCATCGACGCCGCCCAAATCGACGAATGCGCCGAAATCCGTCAGGCTGCGAACGGTACCGCGCACCGTCTCGCCTTCTTTAATTTCCGAGTAGCGCTTTTCCTTGCCGGCGCGCTCCTCTTCTTCGGCAATTACGCGGCGGTCCACCACCACGTCTTCGTCCGCGATATCCAGTTTGATGATGCGGCAGCGAATTTCCTGGCCGACCAGCTTTTCCATCTCGGCGGCATCGCGCGCGCCACTCCTGGACGCCGGCATGAACGCACGAACGCCAACGTCGACGCTGAGCCCGCCCTTTACTACCGCAGTCACCGTTCCCGCGATCGGAGACTTATCCGCAAACGCCTTCTCAAATGCCGACCAATCCTTCGGACGTTCGACATGGATCCGCGAAAGCTGGTAGTAGCCGTCTTCGCCACGTCCCTTGATAGACACCGGGATCTTGTCGCCAACATTTACGGGTTCGCCCGCCTTCACGAAATCGGCCAGTGGGAGTACGCCTTCGATCTTGTAACCGATATCTACAAAAACCGATTCCGGCGTTACCGAAACTACCGTGCCTTCGAGGCCTTTTTCGCCTACTTCGGGCTTGTGGGAGTGCGACTGTTCGTATTGGGTGAGAATGTCACCGAAAGATTCGTCCGGGGTGGTCGAATCGGGACCGAGAGTCGGGTCCTGATCCAGGGAACTTTGATTGGCCATGAGACTGTGTTTTTTATTGTGGCATAATCCCGTTGGGATATCGACGGCGTGCCAACATTTCTATCCGAGCGCTATGTTCGTCTGCAGGATTTGGTATGGATTGCGCTCTTCGCTATCTTGATTTTTCATAGCCAGACGCACAGCGCTCCCGAAATTACTTTTCTAGTAGCTCTTGCTATCGCTCAAGTAATTGAGTCCAGAGTTCCCTTCTTGAATTCGATGCGCGGCAGCATCTTCTGGGTTGTCATTAAGACTGCATTGGGTTACGGATTGATCGGCTATACGGGCGGCGTCACCAGCTCCTATTGGGTTGTGCTTATGCTGCCCGTAGTCTCCTCGGCTGTTAGTCTGGGGGTGACAGGCACGCTCATTGTCTCTATCTTTGTCGCCGGCTCTTACCTTTCGTTTCTATTGTTCATCGATTGGTCGCAAAAGATGCTGGATGCGGAGGCGGTCAATCAGTTAGTGCTGCGCGGCGTGTCTCTTGCGATGGTGGGCACGCTTGCCAGCTCTCTTGCGGAGGATCTGCGCATCCAAACGCAGAATTCGCGCCGCTCCGCCGATCAGCTTTCGGCGGCGAATTACCAGTTGGAGAAGGCTGAAGACGCGGTGCGCCGTTCAGACCGCCTTGCGGCGTTGGGGCAACTATCCGCCGGCTTGGCGCATGAACTGCGCAACCCGCTTGGTACGATCCGCGCGTCGTCTGAGATGCTCACAACGGCAGTGAGTAAAGAAAATGAGGTGGCGCGCGAGGTGGCTGGCTTCATTTCGTCGGAAGTGGACCGTTGCAACTCACTCATTACCCGGTTTCTACATTTCGCCCGACCGCTGGAACTGCAGGCTGACAAGGCCGATCTCGCGCAAACCATCGATCAAGCCATCACGAATGTGGAACGCGAAGCGCCGGAAATCTCGATTTACAAGAACTATGCGCCGGAGATTCCGCCCTTTCGCTTTGATGCCGAACTGATGGAACGCGTTGTCTATAACCTGATCTCAAACGCCGCTCAGGCGAGCCCGAAAGGCGGCACGGTAACGGTGAAGACGCGCGCGGCGGATGGTACGGCGGAGATTTCGGTAATCGACCGCGGCGCGGGCATCGAACCGGCAAACCTGAATACGATTTTCAACCCCTTTTTCACGACGAAACCTGCGGGCGTCGGATTGGGGCTGGCGATCGTAGCGAAGATTGTCGACGAACACCACGGAAAAATTTCAGTGGAGAGCGAACCGGGCCGCGGGAGCGTGTTCCGCGTGCAAATCCCGATGGCCTGAACCCGTCAAGCACGCGCCTTGATCCGTTGCGGATCGGAGTCGAGGGAGCCAGGAGTCGAGGGAGTCAGAATGGGGACGGAATCCCTGCGGGATTCGTCGCGCGCTGCCTTTGCTACTGCATTCGTATTACACTCATGAAATTCAGGAGGGTTGGCCGCGTGTTCCTTTCCAAGCAGTGGATTCACCGCTTCGCTTTAGCCGTTAGTCTGGTAGTTTCCGGGTCCGCTCAGACCATCGATTCCAAACTTTTTGCCGAAATGCACTGGCGAGAAATCGGCCCGACGCGCGCCGGGCGCGCCCGCGCGATTTCCGGGGTTCCCAGTCAACCGAATGTCTTTTATATCGGCTTCGACAACGGGGGCGTGTGGCGGACGAGCGACTACGGCTCCACGTGGAAGCCGCTTTTCGACAAGGAGAGCACCGGCTCCATCGGCGCGATCGCGGTTGCGCCTTCCGATCCGAACGTGATCTATGTCGGTACCGGCGCGGGCATCATCCGGCCCGACCTCGCTACAGGCGACGGCGTCTATAAATCGAC
>DATAUH010000397.1:0-18936 GCA_036268375.1 Bryobacteraceae bacterium | reverse complement strand
AACCAGCTAGCTGCGCTGCCAGGCTCGTATCCTCCAACAGCCAATTTCTTAGCTGTAGATCACTATGGCGATCTTTGGACTACTGACTATGAACAGGTTCTTGATGCAACCGGGCTTGGCATGAACTATGACAGCGCCCGGTCGACCATCGGCGACGGGCCGCTGCTGAGAGCGGGTATCGGGAATCCGAGTATGCTGCAGGCTGGACCGGACGGTCCATCTATGTTGTCGATCTAGGGTGCAGTTGCGTCCGAACAATAGCGGGCGCCCCGCCCGTCACGGCCCCGAGCATTTCCGCGGACGGTGTCGTGAATGGAGCGAGTCTCAATGGAGGCGCGATCGCACCCGGAGAGTTGATCTCGATCTTTGGCTCGAATCTGGGCGCATCCAAACTTGAGACTTACACGCTCACGAATAACGCGATCCCCGATGTGCTCGATGACATGGGAGTATTGGTGAACGGAATGCCGGCGCCAGTGACTGCCGCCTCCAGCAATCAGATCAACGTCTTCGTTCCTTACTTTAGCCCGCAATTTAACTCGGCCACGATTGTAGTCAACGCGCACGGAGCGTCTTCGCCGACAGTCACGATGATGGTGGCAGTTTCGGCTTTCGGCATCTTCACGGTGAACGGTAGCGGATCGGGACCCGGAGCTATCTTGAATCAGGATGGCTCAAATACGCCGCTACGAATCCGGCGGCCGCAGGCAATATCATCTCGCTTATGGAACGGTAGGTGGTTCTCTGACGCCAGCTATTCCGGCAGGGGAATTGGTGACTACAACACCGTTTCCACAAATCACTGCGCAAGTGACAGCGACAATCGGCGGGAAGGCTGCGAAGGTGGTCTATGCCGGCGGCGCGCCGTTCGAAACTGGTGGCGTGGACCAAATTGACGTGGCGAGTTCCGACGGAACGCCGTCGGGAGCGGCAGCGATTGTTGTGGCGATAGGCGGAATCTCGACTACGAAGACAGGAACGGTGGCGGTAGAGTAGCAGCGCCACCGAGGGTACAACCTAAGTCGCGATCGCGTTGCGGGCGCTTATTGCGCGCGCGTGGTTAATGAGTGACGGGACATCGGAGCCCGCATACACAGTGTAGTCATCGCGATAACCTGCGACTTCGGGATCTGTGCAGCCGAACATCCAGAGTAAGTCGCCGGCCCCGCCGGCATTGGCGATAGACTGCTGCCAGGAGGCATACCAAAGATCGCGATCTGCGGGAGAAGTAACGCCGTAGTCGCCAATTCGAATCCCATACTCTTCGAGGACTGCGGGCTTGTTGGCGCGCTCTGCGGCGGCTACGTGGTCACGGATCCAGGTGTCGGCGAAAGATGGGTGGACGTTCATTTGCTGCGGAGCGGGATAAAAGTGATAAGTACCAAAATCGATTTCGGGTATGCCGAGCGTGGCTTCGAAATCAACTCCATACTCGCCAGTGTAGAGACTGTTTGGCGGCTGATTGTGGCGCAGAAAGCCTTCATCGCCGAGTGCGAGCAGATGGTTAGGATCGTTTTCGGGGCGCTTCACAAATTGACTCATCTCTGCTGCCCAGTCAAGCAGAAGTTGCCGGCCGCCGGAGATGGCGCAACGCGGTTCATTGGCTAACTCCCAAGCGAGGATCGCGGGCGAGTCGCGGTAGAGAGTGCCGGTTACAGTGTTTCGCCGCGTGAGTATTTGCGCGACATAGTTTTGGTAAGCTGCCTTGGCTTCCGGACGGCGGTAGAACTCCTCGACCGGTAAGCTCTCGTTGGGAAACAGCCATTTCAAGTAAGTGGGCATTCCGCCAAGATCGTCCCAGTAATTCACTAGCGGCAGAATGAGCCGAAGTCCGGTCTGTTCGGCGGCGGCGATGAGAGCGTCGAGACGCTGAAGACCCGTGGGGCCCTCGTTAAGGATGATGGAGTTTCCATCGCTGTATTGAAAGGCGACGCCGGATGCCGGGAGTTCAGCGGCGTTGAGGTATGCCATGACGCGAACGGCGTTGGCGCCTGTGGCGCGGATGGCCTGGATTGTGGAATCGCGAGCCGCCGCGCCGCACCAGGCGAGGAAATAACAGTTCACGCCGACGACACGAAATGGCGCCCCATTCAAGACGAAGCTGGTTGCGGCAGTTCGGACGAAATCAGGTGGCATATCGTTCTACCTGTTTAAGCGAGGAAACCGGGAATTATGTGGCAACAAAATCACAATGAACAAAAGATAGGGCCGAAGCCGGAGTTCGAACCCATGTTGACTTGGAAAAACGAACTCGACGGATCGGGACAACGCGGGCGGCCACGGTACTCGCTGCATGGACTGCCGATTGACTCGTGAGACTGAGTGGGCTTGCGTTCTGATCGCGCGCCACACGCGGGTTTATAGACGTCAAAGGCCCGCACGATGACGGGCCTTGGCGTTCTGATGTTCGAGAGCGGCCGGAACCGGCTCAGAATGTGAGGCGAAGGGCGAACTGCATGGTTCGCGGGTCGGTAGCGCTCGTGATCTGACCGAACGAGGACGGTGGCGTTGCCGAGAAACTGCCCGTGTTGACGCCGAAGTACGACAAATGATTCGGGAAGTCGTAGAATTCAGCGCGGAAGGCGAGGCTGACCTGCTCGTGAATGGGGAATGCCTTTTGGAGGGAGGCGTCCCAATTGTTCATGTGCGGGCCAAAGATCGCGAACGCGCCGAGATTGCCGAACATGCCCGGCGCCGGCACGGCGAAGGCGGCGGGGTTGAGAAACTGCGTTCCATTGACGCCGCCGGTGGCGCTGCCAACGAGATTGGGACGCTGCGAGCCCGAGATTCCGATGCCGGCGATGTCGCTCGCGAGGGTAACGTTCAGCGGCAAACCGGACTGGATCATGGTGATGCCGGACACCTGCCAGCCGCCGAGCGCCTTCTTGTACCATTCGTCGCCTTTCTTCCAGAAGGGCAGCGGATAGACATAGCTAATTACGACAACCTGGTTGCGATTGTAACTAGAGTTACCCCAATCGCCCCGCAGATTGTAGCTGTTTTCGGGCTGATAGTTATAACTGTTGGCATCGGTGCGCGCTTTTGACCAGGTGTAAGAAACGCTCAAGAGACCACCGGCGCGAAAGTTCTTCTTGAGTTGCACCTGGAGCGAGTTATAGATCAGATTCGCGCCCGTATTGTATTCGTAGATATCCGCATAACCGAGGTAAGGACGAAGCGCGTTCACATTAATGGAAGGGTTCGCGATCAGCGTACCGGGCAGCAACTGATTGATGTCCTGCTGATAGGACAGGTTGGCGGCGCTCGAACCGACATAGGCGACGTCGAGCATCATGTCTTTGGCGAGCTTTTGCTGAATGCCGAGACTCCAGTTGAGCGTGCGTGGAGTCTTCATGTCGAGATAGTGGGAGTTATTGATGGTGCTGGGAAAGTTTTGAGCCACGCCACCCACGGGATTCTCGACGTTGCCGTTGTAGATGAGTTGTTGCTGAATAAACGGCGGATTGTTGACAGCGCTGAAGATATAATTTCCTTCGACGCGCTCGTAGAAGACGCCGAAACCACCGCGCAGCACCGTGCTCTGATGGCCCGTAAGATCATAGGCGAAGCCGAGGCGCGGCGCCCAGGTGTTCCAATCTGTGTTGGCCGTACCTTTGGGTAAGTTATGGAAGAGGGCCTGAACGGCCGGGTCGGTGGATTGCGGGACGCGGCCCTTCGCCTCCGCGGGGAAACTGCTACCGCCCAAGACCAGCCCGTTGTAAGGGTTGCCGGGATTGACGATGGCGCCAGTGGACGGATTCAACGTGGGCTCCTGCGAAGTCTGGAAATATTGCGGCAGAAACGCGGAGGTATTATTGAGCGCGCTGTACTGCGGCTGCATGTAAGCCCAGCGGAGCCCCAGGTTCACGGTGAGGCGGCCGCTGACCTTCCAATCGTCCTGTACGTAAGGCTCAACCTGCGTGAAGCGATACCAGCCCTGACGGAAACTTCCGGCTTCGGTATAGGTATAGAAATTCCCGAGGAGCGCATCGGCTAACACGTTGCCTGTGGACGGCGTGCGCGAGGTGGAGAAGGCAAACGTACCGTTGATGGCGGGAACGTTGTCCTGATTTTTGCGGCTGCGCATCACCAGGATGCCGAACTTCAAAGTGTGGTTGCCAAGTATCTTGGAGAAGTCATCCTTCCAATCGAAGACGCGGTTGAAGTTATTGAAGTTGAGGGCGGTGGCGGTGAGGCTGGTGTAACCGGATAGGGAGATCGAAGGAATATCCGGCGAAGCGCTGAAGATGCTAGGCGCGGTGAAACCTTCGCCGGCGCGAGTGAAGTCTTTGATGAAGAGGGGATTGGGAACGATGCCGGTCTTTTCCAGGATGACGTTGCCGGAGAAGGAGAATTGAGCCACGTTGACGCTAGTGCCATTGGGAACAGTGGTCCATTGCAGGGCTGCGTTGGTGCCGGGAATGTTGCGGTTGTATTCGATGAGCTGAGTCTGATTCTGCTGAGAGGTGTAGTAGTCGCGCGCATAGTGGAAGTTGAGCTGGTTCTTACTGCTCATGTTGTAGTCCACTTTGTAGATGTATTGATTGGTGTTGAGCGGCGCGACCGTATTGAAAACGTAGTTACCGCCGGAGCCGTTGAAGTTCGGCGCGGGATAGTTCTGAAGCAAGCGTAGGGAGTTCTGGCTGATTTCGTTGGACGGAATTATGCCGCCGGGAAACGCCTGCCCCGTAGTGGGATCTATGGGATATTTTCCGGCGCCAAGGTTGGAAAAGTTGCCGGTGAGATTGGCTGCGGTGGGTACCGTCCAAGTATTGGTTGCGCCCTGGCGAAGCCGTTTGAAATCCTGTCCGATGAAGAAGAACAGCTTATCGCGGCTGGAATTGAACTTACCGGGCCAGAAGATAGGGCCGCCGACGTTCCAGCCGCAGTTATTGTAACGGAGCTCCGGGATGGTTAGGGCGTTGAACGCACGCGCCTGAATGTCGTTATTGCGCAGATATTCGTACAAGACACCGTGGAACTGCTTGGTGCCGCTCTTGATGGCGAGGTTGATAACCGCCCCGGAGCTGTAGCCGTATTCCGCGCTGTAGTTGGTGGTAAGGATCTTAAATTCCTGCAGGGCATCGGGGTTGATATTGACGAAGTTATTACCACCGCCCCCGTTATCTTTGTTGTCGACGCCATCCAGATTCCAGGTGAAAGTGTCGGTACGCCCGCCGTTGGCCGACTGGCTGCTGTTGGTGACGCCGTAACCGCCAAATAGTCCAAAGCCGCTGGCGTAAGTGGTGGAGACGCCCGGGACGAGTGCGAGTAACTCGGGGAAATTACGTCCATTGAGCTGAAGCTGGGATGCCTGTTCGCCCGTGACCAGACGTCCGACCTCGCCGGTAGCGGTTTCGACCTGCTGCGCGTCCGCCTGGACCGTAACCGAATCGGTGACGGCGCCGACTTCCAGGCGCGCGTTGGCGGTTACTTTGGCGTCGACGACGACTTCAATGTTATTGAGCGTGTATTTCTTAAAACCCTGAGTTTCCGCCGAAACATTGTAGAAGCCGATTGGGAGGTTGGCGACTACATAGTTACCGCTTTCATTCGTGTGCGCGGTACGAGTAAGACCGGTAGCGGTATTCGAAACCGTTATGAGGGCATTTTGAACCGCGGCACCCGAGCTGTCGGTGATTTGTCCGGAGATTTCCTGGTTTGTGGTTACCTGGGCCATCGCCCAACTGAGCGAGAGGCCGAGCATGAAAAGCAGCAGGCAGAGGCGCTTTCCAGTTGTCATAGAGACACTCCTTTTTTCGAATCCAACAGGGAATTCGTACGATGAACATTAGACGTCGGGGAGCAGGTTATGGAGAGCCCGTAAGAGGGCCGGTAATCGGATGGAGCTGAGGCTACTCGAAACGCGCCGACTAAGTCTATCCAGAGACACGGACAGCAATGTTAGCCGGTATATTCATACCGACGGCGCGCCGGCCACTCAATCGGATTCCATTTCCACCTAAAGCCGCTGACCCGCGGCCTTATACCCGAACATCCCGATGTTATCGGGCGAATATCACTTATAAGCAAGACTAAGCGTGCGAACGGCTCTACGAGGCGCCGCGGTACAAGACTCCACTGAACCCATGGCGGATGACTTGATACGCCGGGTCACTCCCACCTGATTATATACACGCGAAAGTAGGATAAGAACATTTTGATCTTTTTTTGGTAATAAGGGAATAGCGTCGCGGCTGATCCTCTCCGGTAAAGTCAGATCAAGAACAATTAGACGCTTGGTTCGGGGATTTGGCGCGAAGATTTCAGGAATCCAGGCTCCTCAGAAGAAGGAGCGGCGCCTGATTTCTGCAGAAGGCGATGTTGCTGTGGGGTGAATGCGGCGGCGGAACAGGTTATTGTTCGATTCTGGTATGAGGGTAGGCGCACCGGCGCGACCGCGAGAACAATCAACATCTGAAGACCGCCGTGCGTCATGTCAAACAGGTAGCGTGCATGGATCGGATGGTTGGGGCGCGACTCGCGCCGTTACTACTGATTTGGGGCGCGTATGCGACGCTGAACGGCCAATCCGAACGCCATGAAGGGCCTGCTTTTGAAGTCGTGTCCATTAAAGAGTGCGCGAGTGGTCAGGAGGAAGGCTCCGCCGCGTCACCAGGCAGGCTGAAGCTGGGTGCTGGCCTTTATGGCGGGTGATTGCATACGCGTACGACACCTATTCGAACGGCAAACTGGATCTGACTAAGCCGCTGGCTCCCGCTCCGCCAATAGGCGGACCGGCGTGGGTAAATTCCACGAGATACATGATTGAAGCGACGTCAGGAACGCCGCAGGGCGGCGCGATGATGCGTGGGCCGATGATGCAGGCGCTGCTGGAAGAGCGTTTCCAAGTAAAGGTGCATTGGGAAACCAAGGAAGCGCCAGCTTATTTCTTGACCGCGGACAAGAATGGGACGAAGTTGCGAGCCACGGAGGCGGAAAGTTGCCAAAAGCCGGACCCGATAAAGGTAGCTCTGTCACCCGCGCTCAGTCAGGATGGCAAGCCGTTATGCATGGGACCGATCATGACTCAGAGAGGGCCACTTACGGTTTTTGATTTGCGGGGCGCGACCGTGACGGTGTTTTCGACATTTGTACATCCGGATGGACTTCCAGTAATCGACCGAACCGGACTGACAGGAGCCTACGATTTTCATCTGGAGTGGGAAACAGATGCGGATGGGGGCGTGCGTAACGACGATCCATCACCGCATATGACGATGATTCTCGCGATAGGTGATCAGTTGGGGCTGCGATTGAATAGAGGTAAGGGCAAGCGGGAAGTTTTGGTGATCGATCATGTGGAGAGGCTCTCTCAGAATTAGGTGTGCGTAAGTACCTATGTTGTTACGGGTTGTTACGCCGGGTAGCGTTCGATGAAAATGGGTGCATATGCCACAGACGACAGAGACGGCTCTACTCGAGGCGCTGCTCGATTCATGGGATCGCAATAATCGCATTTTGGTGAACTTGTTAGGGTTGATTCCGCCGGGCGGACTGGAAGTCAGGGCAGCGGAGGATAGTCCGACTGTCGGTCAGATGTTCACGCACTTCCATTATGTGCGGCTGATCTTCCTGACCGAAGACGCGCCGGATTTTGCGCGGCCGCTGCCGGACGGCGAATGGAAAACCGAACGCGATTCCGGCCGGATTGCGCAGATGCTGAATGAGAGTGCGCAAGCCGTGAGCGAGGCGGTGAAGAACCGGATAGCGACGCAGCGCGCGATGGAGATGCACTACGACCATCCGATTCTCTTCCTGCAGCATATGATGTGGCATGAAGGATATCATCATGGCCAGATCAAACTGGCGCTGAAACTGGCGGGACGGCCCATCAGCGATGACGATGCCGGCCCGCTAACATGGGACGTCTGGATGGACAAGACCGCACGGCCCTAAGCGATAACGCGGCGGCGGCGCCAGGCTTTGAGCGCGGGCGATACGCGCGCTGCGATGCCAACAACCAGGGCGAGAACGGACAACAACTGCCACGGCGCCGGCTCCGGCAGGAACGCGTCCGGGGGAATGTCGATGTTGACGGTAACGTCCGAAACAGTGAACTCATCGCCGATCGGCACATTTAGTGGAAACAGATTCTGAAAGCTGACTCCGAGCCCGAGATGAACTAAGTCGGAATCGATGGCGTGGAAAGCCATTCCCTGCCCTGTGACGGTCTGGGTGAGAGCCCCATCGATGTCAGTGCTGTTACTTGCGCTGGAAGTGATTGCGCCACCGCCTCCGAATGAAAGCAGATAGTTGAGAGCTTGGGGATCATTTTCCGTGATCGTGAAGGAGTAGTCGAAGGGCATGGCGCCTTGATAGATCCGCTCGGATAGCTGCGCCGTCCACTGCAGAAAGAGATAGCCCGGATTTTGATCTGCCTGCGTGTAAGTGAAGCTGGAATCGTCACTGGATTCAAATGTAACTGTGCCTGGAAGAGGCGTTGGATTGGTCTGAAGGGTAAGATTGTCCGCTCCCGGGAGGGGAGTACAGTTGACTCCTCCGGAACCGTTATTGATTTCCTGGCATGCCGAGCTGGATGTGGCTGTGATTTGCTGAATTACTGCCGACCGGACGGTCGGCGTGAAAGGTAAAAGCAGTAAGAAAGCTTGAGTTCCCCGTTTCCAAAACATAGGAGGATCATATAAGCGAGCCGTGTACGGCGTCAAGAGCGATTCGAGGAATTAATACTACCACTTACGGTGTGCCCAGGTGTTATTGCGTACATAAATCGCGCAAGTAATCCACCCGACGCATTTCTAATTGACCAGCACCTATCTTAAGGTCACTTCTTATTTTGGATGGCGGGTAGAGCAGATCCGGCGATGGTCGCGATGGCTTGATCTTCCGGACCGATGATTTCGATTTTTTGCACGTGGGCGGACAGAAAGCCTTGAGGCGGATTGAGCTTCCGTTCATAGCCGGATCGCATCAGGCCCATGCGATCGGCGGTGATGTAGATGCGAGCGCGCATTTGGTTGAAGGCGCGAATGAGCGGTTCGGCGCGCGCGGGCTCGATAGGTATGGCGGTCAGCATGATTTGCCGGTCGAAGGCAAAGCCGCCAAGGGGCGGCGAGCGCATGTTGTACGTATTGCCGGCGATGCCTTTGCGCCAGGTCCGCTGCGGGTCGTCTCCCAGGTTCACGATTCCTGGAACGGCTGAAGGCACATCTGGCAATGAACCTGTCAGGTGGTAAGTTGCAGCCGTTCGCGCGGACTCCGGCAGCATCAGATGGGCGTCGCGATCGGTGGGGTTCGGCAGATTCTGTACAGGCTCGGAGGTGAAGGTGGTGTTCTGCATTGGCTGCAGTAGTTCGAACACATCAACGGGTTGGTTGCCATTGGCGGGGATAAACCGGAGAACAGCGCGATCAAGGTCATACTGGCCATGCAGTGGAATCGTGAGGTAGAACTTAGTGGGCGCTTTGGCGACGGCCATCTGGAGCTGCTTTTTCAGAAATGGAACCTGCTCGCGGCCGGCGAACTCGGGCTGACGACCTTGAATTTTTTCGTGGTCGAAGAGGAAGACGCAAACCCAGGCGTCGTACTGCTCATCCCAGCCCTTCTCTTTCTTCAAGAACGACCAATCGGCGTCCGGCCGAAGGAACAGGGGCAGCAAAGCGGAGGCGGCAAAGGCGGGATTGCTGTCCATGATCTTCTGAAGCTCGAAGGAAAACTGAGGCCGCTGCGGATTGATTTGCATCCCGGGCGGCGGCGAACCGGCGACGGCTCTCTCAAGCGATTTCCAGAGTCCCTGTTCCTGAACGATTTGCCACTTGGCGATATCGGCGATGTAGGCGTCGGACATGGTTTCGGGGACATCGCGAAATTCGAGAAGGGAGACGCGGTAATCGGTGAGCGGGAGATACCCGGCGGGTTCGGCAGGACCGGCTTTGACGGAGCGGCCGTCGGGCGCGAGGCGAGTGGTGGAGACGTGCGAGGGATTGGTTCCCGGATTGGGCGACGTGGGCCTGGAGCCGCGATCGGACGGCACAGGAGGAGGCGCGGGCGCGGAAGCACCGCCGGCGGAGGTGGCGGTGCGCGCCACAAAGACGAAGTCGCCGTACTCGTGGCCGGAGTTTTGAATCATCTGGAAGAGCGGCACCTGAGCGGAGCCTCCGGCGACGGGTTCCTGCACATAGCGGGAGAAAAGGTTGTTGGCAGTGAAGACCTGATCGGGAAAGTGCGCGAGCCCGTTGAGAATCGCGCCGGCGAAGATGGAGTGGCCGCCGCTGCCGCTATCGGCCACGGGTTCATCGCGGCCGCTCGATATCAAGACGCGCGACTTACTGCGGAGCATAGTCTGGATGTAATTGGCACGGTCTGTAGGCGCGGTATTGAGTGCGGCGTCGCGGCTGGTGAGGCCACCGGAATAGCAACTGTCGGAGATCACGAGGACGTGGCGCGCGGGAATCACGCTCATGTCTTTGGTGAGCTCGTCGGCGATGATCCAGTTGGCGGAGGAGTCGGGATCGGAATCGACGGGGAGCCAGTAGGCTTTGCCGCCATCACGGGCGCCGTGGCCGGCGTAATAGATGAGCAGGTTGTCGTTGTCGCGCAGGCGGCGGCGATAGTCGCTGAAGGCGTTCAGGATGTTGACGCGGGTAGCTTGCGCGTCCAGCAGCAGGCGCGTTTCGAAGCCGTAGCGCTGGCGGAGCACGGCGTCGACGCCTTGTGCGTCGCTGACCGCGGTGCGCAGTTGGGGCCAGTGCGGATATTGATTTATGCCGACGATGAGCGCGTAGTAAGCGCCGTTGGCAGCGGCCGCGGAAGGCTGCTGGGGGCGTGCGACGCCGCGTTGCGTTTGCGCGGGCACGGCGGTGGCGAGGCAAGCGAGGGCTAGGACATGGCGCAGAGCCCGAGAACGATGGTGCGATTTCACGATTTGGCCTGAGGGAGGATTTTACCCCACTCGCGCGCCCGGTTCCAGTGCCTATTTCGGCCGCGCTGCGCGAGTATATGCCGCACGCGATAATGGAGCTGTTACATGATTCCCTTAGTTGACTTGAAGACCCAGTATCACGCGCTGAAAGCGGAGATAGACGCGGCGATTTCGTATGTGCTCGAGACTAGCCAATTTGTGTTGGGCAGCGAAGTAGCCGCCTTTGAAGAGGAGTTCGCGGCGTATTCGGGCGCAAGGCATTGCGTGGCGGTGAATTCCGGGACGAGCGCGTTGCACCTTTCGCTGCTGGCGGCGGGCGTTCGCGAGGGCGATGAGGTGATCACCGTGCCGTACACGTTTGTGGCAACGGTGGCGACGATTCGTTACGCGGGGGCGCGGCCGGTGTTCGTGGATATTGACCCCACGACTTTCAATCTGGATGTGCGCCAATTGGAGCGGGCGATTACGCCGCGCACGAAGGCAATCATGCCGGTGCATCTGTTCGGGCAGACGTGCGACATGGAGCCGATTTTAGAGATTGCGCGGCGGCACAATCTTGTGGTGATTGAAGACGCGGCGCAGGCCCACGGCGAGGAGTACAAGGGCCGCAGGGTGGGCGCGCTGGGCGAGTTCGGATGTTTCAGTTTTTATCCGGGCAAGAACCTGGGCGCGTATGGCGAAGGCGGCGCGATTGTGACGAACGACGCCGAGCATGCGAAATCGCTGCGACTGCTGCGCAATTGGGGCATGGAGGAGCGATACCACCACGTCGTGCGCGGCTACAACTATCGTATGGAAGGGATGCAGGGCGCGATTCTACGCGTGAAGCTGAAGTATCTGGAGCAGTGGACGGAGGCGCGGCGCGCGCACGGGGCTCAGTACAACCGGTTGCTGGCGGGCGCGCCAGGCGTTACGACGCCGAAAGTGATGCCGTATGCACGCCACGTTTTTCATGTGTACGCGCTACGGCTGGCGCATCGCGCGGAGGTGCAGAAGGCGCTGACGGCGGCGGGGGTTGCGAACGCGGTTTATTACCCAATCGCGCTGCACATGCTGAAAGCGCATCGCGACTTGGGGTATCACGCGGGCGAGTTTCCGGTGGCAGAGCAGATGTGTCATGAGGAGCTCTCGCTGCCGGTGTATCCGGAATTGAGCGAAGCGCAGATTGAGTACATCGCGGGGGTGGTGAGAGAAGCAGCATCGGCCGCGTACGAAACGGATAGCGTATTCGCCGCACAGCCGCGGATTTGATAACATGCCCGCATGACCAGGCGATCGGCACTTGCATTATCCGCGGCCGTGGCGTTGCCCAACCTTCCTGCGGCGCCTTCCGCGGGCCGCTTGAAGCAGTCTCTTGCGCGTTGGTGTTACTCCAAGATTCCACTGGATGACCTTTGCCGCCAGGCGGCGGAGATTGGCTGCACCGGCATCGACCTGATCGATGCGCCGGATTGGCCGCTGGCGAAGAAGTATGGATTAACGCCGGCGATGGTACAGGGCGAGGCCAAGATTCCGTATGGGTGGAACCGCAAGGAGAATTACGACACGCTGGAGAAACAGTTGCGCGTGCTGATCGCGGCGGCGGCGGAAGCGAAGCTGCCGAACGTGATTACGTTTTCAGGTAACCGCCGCGGGTTGAGCGACGAAGAAGGCAAGGCAAACTGCATCGAGGGTTTGCGGCGCGTCACGAAGTTCGCGGAAGATTCCGGCGTGACGATTTGCATGGAGCTGCTGAACAGCAAGATCAACCACAAGGATTACCAGGCCGACCACACTGCGTGGGGCGTGGAAGTGGTGAAGGGCGTGGATTCGCCGCGGTTCAAACTGCTTTACGACATCTATCACATGCAGATTATGGAAGGCGACATCATTCATACGATCCGCGACAATATACAGTACATCGGCCACTTCCATACGGGCGGCGTGCCGGGGCGGCATGAATTGGACGATACACAGGAGCTGCAGTGGCGCACGATCGCGAAGGCGATTGCGGATTTGAACTTTACCGGCTTTTTCGCGCATGAATTCACGCCCGTGAAGGATCCGATTGCATCGCTGAAACAGGCCGTGGAACTATGTACCGTGTAATCGCGCTGGGACTTTTGGCGGCGGTGTCCGCGGGCGCGCAGCAGAATAAGAGGCCCGATCCCGCGGTAGTGGAACGGGGGCGCTCACAATTCAAATCGAGCTGCGGATTTTGTCATGGCGACGATGCGACGGGCAATCGCGCACCGGACTTAGTGCGGTCGGCGACGGTTTTGCATGACACGAATGGCGACCAGATTACGCCGGTGATCCGCAACGGGAAGCCGGATTTGGGAATGCCCGGTTTCCCCAGCCTGACGCAGGCGCAGATTTCGGACATTGTGATCTTTCTGCATAACCAGGCGGAAGAGGCGCTACATAGTAATGGCGTACCGCGCGACTATCCGCAGAAGAAGTTGCTGACGGGCAATGCCGACGCGGGAAAGGCTTACTTCAATGGCGCGGGGGGCTGCGCGAAGTGCCACTCGGCGACGGGGGACCTGGCCGGCGTGGCGAAGCGTTACAGTCCGCTGGACCTGCAACAGCGGATGGTCTATCCAAGCGGGCGCGGAGCCCCGCGTGTAACCGCTACGGTAACCACGGCGGATGGGCAGAAGATGGAAGGCCGGGTAGTTTCGGATGATGAGTTCGATGTTTCAATTACGGGACCGGATGGGGCGTATCATTCGTGGCCAAAGAGCGCGGTGAAGGTAGAGTTACACGATCCCCTGGCGGCGCATCGCGAGCTATTTACTAAGTACACCGACGCCGATATTCACAACTTATACGCCTACTTAGCAACGTTGAAATAACATGTTTACCCGCTGTTTCGCAGTACTCACATTTGCCGCATGCCTGGCCAGTGCCGCCGACGGCCTGGACCCGAAGGCGCTGTTGAAGCCGCCCACGGACACGTGGCCCACTTACAATGGCGATTACTCAGGGCGGCGCTATAGCACGCTGTCGCAGATCGATCAATCGAACGTGAACCATCTGACAATTGCGTGGGTGGCGCAGGTGCGGTCGGTGGCGATTAAGTCGACGGCGCTCGAAGTCAATGGAATTTTGTACTTCACAACGCCGGATAACGTCTTCGCCGTCGACGCGCGCACAGGACGCAATGTCTGGCACTACCAGCGCGAATCGCAGGGCGACCATATCGGACAGCGCGGCGTGGCGATGTATAAAGACTGGCTGTATTTTGAGACGCCCGATTGTCACCTGGTCTCGCTGAATGCGAAGGACGGGAAACTGCGCTGGGATGTGGAGATGGCGGATCCGAAGCTGGGCTATTTCGCGACGGTCGCGCCGCTGGTAGTGAAGGATCACATTCTGGCGGGAGTATCAGGCGACGTTACCGACATTCCGGGCTTTCTGGACTCGCGAGATCCGGAGACCGGTAAGTTGCAGTGGCGCTGGTATTCGCAGCCGAAACCAGGCGAACCGGGGAGCGAGACTTGGCCCAAGAATACGGATGCAATTTTGCACGGCGGCGGGATGACTTGGGTAACCGGCACTTACGATCCGGAGCTGAACTTAATTTATTGGGGTACCGGCAATCCGAATCCGGTAATTAGCGGGGCGGGACGCGAGGGCGACAACCTATATACGTGCTCGATTGTGGCGCTTGATCCGGACACGGGCAAGCTGAAATGGGCGTTTCAACCGTCGCCGCACGACACGCACGACTGGGATGCGGCGCAAACGCCGGTGCTATTCGACGATACTCAAAATGGCGCGCATCGTAAATTGCTGGCGCAGGGCAGCCGCAATGGTTACTTCTTCGTGCTGGACCGGACAACGGGCGAGAACATCGTAACTAAGCCGTTTATTTCGACAAACTGGTCGACGGGCATCGACAAGCGCGGCGAACCGCGGCCGAAGAAGGAGAAAGAGGGCACTCCGGACGGTGTTTTAGTGTCGCCGAGCTCGAATGGCGCAACTAACTGGATGGCGCCAAGTTACGATCCGGATACCGGCCTTTTCTACTTACACGAGCGGCGCTCCTGGAGCATGTTTTATATGACTGCAGAGGGAAAACCGGAAGGTTGGGCGGGCCGGGACCGCGGACTTTGGGAAAACTCCGTACTGGAAGGCCTCGACACGAAGACCGGCGAAATCAAGTGGCAGCACGAAATGGGCGATGGGGAAAATACTGCAGGTATTTTGACTACGGCAGGCCACTTACTCTTCACGTCGGACAACAACGAGAACCTGTTGGCGCTGGATCCGGCTACCGGCAAAACCCTCTGGCATGTGAACTTGGGGGGCCGGATGGTGGCTCCCCCGACGACCTTCGAGTTAGATGGGAAGCAATATCTGCTGACGCCGGTTCAGAACGTGATCTTCGCCTGGAAATTGCCGTAGCCATGGGCACGGCGCGGGAACGGCGTAAGGGCTCGTCCCGCACCACAGGTGACGAATAAACTAAGCGCTGAACGCGACCGCCGGCTTCGCCAGCACGCTCTCAAAAAAACGCGGGGCATGAAAAGGCTGGAAGCGATAGCCAATGCCGAAGATCGTCTCGATGTACTGATCGGCAAACGAGCCCAGCTTTTTGCGCAATCGACGCACATGAACATCGAGGGTGCGGGTGCGTATATCGGCGCCGTAGCCCCAGACTCGCATCAAAAGAGCCTCTCGAGGAATGATTTCCCCGGCGTGCTGGACCAGCAACGCCAGGAGATCGTATTCCTTCCGCGTCAAGGTCATGCGCTGGCTGTCGAGCACTGCCGACTGCCGCTCAAAATCAATGGTCAGATGTTCGTCGTTGTAAGCCGGAATCGAATGAATACTAGTTAGCGGAAGCATCTACAACTCCTTGAAAGATTCTACTTATTCAATCTACGGTTCTCGCCCAGAAAGGTGATTGTTAACTTGTAAAAAACCTGTAAAAAGGGCAGGTTTGGGCTTGCATTTGTAAGATGACGCTAAAATGGGCCGCACATGCAGACGCACTGCGAAATCTGGCTGATTCGACATGGCGAAACCGAGTGGAGTCTTTCCGGCGCACATACTAGCCGAACGGACTTACCGTTGACGGAGCGCGGGCGTGAGAGGGCGCCGCTGATTGGCGCGGCGCTGGCGAACATCGACTTTGCTCTGGTACTTACCAGTCCCTTGCGCAGGGCGCGGGAGACGTGTGAGTTGGCGGGTTTGGGGGAAGCCGCGGAGATTGACCCGAACCTGCAGGAGCTGGACTATGGCGACTACGAAGGCCGTACGACATCGGAGATTCAAGCGCAGCGGCCGGACTGGTCACTCTGGCGCGACGGATGTCCCAACGGCGAAACGCTAGATCACGCGGGTTCCAGGGCAGAGGCGGTAATCACCCGAACAGCAGCGGCGGAAGGGCCGGTGGCGCTGTTCGCTCACGGGCACATCCTGCGAATTCTGGCCTCTCGCTGGTTGGGATTGGCCGCGGACGCGGCGCGACTGTTTGCGCTTTCAACCGGATCGATCAGTTCGCTTGGTTTCGAGCGAACCACGCGAGTAGTGACGCGTTGGAATCTTACGACTTCGGTGTAATCAGGCCGATGCGGAGCGGCTTTGTTCCGGCGGACGCCTTGATGGTCTTGCAGATTAACTGAAGCGAGGCAGGCGCGCAGATGACGCGCGAGAGGACGCGATTGGCGTCGGGGCCGGTCAACACGATTACTTGCGGCGAGGGTGCGAAGATTTCCACGACGCGAATGCGTTCGGACCCGCTATTGATGGTGACCAGGAGCTCTTCATCTTCCTTGAGTTGTTTCTGCAGGGCCGCAATCTGCGACATGATCACAGACGCTGTGGAATCGGCGGGAAGAGGCGCCGCTTCTTTGGGCGCGGCGGTGGCGGAAAGCAATGCCTGCTGCGCAATTTGTTTAGTGAACTCGCCAAGCGCCATACTGCGATGCTATCAAATGCGCTATACGGGCGCCGTGTAGCGCTCCTCGATCAGCTTGGCAATTTTAGCGCGCGATTCGGCTGGGTTCAGCGATTTGTTTTTTTCAATCGCGCTGATTGCTTCGCCGAGATCTTTGTCTTTGATGGCGGAAGTGAACCACTGGGAGTAATCGCCACGCTGCAAGTGGAAGAGCCACGTTTCATCGTCGACGCCCTCGGCGAGTTGAAGGAATGTTTGAAGGTTCTGCGCGCGCAGATTCAGCTTGCCTTCGGGTCCGCGAAAATAGAAGACGCGCTCCGGCTCCAGTTCGCCCTCCGCGTATTTGCGGCGGTGGCGTTTGCGTTCGGCTTTGCCAGGCACGGACTGCATCCGCGGAATGATTTGATTGGAGCCGCCGAACCAGACTGCCACTTCGCCTGGAGCAAGGTCCGTGTTATCGATGGAAGGCGTTTCAATGCCGACGGCGCGCGCGAACTCTTCGGCGGATTCGCGCGGCTGCTTGCCGATGACCGCAAGAATGTTGATGAGGCGCAACGCCGCAGGCGAAACATGCTGCGGGTGTACGGTGACCAGCAGCAGGCTGGCCGTGTGGCCCGCGACTTCGGCCGAGGCAGGCGCCCACTGGCTGGGAAACATGTGGTGGGCTTCATCCACGATGATCCAGTGGGGACGGCCGTCGCGCAGTCGCTTCTCCTGAAGTTTGCCAAGGAGCGATAAAAAGAACGCGGCGCGATCCTGCATGCGCATGCCGATCAGATTCACGATCAGGTTCGAACCGGGATCGTCGAGGAGTTGCAGAATCTCTTCAAAGGACGGCGGATGTTCTTTATTGCCGAGCGTAAGCAGCCCGGCCATGTTTTCGTAGTCGCCTTCGGGATCGATCAGGCAGGTCTGATAGCCGCGTTCGACGATGCGTTCCACGAAGCCGGACACGAATGTCGATTTGCCGCCGCCGGATTGTCCGCACAGCAGAATGGCATTCTCCTGCGCATCGATATAGACGTCGCGCTCCCCAGTGCGACCGAAGAGAACTCCGTGCTTTTGAGGATTGAGTTCGACCGAACGCAGGTCGTCGTCGAGAAGGCGCTCGATCAATTCCACGACCCCTGCGCCGTGGCTGGCCCGCGTCACAAGATCGACGCGCTCTTTGAGTGAGGGAATCGCGTTGGAAACGGCCACTCCGCATTCACAGCCCGCGAGGAAAGCGTGATCGTTTTCGGCATCGCCGACGCCAACGACGTTGCGGCGCGACGTTTTTAGTTCGACCAGCGCGCGAGTAAGTCCCGTCATTTTGTTGACGGATGCGGGCAAGACCATAACCGCGTCTTTGTTGAAGATCACCTGCAGTTCCAGACCGAGATCGCGGATGCTATCCAGCACCGCCGTTTCGTGCGGATGCCACGTCGCCACGATGACATCGCCAACGCTGATTCCTGAGACGCCGCGCGCCTTCAGATCTTCGATAAAGCGATCGGGCGGGCGTTCCGCGAGGACGCGCTTTTCGCGGCTGGCGGGGTTATAGAGAAGCGCCCCATTTTCGGCCACGACACGATCGAAGAGCTCGATGTGAGGAAAGACTTTCTCCAGATCCGGAAGCTCCCGGCCGGTGACGAGGATGAGTTTGCGTCCCGATTGACGACAGCGCTTCAGCGCCTCGACGGTGCTTTCATCGACAAGGCCATCGTGGGCGAGGGTTCCATCGTAGTCAGAAGCCAGGGTCAGATAACGCATGCGTTCACTTTCGATTGTCTCCGCTACATTTGAATAACCAATTTCGATACACAGGGTACGGCGTACGGATGCGCACAACGTGGCGCTCGGCGCCTGAGCAAGTTACGAATGTGGCGCGGGTGTGGGCTTGCGCGGCATTATAGGTTAGATGCGGACTTTCGACAGTCTCACCGAACGCGAGATTTTGGCGCTGGCGATCGCGATGGAAGAAGAGGATGAACGGGTATACGCCGACTACGCTTACGATTTGAAGCAGGATTTTCCTTCGACGGCAGCGATCTTCGATGGAATGCGCGAAGAGGAATCATCGCACCGGCGCAGACTGATAGAGCTTTACCGGCAAAAGTTCGGGGACCACATTCCATTAGTCCGGCGGCAGGACGTGCGTGGGCTGGTGCAAAGGAGATCGGTG
>DATAUH010000396.1:0-5065 GCA_036268375.1 Bryobacteraceae bacterium | reverse complement strand
CGCGATCCCAATACAATAGGTACGTTTCTCTACCATTGCCACCTTCTCGAACACGAAGATGGCGGCATGATGGGACTTATCCGCGTCGACCCGCCCGGCTCTCAGGCCAACAAACCAGCCATCTCCTCGAAGTAACTCAATGTAACTTGAAAGTAACTCATAATTCACGGCTCACACATTAGTTTGTAAGACTCGCACGTCAATAATAAACAGCGATACCTGAAACTATATCCGGCCACACATTTGGCCACAGAAGAGGAAAGCGCGAATGTTCCATCTACGATCTCTGTCGGATGCCCCGCGGTACGCGCGCATCGGTTTGGCGTCCCTCATGTCCTTGCAGCTGACTGTGGGCACGCCGCTGTTTGCGCAACAGCAAACCAGCGATAGCAACACCACAACGCCCATTAAACACGTCATCGTGATCATCGGTGAAAACCGCAGCTTCGATCACGTCTTTGCCACCTATGTCCCCAAGCGCGGCCAAAACGTCTGGAATCTGCTCTCGGAAGGAATCGTCAATGCAGACGGCACGCCCGGCCCTAACTTTTCCAAAGCGGCGCAGATGTCCGCCACGGATCAGTCGTCCGATGCCTTCCTGCTAAGCCCGCCCAAGACTCCCTTCGTCAACCAGGCGTTGCCCGCGCCGCTCGCCGGCGGTCCCACGGGTTCCTACGTTCCCAACGACAGCCTCTCCATGGCGCAGCAGTCAGAAAACGGGCTGCCCTCGACTTACTATCAATACCTCGTCTCCGGCGGCACCGGTCTGAAATCAGGCACGCCGGATACGCGTATTAGTCATGTGAATTCGCTGCCTGCCGGACCCTTCCAGTTAACTAACGAAACCGGCTTCACCTATAACGCCTACGCCGCCAGCCCCGTGCATCGCTTTTACCAGATGTGGCAACAGTTGGATTGCAGCATTGCGCAGGTCACTTACGAGAATCCGTCCGGCTGCACCGCGGGCCTTTTCCCCTGGGTGGAAGTTACCGAAGGCGCGGGAGCCAATGGCGCCGCACAGCCCAGCGGTTTCAACACTCAGTACATGCCCAACGGCGCCACCACCGGTGAAGGCAGCACCGCCATGGGCTTTTACAACATGCAGAACGGCGACGCGCCTTACTTCAAAGCGCTGGCCGATCGTTACGCCATGAGCGATAACTTCCACCAGTCCGTCAACGGGGGCACCGGCGCCAATCACATCATGCTCGGCCACGGCGACCTCATCTGGTTCAGCGACGGCAACGGCGTTGCAGCCGTGCCGCCCCACAACGTTCAAGTGGCCGCTGGCACTCCTAACGCCGGCACTGTCGACGAAGTCGAGAACCCCAATCCCACCTCCGGCACTAACAACTGGTACTCGCAGGATGGCTACGGCGGCGGTTCCTTCGGTTCCGCTTCATTTGGCGGCGGCTCCTACACCAACTGCTCCGACATCAGTCAGCCCGGCGTGGCCCCGATCGTAAACTACCTGCAGGCTCTCGCCCGTCCGATCAGTCCTAACTGCGAGTCCGGACACTACTATCTCCTGAATAACTACAACCCCGGTTACTTCGGCAATGGCAATAACGCGTTTACCGATACCAACCCGGCTAACACGGTCTTCACCATTCCCCCTTCGTCGGTCAAGAGCATTGGCGATTCGATGCTCTCCGCCAACATCTCCTGGAAGTATTACGGCGACCAGTGGAATAACTATGTGAGCGACCCCTATCAGCTCAACTATGGAGCCGTAGGCGCCAACACCGACGAGTACTGCACCATCTGCAACCCGTTCCAATTCGACACGTCGATCATGGGTAACGCCTCAGTCCGCACCGCCCATATCAAGGACACAACCGATCTCTACAACGACATTCAGAACGGCGCGTTGCCCGCCGTTTCCTTCGTCAAGCCCAGCGGCCTCGTAGACGGTCACCCGGCTTCCTCGAAGTTGAATCTCTTTGAAGGCTTCACGCAGAAAATCGTCGACATGGTGCAGGCGAATCCCAGCCTCTGGGAAGAGACCGCCATCATGGTCACCTTCGACGAAGGCGGCGGCTATTACGACTCCGGTTATGTTCAACCGCTCGACTTCTTCGGCGATGGCACGCGCATTCCGCTCATGGTCGTGTCTCCCTATACTCAGGCGGGACACGTCTCGCACGATTACGCGGATCACGTCTCAATCCTGAAGTTCATCGAACGCAACTGGCATCTCGATCCCGTGACCAAGCGCAGCCGTGATAACTACCCCAATCCGGACGCCAGCACGGCCAACCCGTACGTCCCGAACAACAGCCCCGCTATCAGCGACCTGTTCGATCTGTTCAGCTTCGGCCGCGGCCGCCGCTAGTTAGAGAACGGTCCCGGCCCTCCCCGGGCTGGGACCGTTCATCCCAACTCACCCACCCGCAGCAAAATCTTCCCCGGCTCATGTGGCGCGCCCGCCAACATGTCGTGCGCCTTCCGTGCCTCATCCAACTTCAGCACCGTCCCTACGCGCGGCTCCAGTTTCTTCTGTTCGAATAACCCGGTCATCTTCTCCAACCGTTCCGTCGTCACTTCCACCAGAAAAAACACCGCCCGCACCCCATCCTTGCTGCTCTTTTGCTCCGGCTGCGAAACCACCGAGACCAGAATTCCGCCGGGCTTGATCACCTCGAACGATCGCTTCTGCGTCTCGCCGCCTACCATGTCCAGAACGATGTCCACCTTCGGCGCCGCATCTTCGAATCGTTGCTTCTTGTGGTCGATCACCGTCCCCGCGCCCAGCCGTTTCACATACTCCGCATCCTTCGCCGACGCAACCGCAAAAACCTCCAACCCCGCCTGCGCAGCCAATTGCACTGCGTAAGCCCCTACATTGCCGCCCGCGCCCTGTATCAGCACGCTCTGGCCCGCCTTTGCATTTGCGTACTCAAACAACATCTGCCAAGGAGTAACCGCCACCACCGGCGCCGACGCTGCCTCCTCAAAACTCAACCCCGCCGGCTTACGCGCAATCATGTTCGCCTTCACAACCGCGTACTCCGCATAAGCGCCTACAAACGATGAATTGGTCACGCCATAAATTTCGTCGCCTGCATGCCACGCAGTTACGCCCGGCCCAACGCCTGCGATAACTCCACTCAAGTCCGACCCCAGCGTGATCGGCAGCTCCGCATCCACCTCGCCCTGCTTCTCGCGAATCAGCGCATCCCACGGCCCTACGCCCGCGCTCGCCACCCGCACCAGCGCCTCGCCCTCGCCCGGCGCCGGGCGTTCCACTTCGTCAATCACAATCACATCCGGCGGTCCATACTTGTGAATCCGTGCTGCTTTCATCCATCGCTCCTTCCGTGGGAAAAAGTCGGTCGCGATCGCGCCGGGCTAAGCCGTCTTCGCCATTTCCGCCTTCTCAACCTTCGGCAGTTTGAAGTACCCCACCACGCCGATTCCCATCAGCAGCGCAGCGCTTCCATAATAAAGGTTCGGAATCCCGACCTTCTCCGCCACCGGACCCGCCACGAACATCGAGAGCACCTGCGACCCCGCTACCAGCGACATCAGGCTGCTCATCACTCGTCCCAATAGTTCGTGCGGCGTCTCATGCTGGATCAGCGTCGTCGCCGTGATGAAAATCGCGGCCGCGCATAACCCCAGCCCGAACATTCCCACCGCGGTCGATCCCATCGCGCCGAACGCCGCCGTAATCAACACCGCGATTCCCATCCCGCCCAGTCCGTACACCACCAGGTTCTGCTGCGGGATGTGCCGCGCAAATCGTGTGAGCAACTGCGTCCCGACGATCATGCCCACTCCGATCAGAGTATTCAGTATGCCGAACACCGCCGAAGTCGAGTGCAACACGTCGCGGACGTAGATCGAAAGCAGCGCGCCGAAGCAGCGCATCGCAAACATCCCCGCCGTCATCGAGACAATCACAAACGAAATCGTTGCGTGCCTGAAGATGAAGCCGAATCCTTGCCGCATCGACTCCAGCACCGCGCTCGACTGCGTGCGCACCGTCTCTCGTTCAATCGTCAACGTCATCACCAGCGCCGCCGAAAAGAAGAAACTGAAGCTGTCATAAAGGAAACACGCGTTCGCACCGGCAAACTCCACCAGTTCTCCGGCCACGCCCGGGGCCACGATCAACGCCCCCTGCTGCGCCTGCGACATCAATCCATTCACTGCCATCAGCCCCGCCATCGGGACCAGCGTGCGCACCGCCACCGATTGCGCCGGAACGAAGAAGGTCGAAACGACGCTCATCGTGAACAGAATGGCGTATATCGCATAGATGTCGTGCACGAACACCAGCAACAGCACCAGCACGCCGCGGATCAGGTCGCTTACGACCATCGTCCTCTTCAGCGGCCACCGGTCCACGAACACGCCGGCCAGCGGACTGACGATCGCCATCGGCGCCATAAATGCCACCAGCACCATGGCCACCTGCGTGGCCGTGCCGTGCAACTTAAACGTAACTACCGCGATGATTGCGAACACCGCCAGAAAGTCTCCGAAAACGCTGACAATCTGCGCGATCCACAAGCGCCGCACCGGCCGAAGCCGCAGCACGTCGCTAAAAGATAGAGGTGTCCCCGTTGTGGCCATACGTTAAAAATCTCCTTCCCCCCAAAGTGACTATTAACCCAGCGAGATTTCTGCGGACGCAGGGTGACTAGTCACTTCCCCGTTCTTACTTACCAAGCCTAACCGAACCTTGTCCCGAAATCGAGCCTTCTACTCCACCAAACACGGACTCTATTTGCACTCTTATCAATTGGTTAGACATCTCGTTAGGCATCCTGCTATCCTAGAGATGGGAAAAGGCCCTCTCGGCCGATAAACGCCCGCCCTAAATCAGGCGATTATCAGCGTTAATCCGGGTTGATCCGCGGCCTTAATTAACTTTTTCCCGACCCCGCCAAACACGTTCACAGCGCTTCCAAAACTATCTAAGTCCCGGTATCAGTCACTTACCGTCCAACCTACCCCGTAGCTCTAAATCCGAATGGGAATATGAAATCGAGGCAACCTGCCTCGGAGCATTTTCGATGTTAGACGAAAACATCGCGGCAGCTCTGCCGCAACCATC
>DATAUH010000395.1:0-9311 GCA_036268375.1 Bryobacteraceae bacterium | reverse complement strand
CCCTTCAGACCCCACGTGTGGAATAGCGGACTCCAGTCGATATATTCGCGCAATTCCGCCAAAGGAAAGTCGTCGAGCACACGGACTCCCGTGAAGGCCGGCGTCGGAATATCTTCGCGGCGCCACTCGATAGCTGTACGCCTGCGTCGCGCCTCTTCAAGCGAGACTGCGCTTTGACGAGGGGCCGCATGCGATTTGCGCAGAGCCTCATATTCAACGCGGTGACGTTCCACGAACGCCGCCTTGCGATCCTCGCTCAGCAAACTGGTGGTCACCGGCACGGCGCGGCTGGCGTCCAGCACGTGAACCACAGGCTGACTATAGTGGGGCGCGATCTTGATAGCTGTATGCGCGCGACTCGTAGTGGCTCCGCCGATCAACAGCGGCAATCGGAAGTGCAGGCGCTCCATCTCGCGCGCGACGTGCACCATCTCATCGAGCGACGGAGTGATGAGGCCGCTCAGTCCAATGACATCCGCCTTTACTTCTTTCGCGCGCTCCAGAATCTTCTCGCATGGGACCATCACACCCATGTCGATGACTTCGTAGTTATTGCAGGCGAGTACCACGCCGACGATGTTCTTGCCGATGTCGTGTACATCGCCCTTGACCGTTGCCAAAACGATCTTGCCTTGCGTTTTGACCACTTGACCAGCGGCAGCCAGTGAGGCCTTCTCATCCTCCATAAACGGAGTTAGATACGCAACGGCTTTCTTCATGACGCGGGCCGATTTGACCACTTGCGGCAGAAACATTTTGCCCGCGCCAAACAGGTCTCCGACCACGCCCATGCCATCCATCAGCGGGCCTTCAATGACAGCCAGTGGCCGCCCCAGCTTAACTCGCGCCTCCTCCGTGTCCTGGTCGATATAGGTATCGATTCCCTTCACCAGGGCGTGCGAAAGCCGGGCCTCAACAGTATCCAGCCGCCACTCTTCGGTCTTCTTTTCCGCCCCACTCGTCGTTCCGGCGCTTGCTGCCTTGAGTTTGTCGCCGAACTCGACCAGACGCTCGGTGGCGTCCGGCCTGCGGTTGAGCAGAACATCTTCGACCAGCGTCCGGAGTTCAGGCTCAATCTCTTCGTAGACCTCGAGCATCCCGGCGTTCACGATGCCCATGTCCATCCCGGCGGCGATCGCGTGATAGAGGAACGCCGAATGCATCGCCTCGCGCACTGTGTTATTGCCGCGGAAGCTGAATGAGATATTGGAGACGCCGCCGCTCACCTTCGCATGAGGCAGATTCTGCTTGATCCACCGAGTAGCGTTGGTGTAATCGACCGCGTAGTTGTTGTGCTCCTCCATGCCGGTTGCGACAGTGAGGATATTGGGGTCAAAGATGATGTCTTCCGGCGGAAATCCGATGTCATCCACCAGAATGCGGTACGCCCGTTCGCAGATGCGGATCTTATCTTCGTACGTGGCCGCCTGCCCTTGCTCATCGAAGGCCATCACGACCACGGCTGCGCCGTATTTCCGGACTGTCCGGGCGTTCTGGCGGAACTTCTCCTCGCCTTCTTTCAGCGAGATTGAGTTGACGATTCCCTTGCCTTGCAAGCAGGTCAGTCCCGCCTCAATCACTTCCCACTTGGACGAATCCACCATGAACGGGACCTTCGCCACTTCGGGTTCGCTGGCCAGCAACTGCAGGAACCTGCTCATGGCGGCCACGCCGTCGATCATGCCTTCATCCATGCAGATATCGATGACGTTCGCGCCATTCTCCACTTGCTGGCGGGCAATGCTGACGGCTTCTTCGTACTGCTCTGCTTTGATCAGCTTGGCAAACTTAGGCGAACCGGCGACGTTGGTGCGCTCGCCGATCATAATGTAAACGCCCTGCTGCTGCGTGAAGGGCTGCGAACCGGAGAGCCGGAGAGGGCGAATATCGGCCGCCGGAGGCTCCGGAATTACCACCTGGCTGCGGCCGCGAGTGGGTAGGCCGTTCAGGGCTTTTGCGATAGCCGCGATGTGCTCCGGCGTATTGCCGCAGCATCCGCCCGCGATATTGATCAGGCCGCCTCTCGCAAATTCACTCAGACGGCTCGCCATGTCGGACGGCTCCAGATCGAAGCCCGTCGGCGAGAGCGGATTCGGCAGCCCCGCGTTGGGGTAGCAGGAGATCGCGGCTGTGGATTTCTGCGCCAGTTCCTCCAGGAACGGATACATGAGGTCCGGTCCCAGCGAACAGTTCAGTCCGACAGACAGCGGCCTGATGTGCTCGACGGAGTTCCAAAATGCTTCTATCGTCTGCGCCGAAATCATCGTCTCGCCGCCGCGTCCGACCGCCGCCGATATCATCACGGGCAGCTTTTTTTGATCCTGCTCAAACACTTCGCTGATCGCAACCAGCGCCGCTTTGGCGTTGAGCGAATCGAAGATGGTTTCGACCAGGAGCACGTCCACACCGCCTGCCATCAGTGCTCGTACCTGCTCGGCATAAGCCTTTTTGACTTGATCGAAGGTGACTACACGAAATCCGGGATCGTCGGCGTCTGGTGAATTGGAAAGCGAGACAGTCAGGGGGCCGATCGCGCCCGCTACGAATCGCGGAGTGGAGGTCGCATTGGCCACGCGATCCGCCCATTCGCGACATTGCAGCGCCGACGTCTTATTGATGTCCCAGGCGAGTTCGCGCAGAAACGGATTCTCGATGATCTTTTGATAGAACGCCGGATCTTTCCGGCCGCCATGTTCGCGCGGATCGTCCACAAAAAATTCACTCTGCGCGATGCTGGTGGCGCCGAAGGTATTGGTCTCGATGATGTCCGCGCCCGCTTCGAGGAATCGCCGGTGGATATCGCAGATCATCTGCGGCTGGGTGATCGAGAAGAGGTCACCGTTGTTCAGTAGATCTTTCTTCGAATCTCTAAAGCGATCGCCGCGAATGTCGACTTCCCTCATCCCGTACGTGCGGATGGTGGTGCCCATAGCGCCGTCAATGATGGCGATTCGGCTTTCGATAATCTTCTGCAGCGGATGTTTTAGCTCTGGAGACATATTTACACGGAATAGGCCGACAACAGCCTGGACGTCGTGGGGTGTTCTCTTTTATGATACCGGTCCAGAGCGGGTCTGTGGCCACGAACGGCTGGATTGCGGTGGTTCGGGCGTTCGCACGGCCGTCGTAACCGCCGTGTAAACCGGTCTTATATCCGGAGACGCTTCCACGCCACCATCGCCGCAAGTCCCAAACACACCAGTGATTCCGACCAGGGCTCTGGAAGCGGCGTGGACCCTTCATCTTGAGTCTGTGGCGTACCCGGTACATGCGGGAATGGCTCAAACTTCTGCGGCGGTTCAACGGTCAACGCGCTCTGCGGCTCACCGTCAAGCGGCAGCAACGCAGGGGATGTAGGCGAATTCGGCGGCGTAAAGCCATAGATGCCGACATGCGAATCGAATGGCGGCAACGTTGCGCCGCTTCGCACGGGCCAGGAGAGAGCGGCGCCGATCGGCATCAACGTCCCCACAGTGGGTACCGGGGCGTGCGTGGATTTGATCCGCGGGTTTGCCAAGATGCTGTAAAGCGGCAACGGCAGCGGCCCTGTCCAAGCCACCTCGAACTCGGGCGAAAGCGTCGGCCACATGTCTTTCTCCGGAGCTTGCGCCGATTTTGCGGTTAGGATCGCCTCGGCCATCCCATCGTCGGTCAAAGTGAGCAGCGTGGGTGCGAAGTAGTCGAACGCAAGCGCGGAACGGTGAATAGGAAGATCGCGAAGAAGTGACGATGCCATATCGTCATCTGATGGATCCTGCTCATCCAACTCGGCCTCGGAGGGTTCGCTACGAGTTATCGGCTGCTGCGGCTTAGGTGAAAGGCGATTCCCGCAACGCGCCCGCGCCAGATTTTCGCCATCGCTGATGAGCGCTTCTCCGGCGGGAATCTCGAGCGGGCGGCGCGTCCAATACACACGGTTATCGATGCGGTACGAAGCGTACAAGAGCTGCGCCTGCGGAGCCGCGACAATCTCCGCCGCGCCGCTATGGAAGTCCGCATAATGTTTCGCCGCTACCGGATCGGCCAATAGCGCGTCCCGTAGCTCGCCGGGCGAATAGACGCCGCCGCGAATCACCGAATGGCGGTAAATCGGGCGCACCCGTCGCCGGTCAACTGCAGCTCGTATTGGAAATGAGGCTCCAACCTCTCCCGGGCTCTTCTCCGCTCCGAGTTCCATCTTATGCGAGCTCTTCTGTTCCATCCACCGGGGAACGATCGCGATAATCGCCGCGGAAATTGCGAACCACAGCCAAAGCGCTCTCGCAGAAGAGGGGCGTCGGCGTTTACGTCTAGCTCTCACAAACTGCTTTTCGGCGCCCGGTGGTGAAATGTGAGGGATCTTTTTCCGGCTGCGACTCAGTAGCCGCTACGGCTTGTCGACGGTAACTGTAGACTGCACATCGAACTTGTGAAAGTTCGAATCGGTGTATTCGGTTCGCTTCCCAGGTTTAAATTCTTTGCCTTGCGCGCGCCAAATATCCAGCACGGCGCCCGATTCACACCACACATCGGGCGCAATTTTCGCGTAATCGATTCGCAGGCTTGAACCCGCTTTCGCGAAACTGATACCGTCACCGACAACCGTAAGCAGGATGCGCACCGGCACGGCCTCTTCCTGATCGATCCAGAGCATCCTTCGGAAACTCAACACGTCGCGCTCGTGGTCACTGGCCGGCGCGTAATTCGGCTTCGGTAGCGCCTCTACCACCCAGGTCTTGCGGCCGCGGATCTCCTCTTCGCCCGTCACTCGCGAATCGAAGAGCATCAGCAACTCGCGGTTGGCCCCGACGTCAATGCGCCGGCCGCCCATGATCAATTGGCCGCCGGGTGGGGGATGAAAACGCTTGCGCCGTTCCTCTGCGGTCTCCTTCATGGATTGATCGATTTCCGCCTGCTCTTTCGGCGGCAACGGCTTATTATTGCGAGATATCAGCTTGTGAAACGGGTAACCCTCAAGAAAAATCACGTCGAGTATTTCAGAGTAGTCGCGCTTTAGTTTTCCGTCTTTGGAATAAGTAAAGTGAATGCCCTCTTCGGTATAGGTATAGGGCTGAATGCGGTCGCCGTTACGCTTCTGGGCCTCGACCAGCCGCTGCAGGATGGCGCCGGCGTCATCAGCGGCAAAGAGCGGCGCGGCTATTAGAAGCAGTGCCCCGCGCATTTCGAAATCACAGCTTGAAGAGTTCGCGCAGACGTCGCGTTTGCACCCGGCTCACAGGAATCTCCGTGTGCTTGGTGTCGTCCATGCGCAGTTGATAGCTCGATTTGAACCACGGCACCACTTCCTTGATCCGGTTAATATTCACCAGATAGGAACGGTGCACCCGCCAGAACATGTCGCGGTCCAGGTTGGCCTGCAGGTCTTCAATCGTGCGGTAGTTCGAGTGCCCTTCGAACTTTGTGGTCACCAGCGTGATCAGACCGTCGTCGATCGTTGCGTAGATCACTTCGTTTGCGTCGACGATGAAGTAACGGCTGTTGGCCCGCACCATCAACTTATTGCGAGGCGTGGAGACCGGCTGCTTCGCCGCCGCCGGCTCCGGCAGTTTCTTTTCCTGGATCGTCCGCCGCGCCCGCTCGATGGTAGCCGCCAGCCGCGACTTGTCCACCGGCTTCAGCAGGTAGTCCATCGCCTCCAGCCGGAAAGCCTCCACCGCGTGCTGTTCGTAGGCCGTTACAAAAATGAACTGCGGCAGGTCTTCCGTCTTCTCACGAATGTGGCGGACAACCGCCATGCCGTCCAGCCCCGGCATATGGATGTCCAGGAACACCAACTCCGGTTCCAGCTTTTCGATGATTTCCAGCGCTTGTAAACCGTTGGAAGCGGTCGCAATCACCTCAATCTCCGGAAAATCCTTGAGAAGAAAGGCGAGTTCGTCACAAGCCAGCTTTTCGTCGTCGATTACAACAGTAGTAAGAGCCGCGGTCGCGCGGTCGCGCATGGAGTTGGTATTATAGCATTTCGACTTTTAAGGAGAGCCAGTTGCCCAATTCCGACAACGTCCAGATTGCGCCTGCCGATGGCAAATTAGGGATTCTGATTCCCGGCATGGGCGCGGTTACCACGACGTTCATCGCCGGCCTGGAGGCCATCAAACGAGGAATCGGCAAGCCCATCGGATCTCTCACCCAATTGGGAACGATCCGTCTGGGAAAGCGCACGGAAGGCCGCAGTCCCGCCATTCGCGATTTTGTCCCGTTAGCCAACTTGGAAGATATCGAAGTCGCCTGTTGGGACATTTTTGAGGACAACGCCTATGAGGCGGCTGTGAAGGCCGGCGTGCTCGAAATGCCCCTCCTGGAGCAATTGAAGGAGCCGCTTTCGGCCATCAAGCCGATGAAAGCGGTCTTCGATCAAAAGTTCGTCAAGCGGCTGAACGGTCCCAACGTCAAAACCGGCGGAACGAAAATGGATCACGCCGAAGCCGTGATGGAAGACATCCGGCAGTTTCAGCAGCGGACGGGCGTCAAACGCCTGGTGATGATCTGGTGCGGATCCACCGAGGTCTACCATGAGGCCATGCCCGTCCACGCGACGCTAAAGGACTTTGAATGCGGGCTAAAGCACGACGATCCGGAGATTTCCCCCAGCCAGATCTACGCCTACGCCGCGTTGAAGATGGGAATTCCCTACGCCAACGGCGCGCCCCATCTCACCACGGACATGCCGGCGCTGCTTGAACTGGCGCGCAATAACAATGTTCCGGTTGCCGGTAAGGACTATAAGAGCGGCCAGACGTTCATGAAGACACTGATCGCTCCCGGCTTGAAGTCGCGCCTGTTGGGCCTGAGTGGCTGGTTCTCAACCAACATCCTCGGCAATCGCGACGGCGAAGTGCTCGACGAACCCGGTTCCTTCCGTTCCAAGGAAGTTTCGAAATCTTCGGCTCTCGAGTACATCCTCCAAGGCCAACTCTATCCGGATCTGTACAAGGAGTTCTATCACAAGGTCCGCATTGAGTACTATCCGCCACGCGGCGATGCCAAGGAGGGATGGGACAACATCGACATATTCGGGTGGCTCGGCTACCCGATGCAAATCAAAATCAACTTCCTTTGCCGCGATTCGATTCTCGCCGCGCCCCTGGTCCTCGACATCGTTCTTTTCATGGACTTGGCGCAGCGCGCGGGCATGCGGGGCATCCAAGAATGGCTGTCGTTTTACTTCAAAGCGCCCATGCACGCGCCTGAGCTTTACCCCGAGCACGACATCTTCATTCAGCTGATGAAACTCAAAAACACCTTACGCTGGATGAAGGGTGAAGACCTCATCACACACTTGGGACTGGAATATTACGACTAGCCGCTGTATCGTGTAATCAGCGCGACTTGTGCGTAACGTCTGGCCAACCTTCTTCCTGGCGAGACGGGACGTGTTAGTGGCGCGTCTCACTATTTAGGAGAGTATGAAGGTACTGGTAATCGGCGGCACTCTTTTCATTGGGCGCCTCCTGGTGGAGGAACTGGTGAAGGGCGGGCATGAGGTCGCCATTTTGCACCGCAAGCCGAAGCATGATCACGGGCGCCGCGTCGAGAACATCGTTGCGGATCGCAACGATGCCGAATCTCTGCGCGAGGCTCTCTCCGGGCGCCGCTTCGAGGTCGTCTTTGATAACGCCTACGATTGGGAGCGCGGAACCACCGCCGCGCAAGTCGAAGCCACCGTCAAAATCGCCGGAAACCGCATCACGCGCTACATTTTCATGTCGAGCGTAGCGGCCTATGGCGACGGCTTGAACCACAAGGAAAGCGATCCGCTCGCGCCCGATTACCACCCGGACGCTTACGTTCGCCACAAGGCCACTACCGAACGCCTGCTATTCCGCATGCATTCGCAATCGGGCCTTCCAGTGGTTACGTTCCGGCCGCCGTTTGTTTACGGCCCCAATAATCCGTTTTATCGCGAAGCCTTTCTGTGGGATCGCCTGCGCGCCGGCCGCCCCGTGATTATTCCCGGTGACGGCCACCGGTTGATGCAGTTCGCCTACGTACAGGACGTTGTGCACGCCATGCTCCGCGCTATGGACGAGCCGCGCGCCGTGGGCGAAGCATTCAATATCGGAGACACCAAGCCGCTGACGCAGGTAGAGGTGGTCGAAAAGCTGGCCAAGGTCGCCAACGCCGACGCCACCATCGCCCGCGTGCCCCGCGACCTGATCGCTCAAGCCGGCGGCAGCGTGATGGAAGAGCCTTACTATTTCGGCGAGTACTTCGACCTGCCGCCGATCACGATGAACATCGGCAAGGTGACCCGCATGCTCAAAATGAAGTTGACGCCTTTTGAGACGGGGCTGAAGGAATCCTACAAGTGGTACACGCGGAATCACGCCAAGCCGCGCTCCAACGCCTTCGATTTCGACGACAAGCTGCTGGCGCTGGCGAAGACGGGTTCACCGGCGAGCGTGTAGTGGCGAAGTTCAGTCGAACGGATTGACAATCTCTACGCCATCGATCCTTTGGCCGCGATTTAGATCCTGTGTGTAGAGCGTTTTCGCGCCGCAGCGTTTAGCCGCAATCACGATTAGAGAATCCCAAAACGAAAGACGGTTTGATTCGCTCAGCGACACTGCATCACGAATAGCAGGATAGTCGATCGACACTACGGGGCTCACCGCCCAGAGATCCATATAGCCCAGCGCCTGTTCGGGCGTTAGCGGTACGCGTATTCGGCGCGTAGAAACCACGAAAAACTCCTGCAGAACCTGCGTGCTGATGCGGAGCGTGCTCTTGGCTATCAGATCGTCGACCACTTCGAAAGCGCGCTGATGGAGCCGTTCTCCAGGGCTCACGGCGTAAATCAGAACGTTCGTATCGACGAAAACCAGCTCACCGCTTCTTTTGGTCATAGCGGTTGTGGATGTCTTCGCGCGACCAGGTAATTGCGCCAACCTTCGCCGGCGAGGTCCGCACCATTTGACGGAATCGCTCAGCCATTTGGGCGTGATCTGAAGCCTGAGCTAACTCCGCCAAGTAGTCTCGAACCATCTGGTTCACGGACGTGTTACGATCCAGCGCGATCTTGCGCGCCGCGCGGAGAATTGCCTCGTCGATCGTAAGAGTCAAATTCCTCTGCACGTAACCAGTGTCGCACGGGTTACGTGTGACTTCACACCGCCTGCGAAGCTTCGGCCTGCATCACTTGCCATAGCGCTTCCACGTGCTTCCGCTCTGTCTGGAGAGCTCCGATAGAGACTCGCACCATCCATCTACCTTCCAAAATCGCCGGCGTCAGGTAAGCCAGTCCGGAGCGATTGACGCGGCCCGCCCACGCCAGTGTGTATTTGTCCAACTCCTCGCCTTCCAGTCCAGCC
>DATAUH010000394.1:0-7113 GCA_036268375.1 Bryobacteraceae bacterium | reverse complement strand
CTGGAGTTCAACATCGAAAACAAGGTCTTTCCGGAAGGAAAGACCAGCTATGACGTGGTTGCGGAGATTCCGGGCTCGGACAAGAAGGATGAGATTGTGATGCTGGGCGGCCACCTGGATTCGTGGCACGCGGCCACGGGGGCGACGGACAACGGGATCGGTTCCTCGATCATGTTGGAGGCCGCGCGGCTCATTCAAACGCTGGGCCTGAAGCCGCGGCGTACGATCCGGGTGGCGCTGTGGTCGGGTGAAGAAGAGGGATTATTGGGCTCGCTGGCATACGTGAAAGAGCACTTCGGGACCTTCGAGAATCCGAAGCCGGAGTTTGCGAAGCTGGATTGCTACTTTAATATCGATACCGGCACTGGACGGCTACGTAGCGCCAGCGTATTTGGACCGCCGGAGGCCGCAAAGGATTTAGAGCCGATTTTCCCGCTCTTTAAGGACTGGGGTTTGGGCGCAGTGACGGCGACAACCAGCCGGGCGACGGGTGGAACGGACAGCACGTCGTATAACAACGCCGGCCTGCCCGGTATCGGATACCGGCAGGATCCGATTGAGTACAACAGCATGACGCACCACACCAACCTGGACACGTACGAGCGAATTATTCCCGAGGACGTGAAACAGGCGTCGGCCGAGGTAGCCGCAGCGGTATGGTATGTGGCGAACCTGGATCAGATGATTCCGCGCTTCACCAAAGACGCGATGCCTGCGCCCGTTGCGGCAAGGTAAATGTTGGAGCATTTGTGGAGAATGGCGCCCGGGCGGACGTGTGCGGTCACATTGCCGCCCGGAGTTGTGCGGCAGTGGTACGGAACATTACTGCCTATGCCCGACAACTGCTCGACAGGCGGAAAAGGGCCGTCGTACGCTTGAGAGCGGGAGCCACTATACATGTCCACTCAACCGAAAAAATGCGCGCACCCCGCCTGTAACTGTATTGTTGAGCAAAACAAGAAGTACTGCAGCGACTATTGTCACGACTCAGGAAATAAGATCGAGATCGCCTGCAATTGCCACCACGCGGCATGCGACGGTAATGCGCCGACGGGTACGGCTTCGTAGATTCGAACTTACGGAGCAGTCGATAACTGCCGCCGGCGGAAAGCAAACACCACACGGCGCGAGCCGCTCTGATAACAGCGGCTAACGCAGTTACACGCCACTTCGGGTTGAGTCCAGTGAACAGGCGAAGAGCCTGCCCAAGCAATGCCTTAAAAGACTTTTAAGCGTAGGTATTTTTTGGGATTTTCGCGGAAATCTTTGAGCGATTTCTGCATTTCACTGGCGGCGCCGTTCCAGGTTTCATAAGCATCCGCGACGTTCATCATGTGGCTTGCGTTGATGATGTCGATTTGGCGCGCGATCGAGGCCACCGTCGTGTTCGCGCCGCGGTAAGCGTCGTCACTTTTGAAGAATGCGCCGGCACGGATGCCCGAGATGCTTGTGCGCAGGTCCTGCAGCATGGAACGGAACTTTTCGTATTGCGCCGGATCGCGGAGGAACCGCCCCAGGCCTCCCTGTCCGGCCTGAATTTGCTCAATCGTCTGGTCTAACTGCGCCAAGGGCGTGTGGATGCGCTGGAACATAGCGTCGGTATAGACCAGGCTGCCGATTTCGCCGGTAGACGCGGCGGTGCGCTGGATGGTGCTTTGCAACTCCGTCATGCGGCGCCGAAGCGTGATGTAGGTGTCTTCATGAACGATGAATTGTCCCAACGGAGTGCGGCCGGCTTCTATATCGGCTAGCGTGGCGTCGACAGTGCGGAGCTGATCTTCGAACTGAGTCAGATCGACGCTGCGCATGATATCCGGCTGCGCTTTGAAGTGGAGTTCGCCGTTATTGAGGACGTGCTCAGGCGCCTTGCCGGTGGTGATGTCGACGAATTTGTCGCCGACCAGAGTGTCGTTGCTGATCTGCGCGATGGAGTCGGCAGTGATGCTGGTGAGCCATTGACGTTCGATGGTCATCTGTACGCGAATGATGCGGAGCGGGTCGTTGGACCCGGAGAAGCCGACCCAATCGACCTTGCCGATACCGATCCCATCCACGCGAACGGGTGAGTCCTGCCCGAGACCGGTGGCATCGTTGATGAACAGCGCCAGCCGTGCCTTGGGCTGCAGCAGAGTGCCACCGGTGAGAAGGTACATCAAAACGGTGAGGATGATGATCGCGACCACCGCGACGCTGATCACACGGAACTTGGCCCACCTCACCCGCTGCACTGACGGCATTGCTTGGATTGTAGCAACGGGGCCAAGGCGGGATCGCGGGTGTTGTATACTGCCGGGCATGAAACTCACGAGACGAGATTTGGCGTGGATGCTTCCTGCACTGACGGCAGCGCGCGCGGAGGCGCAGCCCGGCACCATTCCATCGAAGGCATATCCGTTTGATCAGCTCCCAGTGAAGGCGAGCGGTCCGGGCGGTGTGAACAAGTCGCGCGCGGTGTTTCAAGGCACGTTGCATCATGGCGTGCCGCTCGAAGTGCACGAAACGGAACTGCCGCCGGGAGGCGCGCCGCACGCCGCGCATCACCACGTGCATGAGGAGATGTTTGTGGTGCTGGTGGGGCAGGTGGACTTCATGGTAAATGGCGCAACGACGCGGCTGGGGCCGGGCTCGATTGGATTTGCGAAGGGCGGGGACGAACACGGGCTACACAACGGCACGAGTGAGATGTGCCGCTACCTGGTGCTCGAAATGGGCGACGACGTAGCCTAGCCGGCCGCATGCTGCAAACCGCAATGGATGGCGTGCGTCTTATAATGGTGTAGCGCTACAAATGGAGGAAATGGGCGTCAACTCCGTGGAAGGGATCCGGGAAGATCCCGTACAGAGAGCCGCCAGGCCTAACGTCCTGGGCGCGCTTTCTTGGATTCGAGACCTCGCGTTTTCGATTCTGATCGCGGTCGTGCTGATTGTCTTCATCTATCAACCGGTGAAGGTGGAAGGCACCAGCATGGAGCCGGGCCTCACCGACAACGAGCGCATCTTCATCAACAAATTCACGTACAAACTGAACCTGGGCGACGTGCGGCGCGGCGATACGGTGGTGTTCTGGTATCCGCGCGACATGTCGAAATCGTATATCAAACGCGTAATCGGCGTGCCGGGTGACCGCATACGAATCGTGAAGGGGCAAGTGTACGTGAATGGCGCTGCGCTGAACGAGGACTACGTGTCACAG
This sequence comes from Bryobacteraceae bacterium, assembly GCA_036268375.1. Lineage (GTDB taxonomy): Bacteria > Acidobacteriota > Terriglobia > Bryobacterales > Bryobacteraceae > PALSA-243. The sequence continues at coordinate 3,920 of DATAUH010000394.1, read as the reverse complement.
CGGTCCCGTGACATGAGTACATGGGCGGATGGCGAGGAAACCACAGTCCCGCCGGCGGATTATTTCGTGCTGGGCGACCATCGCAATTCATCGAGCGACAGCCGCGCATGGGGATATGTGCCGCGCGAGAACATCTATGGCAAGGCGGTATTTGTATATTGGCCGCTGGACAAAATGGGGCGCGTCGAATAGTCCGCTTAGCGCCGGAACAGCCACATCACCAGAGACAGGATCACGCTGATCAGAATGCAGGTGGTGAGCGGGAAGATGAACGTCGAATTGCGTCCATGGATGTTGATGTCGCCAGGGAGATGGCCGAGCCGGAATGGTAAGCGCGACGAGAACGAGACGAGGACGCCGGCTGCAATCAAAACTACGCCAGCGATAATCAGAAATCTTCCGGGCCCCACACTTTCAGTATAAAAAACCCGGTCACTTTTCGGCGGCAACGTCGGTGAAAGCTGCGTTGATTGCGTGACGGGAACAGTTCGCCCAGCCGAAACATTTTATGCTGGAACTGTTGTGGCCATCGATTTTCTAAAAAGCACGGTTCGGACGATGCGCGGCGGCGCGGCGGACCGCGCGTCTCTGGAAAAGGGTTCCAACGGCCGTGCGCTTTGCCGATGGTGTGCGCTTGAGGTGCCTGCCCGCCGGCGGACGTTTTGTTCCACTTGGTGTGTTCATGAATGGCGTCTGCGCAGCGATCCCGGATATTTGCGTGAGCAGGTATTCACACGCGATCGCGGGATCTGCGTGTTGTGTTCGTGCGACACAAGCGCGGCATACGCAGAGCTGAAGCGGTCGCGCGGCGCACGCCGCCAGACGCTGCTCGCGCATTTCGGGCTAAGCGTTCTCAACCGTCGAACTTTGTGGGATGCCGATCATATCCTCCCGGTGGTGGAGGGTGGCGGCGAATGCGATCTGGAAAATATCCGGACGCTCTGCCTTCGCTGTCACCGGACGGCCACGCAGGAACTGCGCGCCAGACTCGCAATGCGGAAAGCGGCGGCGAATTCAGACCGGAGCTGCTGACGGCACGATCGTCACCGCGCCGGCTTCGCCGAATCAGGCTTTCGCGCGGAGCTTCGTTTGGGCCGCCGCACGGCCCTGATTTTCCCGCTCTTTCCTCCTCCGCAGAAAAACTGATCGCCCCCGTTCGACTCGAGCCCGGAAACCATCTCTCCAACGGGCATATCGAGTCTCTCCAGCACTTTTCCTGTCGTGGGATCGATGCGCCTGAGATCGCTGTCGCTACCTTCCCACGTTCCGTGCCAGAGCTCTCCATCCACCCACGTAACGCCCGTCACGAAGCGATTCGATTCGATGGTGCGAAGCACCGCGCCGGTTTCGGGATCGATTTGGTGGATCTTCCGGCCGCGATAATGTCCCACCCAGAGCGTTCCTTCGGCCCAGGCGAGCCCGGAGTCACCGCCGCCACCGGGCGCCGGAATCGTTGCCAGTACCTCACCCGTGTTCGGATCGATCTTTTGGATCCGATCCTCGGCGATTTGAAACAGATGCCGGCCGTCGAAGGCCGTTCCGGCATGCGCGGCGACATTGATCGAGCGGCGCATCTCTCCACTCGCAGGGTCGAAGGCGTTCAGCGTGTCGCCCGCGGCAAACCAGACCTGTTCGCCGTCGTAGGTAACGCCGTGCACGTTTTCGATACCTGGAAACGGTCCGTACTCTCGAACAATCTCCGCATTTGATCGCTGCACGCTTCCACTTTAGTCAATCGGCAGAGGAGCCGGGAGTAACAACGTTGTCGTGAATCCGGGCGTGGGCGGAGTCAGCCAACGCCGCGCTCGACCACGGCCGAACGATTGCGCTTTGCCTGCTTCCGCGAGCGCATCGAGCGCCCGCTGAACGGTACGCTGGCTCGCGCCAAGGGCCAGCGCAAGCGCGGAGCTTGACCACGATTCGCCGTCGGAAAGGAGCGCGAGCACCGTAGCGTGCTCATCTTCGACAGGCTGCGCCAGCACGACGACTTCGGGCGCATTGCGCGGCGCCAGCGCAAAGCCTCGTTGGGTCGCGGTGATATCGGCCAGCGCCCGCACCGCCCGGCGAAGCCGGCCGATTTCGACTCGCAGGCGCCCGCGATGCGTTTCATCGACAAGCCTCGCGCCGAACGCTCTGGCGAGAAGCGCATCCCTCGGCACATCGCATGGCCAGGCTTCGGCCAGCGCTCGCGCAAGCGCGAACAACACCGGACGGCTTGCCAAAGAAACAGCCGTGCCAGAGTCGCGCACAGCATGACGGCACGAGTCCACGACAAGCGCTTTCGACGCCAGTAACGCCTCGACATCTTCGAGCAAGAGCAGCCGTTCCTCGCCATGCACAACCAGACGCGCCGCCGGCCTATTCAGAGCGGAAGCAGCGATTTCGACCTCAGCCATCAACGCAGGTATCCCTGCCTGACGTGCGGCGCCCTCGGCCCGAGCGAGCGCAGCGCGGGCCGCTTTCGTCTGGATGCGGCGGATTGCGATGCCGGCGATCACCAGTTCGTGAACAGTCCGTGCTGCGGGTGGAAGAAACGAAGGCTCGAAGTCGGCAAGCATGCGCTCCGCTTGGTCCAAGCTGCCTATCAGGAGGAGGCGGCGGAGTTCGAGATGCCGGGCACGCGCGGCATTTATCCGGTCACCGTGCGCCTGGAGGGTGGCGCGCGCCGCGTCCAGCGCCTTCACGGGCCAGCCTAAGTCACGCGACGCGAGCGCAATGTCGGCTTCGGCGACGACGCACCTTGCGCGGGCCAGAACCTCTTTCGGACCGAAAGCGCGTTTTGCGCTTCGCAGCAGAGCCCTTGCGCGAACAAGGTCGCCAAGTTGCGCCATCGCGATGCCGCGAAGCGCCAGCGCAGGCGCGTCGTCGCGCAAAGCTACCCGGTTCAAGGCGCCGAGAGGATCGCCGGCCGCGAGAGCCCGCGCCGCGGCTGTGATCAGCGAATCCATCCGAATCCCGCCACATTTGTCACTCTCACTGTTTCGATATTCAGCCTTAAATTTATCTTGTGAGCAGTAAAAAACAGGTTACATCGGGAACGGAACTACCGGCCAACGAAGAACAAAACAACGATGCAAGGTCGAAGAGGCAGCCCCCGGTCTTTATCGGTAGATGGACGCCCAGAATCCTTTTCACGCTGAGAGAAAGACCGCATCGGCACGGGGAACTGCGCCGTCGCGTCGGAAACGTATCGCAACGTATGCTCACCAGAACTCTGCGCAACCTTGAATCCACCGGCTTGATCGTCAGGCATGTGACCAGGTCGAAACCAATCGCTGTCGAGTATTCCTTGAGCAAGCTTGGAAGAACAATTATCACGCCGCTGAGTGGGATGTGCCGCTGGGCAGGACGATACAGAAAAGTTGTGAGTGCTGAGGTGCATGTTTCGGACAAGGCGGCTCCCGAGGAGCAAAACATCTAGGTACATACGTGTTCCTGATTGCGCCTGGCCCGCAACGCTGGCACTCTGACAGTGCCGAGTGATGAAGGAACCTGATTGATCCGGCATAAGGAAGACTGGTTGCAGGGCCCAATAAAGACAACAGAATCGATAACACTCAACTGATTTGGAAATCCAAAGCAAGGAGAAAGAAAGATGGCAACTAACAAAGAGATCGGCCAGGAACCGGTGAAAGGGCATCTTGCGATGAAGACGCCGCCGGTAGTGTCGCAGCAGGAGTGGGAAACTGCGCGCCAACAACTCCTCGTGAAAGAGAAGGCCTTCACCCGCTCTCGTGACGCGCTCGCTGCCGAACGCCGGCGAATGCCGTGGGTGTCGCTGGAGAAGAAGTACGAGTTCGACGGACCGAATGGCAAGGTAAGTCTGCTCGACCTGTTCGAGGGGCGCCGCCAATTGATCGTCTATCGCGCTTTCTTCGAGCCCGGGGTGTTCGGCTGGCCCGAGCACGCCTGCCGCGGCT
>DATAUH010000393.1:0-5934 GCA_036268375.1 Bryobacteraceae bacterium | reverse complement strand
CTGGTTGTCGATGGACCTGTACACACGGTCGGATGCGGCGCCGGTGGACCGTTTCATGGAAGGCGGAGTGGGCCTTTTCTACGCGCAGCACGACAAACCGACGAAGGTGTTAGGCGGCGTGAGCCTGGGCTGGCATAGCGGAACGCCGGTATTTTCGGTGGTCTGCGGGTTCGCCTTCTAGAGTCCGATTTATCGTCATACCGTCAGGATGGAGGAGTGCAATGTTCCGCACGAGGCGCCTGTATGCCAGTATGTTGATTTGTTCGCCCGAAACAGATGCTACTTCGCCTTCTTCTTCGCTGTCGGCTTCGGTTTGAGCGCGCTGACATATTCCACGCTGGCATCGAAATACTTCTTCAGTTCAACGGTTTTCGCAAGCAGCGCCCCAGGCACTTCGACGTATTCCTTCTGAACGACGCCGTAGGCATCGCATAGCTTCGAGTTGTATTTCTTGAGGAACGCTTGAATGTCATCAGGCGGGAGGCGCAATGCGAGCTTGCCCTCTTTGCTCAAATAGCTCGACATGTTGCCGTTGATAGACGTGTACGGGACCGTGGCGCCTTTTAGCGTGACTCCGGCGTTAGTAGCCACGAGTTTTTCATAAAGAAGAAGCTTGTCCGGATGGAGATGCGCGGTCTTCGCCATTAAATGAGTGTAAGCCGTTAATCGTCTCGTGAGACTGGCAAGCCGGAGCCCCGAAGCCGCGTTCTAGTTTGTCGACGGCCGTTCCGCGCTATCGACGACGAGTACTTCGACTGGCGCCTTGCCCGCCACCAATCTCAGGCCAAGTTGCTCCGTGAGTGCCGTGTAGATCGAAGGGCCGGGTGCGGGATCGTCATCATTGGCCGCAAATTCCAGCTTGAACTGAAACTCATGCGTGAGTCCGGTGCGGTCCAGCACTGGCCGGTCAGTAACGAAATTCGAGAGGATACCTGCGAAATCAGCCATTCCCTCATGGCTCGCGGTGACTTGGTTCTTGTCCAGGACCATGATATTCGGACCGGATGTTTCCGTGGCCGGCTTCAGTTTGGCGCCACGCCGGTCAACGGTCAGAAAGTACACCGTCATCTCGCGCGTTGCCGCGTGCACACGAAGCCGGAAATGGCCGGCGAGCGCATTGCGCAACATCAGCATCATCTCGGCTCGCGAGGCAGGCTCGGTAGTGCGGGCCATAATGTCGTAGCGGTCGGATTCGATCCACGCGGGGCCATTGATGATCAGCTGATAGCGTTTCAAGCCATATGCCTGCAGGACGTAGGTTCGCAGGGGCTGAGCGGTGACGTCGATCATCGTCGGATCAACGCGGAAGCGCATCGAGAAGCCCTCTGTCTTTTGCTGCATCGGTTTGACCGAAACTACGTCGAACTCGCGTGTAGCCGATTGTTCAAGTGATTGGGAGACTTGGGGACGTCCAACGGCGGAAGCGGCAACTAACGTGATGAGCACTCTCAACGAGGAATTTGGACTTGCCTTCATTCTTGTAGATACGCTGACAGATTACATCAAATGTGCGAATGAAAGGGCTTGCGAGGAGAAGAGAGCTAAGCGGGCAGGGAAGCGCCGGGGACGAATGGGCCGCCCCCGGCGCTGATTTCAATCAACTACAAACGGCAGATCAGCAGTTCGCGTTCGTAGATCATTTCTGGCGGCAGATGATCGTGCAGATCGATGAGCATCTCTTCCTGGCCGATGACTTCGGCGCGCCAGGCTTTGCGATCGAAGGCCTGCAACTCTTCGAACTTCTCACGCGGGAAATCGAGGCCGTTCCAATCGATGTCGTCGTAGCGCGGCATCCACCCGATCGGCGTTTCGCGGCCTAGCGCGCGGCCATGGGCGCGATCGACAATCCACTTCAGGACGCGCATGTTCTGGCCGAAGCCGGGCCACAGAAACTTGCCGTCGGCGTCTTTGCGGAACCAGTTGACCATGAAAACGCGCGGGGTGACTGAAAGCGAGCGCTGCATTTTGATCCAGTGACGGAAATAGTCGCCCATGTGATAACCGCAGAAGGGCAGCATCGCCATAGGGTCGCGCCGTACCTTACCGACAGCGCCGGCGGCCGCTGCCGTGGTTTCGGAGCCCATCGTGGCGCCGGCATACACGGCTGAAGTCCAGTTGAAGGCTTGATAGACCAGCGGAGTGGTGGTGGCGCGGCGTCCGCCGAAGACAATCGCGGAGATCGGTACGCCTTCGGGATCTTCCCACGCAGGATCGATGGAGGGGCATTGCGAGGCAGGCGCGGTGAAGCGGGCGTTGGGATGCGCGGCCTTAACGCCGGTCTCTTTGCCGATTTCGGGAGTCCAGCGGTTGCCCTTCCAATCCGTGCACTCGGCTGGTGGTTCGTCGGTCATGCCTTCCCACCACACGCCGCCGTCCGGAGTGAGCGCGGTATTGGTGAAGATGGAGTTCTTCGCCAGCGTCTTCATCGCGTTGGGATTGGTCTTCACCGAGGTGCCGGGCGCGACGCCGAAGAAACCCGCTTCGGGATTGATGGCGCGGAGCTGGCCCGTGGCATCCGGCTTGATCCACGCGATGTCGTCACCCACTGTCCAAACCTTCCAGCCGTCGAAGCCCTTGGGCGGAATCAGCATGGCGAGGTTTGTTTTGCCGCAGGCGCTGGGGAATGCCGCCGAGATATATGTTTTCTCGCCCTTTGGATCTTCGATGCCGAGGATCAGCATATGCTCGGCCAGCCAGCCCTCATCGCGCGCCAGATTGGATGCGATGCGCAGTGCGAGGCACTTCTTGCCCAGCAGTGCGTTGCCGCCGTAGCCCGAACCATAGGACCAGATTTCGCGCGTCTCCGGAAAGTGGACGATGTACTTTTCGTTATTGCAGGGCCATGGCACGTCCTGTTGCCCCGGCGCGAGCGGCGCGCCTACGCTGTGAATGCAAGGGATGACGCGCTTGCGATCGGCATCGATTTCCTGGAACACGCGCAGGCCGATACGCGCCATAATGCGCATGTTGACCACGGCATAGATGGAATCGGTAAGCTGCACGCCGATGCGGGACATGGGGGAATCGATCGGGCCCATGCTGAATGGCAGCACGTACATAGTGCGGCCGGCCATGCATCCCGCGAATAGCTCCTTGAGCTTGCGGCGCATGGCGAACGGCTCCATCCAGTTATTAGTCGGGCCGGCGCTGTCCTTGGAGAGCGAGCAAATGAAGGTTCGGTCTTCCACGCGCGCCACATCACTGGCATCGGAACGGGCGTAATAACATCCAGGCCAAAGTTCTTCATTGAGTTTGACGAAGGTGCCGCCTTGGACCAGCTTGCCGCAGAGATAGTCGTATTCCTCCTGCGAACCATCCACCCAGTGAATGGCTGACGGCTTGGTCAGTTTGGCAACCTTATCCACCCAACGCAGCAGGTGGGTATTGGTAGCGAGGGGCGCTGTGGTTTCAATACTCGGCATAAACGCCATGGTACTGCAATTAGCGCGGCCTCATTCGATTTGTAAAGTTAGCGGCGTGAGCGAGTAACTGCACGGGCAATGGCGCCGCTCAAGTGGCCTGCGGGAGCAAGATGATCAGTTCCAGTTGCGGGTTAGGCAGGTCGCTGGGGACATACGCCGCCAGATTGCGTGCGCGCGTGACCGCTTCCCACGCTACGCCCGATTGGCTGATGCTGAAGTACTGATAATTCAGCTTCACCGGAATCGCGCTCGGCGGGGAGGCGACATAGGTCAGCGGCGCGCCGGGCAAAGCGTTCTTCACCAGGTGATCGATGTGGCTGGCGGAGCAGATTTTGACCAACTGCGGCACCCGCGCCACCAGTTCCGCCTGGCTGTTTTCCGCCCCGATCGCCAGATACATGCGCGTATTTTGCAGGTATTTATCGTTATCGATGGAAGTGGCGTAAATGAAGGGCTGCACCAGCTTCAGCGGCAGCGCGACGAAGTTGCTCTTCACCACCGTGTCGAGCAGCATGCGCAGTTTCGTGTCGAGATCGGTGAAACAGGGGCCCAGTTCGTCGTGATCGTAGAGCGGCAGATCGCGTGGATGGATGTCGCTCGAAAAAGTAGTGAGCGCGCCCGCCAGTTGGAGCATGGCGGAGAAGAGCGCCTCGGGATGACCGCCGCGGGTTTCGAACAGGTGGCGGAAGATCGGAAACGATGTGTTGATGGTGTAGAGCAGCCAGAAATTTGCGATGTCCGCGACGGTGAAATCGGCGAGCGTTTGGTTGCGCTGCCGTCGCATGCTGGAGATGCCCGTAGAGCGCGCGCTCAGAATTTCAACCACGCGCCGCGCAATGGCGATCAGATAGTCGTTGGCGCTGAAGTCCAGCAGCGGCGGCACAAAGTGCGGGTCGAGCTGGAAGATTTCCGCCTGATTGCGTACCACGCGGGCCACGCGCAGCGAAGAGTAGCCATCGAGCGATTCGCCTTCGATCAGAAAACGGAAGTTCTTGCGCGCTACCTGGACATGCTTTTCCGACTGGCCGGTGTTTTCGTCGCGGAAGGTCTCGTACTCGGCGGTATAGCGAACCGCGCCGCTCTGGCGCGGGGAGTTGGCGACGTTGAGACCGCGGTCGCGATAGTCCGGGACAGCGAAGTAGATGTCGAGTGTGCGCTGATCGGGATCGAAGCAGTCCTTCAGTTCCTTCGAAGCGGGCGCTGCATCCGAGTTCGGAATATCGAACAGCAGCCCGTCCGGCATGATTCCCGAGGCCGAAGAGATGTGAAACAGGCCTTCGGAGAGCGCCTTCAGATCGATCTGGAGCGAGCGAAAACCCCAGGGACGGAAGCTCAGCGTCTCGAGTTGAAAATGGAGGACGTTTTCCAGGAAGCGATCCTGAATTTGCAGGTGTTGTGGGCTGAGGAACGTACCCTTGGTCCAGATGACAGGTTGCAGCCGCTTCATTTGGAACAAAGTAGCAGATTTGTGGCGGCGCGTCGCGTCGAAGCAAAAGATGGGGGGCTAGCGAGAGCGCGTGAAATCGCGTCATAGTACCCTTTTCCGCGGCTTCGGCCCCAAAATAATTTTCGCGATGTTATGCTTCCGAACATGGATGCCGCGAGCACATTAGAAAATCTCTTGAGCGCGGCGGCGCCCCGGATTGGCGGTGTTGCGGAGTTCAACGCAGCGCGCCAGGTTTTTGAGAACGCCGGTTACAATTACGCTGCAGTTTGCGCGCGTTTGGGCGTGAAGCGGTTGTCTGAATATAAGCCCGCATCCGCCGCTGAGATTTTTGCCGAGCCCCTGGTAGATGAGTTGGGTGTTCTTGTGCGGCTGTTTTGTCAGGGGTTGCAGGTCAGCCGGGAAACCGTGGAGCGGTTGCTTTCGCTCGCGTCCCGGCAAGCGCTGGCCGCGCTGGATTTGATCGCCGTCGAACCGGATGCGCCGGCGATGGATTTCGCTCCGGTGCTGGTGCTGCCGTTTCTGGATTGGCTGACGGCGAGCGATCGGCTGTGTGCGCCGGACGGCGGGCCAGTGGAAGTAGAGAGCGATGCGGTTTTTCCGCCGCTCTTCGATAGCACTTATAACTTTGTTACGCGCCTGCCGGAGACTACTTGCGAAGCGGCGCTCGATCTGGGGACCGGCAGTGGCGTGGCGGCACTGCACCAATCTCGTCTTGCGCGCCGCGTGTGGGCCACCGACATCGCTGGGCGCTCGTCTTACTTTGCGCACTTCAACGCGCTGCTGAACGGATGCGGCAACGTGGAGACCGCTCAGGGTGACCTGTTTGATGCGGTGCGCGGATTGACTTTTGATCGTATTGTGACGCAGCCGCCGTACATGGCGGCGGAATCGTCCAAGATCGGCTATCGCGACGGCGGCAAAGACGGCGAACAGATTTTTCGCCGTATCGTGGAAAAGCTGCCGGAGGTTCTGCGGCGCGGCGGATCGTTATATGCGCTGCTGATGGCGACGGATCGCGAGAACGAAACCTTCGAACAGCGCATGCGTAAATGGCTGGGCGCGGCC
>DATAUH010000392.1:0-3808 GCA_036268375.1 Bryobacteraceae bacterium | reverse complement strand
GCGAACTTCCGCCAGATGGTTCTTCGCATCCGGATTGTTCCACTCGCGCGGATTGCCCGACCAAAGCGTGTCTTCATTCAACTGCAGCCGTTCCGTCTGTATCCCTCCGAAAAGCATCGCGCCCAACCGCCCATTGCCGATCGGCAGCGCATCGCTCCACAGCACCGCGGGCTGAGTGTACCAGAGCGTCAGATCACTCGGCGGCTGCGCCTCGCCGGTGCGAACGACGGTGGCAGCAGATAGCCCGGCAACGAATTGGCGGCGCGTAAAGGAGGGCATCTGGCAGCATCATAGCAGCCACAGCGCTACACTAGAACTATCCCCGCCGATGGAACTCCGTGAGAAAGTTTCGCAGTTACCGTTTTCCCCCGGCGTGTATCTATACAAAGACGGCGGCGGGAAAATCATCTACGTGGGCAAGGCGAAATCGCTTCGCCTGCGCGTGCGCAGCTATTTTTCCGAAGACAAACTGGCCGATGTCAAAACCGGAACGCTGATTTCAGAGGCGCGCGATGTCGATTACATTCTGGTCGACAACGAAAAAGAGGCGCTGGCGCTTGAAAACAACCTGATCAAGCAGTACAAGCCGCGCTTCAACATTCTGCTGCGTGATGACAAGACCTATCCCTACATCAAGGTCACGAACGAGCGTTTTCCGCGCGTGTTTGTGACGCGCAGGCTGCGCAAGGACGGCGCAACTTACTTCGGCCCCTACTTTCCGGCAAACCTGGCGCACCGGCTGGTGCATTTTATTCACCGCCACTTTCTGGTGCCGTCGTGCAAGATCGATCTGACGCGCTTTCACCCGAAGCCGTGCCTGCAGTATCACATTCACCGCTGCCTGGGCCCTTGCGTGGACGGCTTGACCACGATTGAAGAGTTCTCGGGCGCGGTGCGCGACGTCCGGCTGTTCCTCGAAGGCCGTCACACGGACCTGGCAAAAGGCTTGCGCGTTCGTATGGAAGCGGCCGCGGCCGATATGCGTTTTGAGGAAGCGGCTTCCCTGCGCGACCTGCTATCCACTGTGGAAGAGATCGAACAGCGGCAAAAGATGGCGGCAGCCAAAGGCGACGACGCCGATATCTTCGCCTGTTACGCCGAGCCGCCGCTGGTGGCGCTCAACCTGTTCCACCTGCGCAACGGCCAGATTGTCGATCGCCGCGAGTTCTTCTGGGAGGACCAGGAGGAGTTCGATCAGCCCGAGTTTTTCTCATCGCTGCTGCTGCAGATGTATCTCGACCAGCAGTACATTCCCGGCGAGATCCAGGTGCCCGTGGAGTTCGAAGATCGCGAAGTCATGGAGGAGTTGCTCACCGAAAAGCGGGGCCGTAAAGTGGAGATTCGCACGCCGCAGCGCGGCCAGAAGAAAGCCCTGCTCGACTTGGTGCAGAACAATGCCAAGCACAGTTTCGATGCGCGCTTTCGCGTGCTCAAACCCTCTTCGCGTGCAATTCAGGAGGCGTTGCAGGATGGCCTGAACCTGCCGTGCGCGCCTTCGCGTATCGAATGCTTCGATATTTCGCACATACAGGGCACGAACAAGGTCGCCAGCATGGTGGTGTGGGAAGACGGCAAGATGAAAAAGGCGGATTACCGCAAATTCATCATCAAAACCGTAATCGGCAACGACGATTTTGCCAGTATGCGCGAGGTAGTGACGCGGCGCTACCAGCGATTGCAGGAAGAGAAGCAGCCCATGCCCGGGCTGGTGCTGATTGACGGCGGCTTGGGCCAACTGCATGCCGCCGCCGATGCGCTTGAAGCGATCGGCATCGTCGATCAGCCGCTGGCCTCGATCGCCAAACGTGAAGAAATCATTTACGTCTTCGGGCAGGAAGATGAGCCGTTCGTTCTGGACCGCTTCTCACCCATCTTGCAACTGATTCAATCGATTCGCGACGAAGCTCACCGCTTCGCAGTGACATTCCACCGCTCGAGGCGCAACGCCCAGCAATTAACGTCGGAACTAGACGCGATCAAAGGCATCGGCAAGAAGACCGTGACGCGATTGCTGAAGGAGCTCGGCAGTTCGGAGCTGGTGCGCGCGGCTTCGGAGGAAAGTCTGGCGGCGATCGTTGGTAAAGCAGCTGCGCGCAAGGTAAAAGCCTTCTACGAAGGCGCGCCGCAGACTGAACAAGAGCCGGTATCGGAGCTTCAGGAGCAGCCGTAGTCCGAGCTTGGCGCGACCGCTACTCGTATCGCAGCACTTCCGCCGGAGCGATGCGCGTGGCGCTCTTTGAAGGATACAAGGTGGCCAGAAAGCTTACCGCGATGGCTACGGCCGCTATCCAAATGCCATCCGCCCATCTGGCTTCGAATGGCAAGTAACTAATTGGATAGACAGACTCGGGTAACTTGATCCATTGATACTTGCCCGCGAAATAACACAGCGAGTAACCAATGGCCAAGCCGATTGCGCTGCCTACCACGCCGATCAGTACCCCTTGAAACATGAAAATGCGCCGGATCTGGCTGGGACGCGCGCCCATCGACATCAGAATCGCAATGTCGCGGTATTTTTCCATCACCATCATCACGAGGGTGATCAAAATATTCAGCGCGCCGACCAACAGGATGAGCCCGATGACTATCATCGTCACGATGCGCTCCATGTTGAGCGCGCTAAATAATTGAAAATTTAGCTCTTTCCAAGTCGTGGTGGTGTATTTGTCGCCGATCGCCGCTTCTATCTGCTTCGCGATGACGTCGGCGCGGTTCAGATCATCGACATTCACTTCGATCTGGTTTACTACGTCTTCCAGGGACAACGCTTTCTGTGCCGCTTTGATCGACGTGAACGCCCAGCCATCATCAAAGTCGGAGAAGCTGCTCTCGAAAGTCCCGGAGATATAGAAGGGCTTGATGGCGGGTATGATTTCGGTCAAGAGTAACTTGCCTTCTGGACTTACTACTTTGACGCGGGAATTCAGCAGCATGCCTTGATCGGCCGCCAGCTTAGAGCCAAGTATAATTCCGGGAGGATCCGCGTTCTCATCGCGAAGGCGTTCCAACGATCCCGATTTGAGATGGCGCAGAGCATGCGTGATATTCAACTCGGAATCCACGTCGATGCCCTTCAACTCGACGCCCTTCGAATTGACTGGCCCTACCAGAAATACAGGAAGATAGAGCGCTGGAGCGACAGCCACGACGTGCGGTAGCTTGCTGATCTTCTCTTCCAGTTCACGCCAGTGCTCGATGCCGTCTGATTGCCGGCGGCTCATGACATCGATATGAGCCATCGCGCTGAGCATGTTGCGCTGTAGCGTGTTTCGAAAGCCGTTGGTGACCGCCAGAGCAACCACCAGCGCCATGACGCCCGCGGCCACGCCCGCCACCGAAATCACCGTGATGATCGAAATCACAGCCTCTTTGCGGCGCGCGCGCAGATAGCGCGCGGCTACAAAGAGCTCAAACCCGGAGACACGTTTGGACGGCTGCGCCACTTACTGCCCGTCCAATTCGCGCAGCTTCTGCACCAACTCGATCGGTCCTTCCGGTCGCAGCAGCGGGAAGAGGATCACGTCGCGGATCGAGCGCGAGCCCGTCAGGATCATCGTCAAACGGTCAATGCCGATGCCCTCCCCGCCGGTGGGCGGCATTGCGTAAGAAAGCGCGCGCACGTAGTCCTCATCCATTTGATGCGCTTCTTCGTCGCCGCGTTCCCGCATCGCAAGCTGCATTTCAAAGCGGCGGCGCTGTTCCTGGGGATCGTTCAACTCGGTGTATGCGTTGCCGATCTCCATGCCGGCCGCGTAAATTTCGAACCGCTCCACAAAGGCCGGATCTTCACGCTTATTTTTCGAAA
>DATAUH010000391.1:0-12227 GCA_036268375.1 Bryobacteraceae bacterium | reverse complement strand
GAAGTGCCCGAAATCTCCATCCACCGTCTGCCACCCGCTACCTGCTTGTAGTCCGCTTCACCCGCGCGCATCCGCAACCCACATCCTTGTCAGTACGTTTTTTCGCGTTTTTCAAACGTCACCCCGAATTGCTGAACCCTCTCCGCCTGCGGAAGTGCCCGAAACCTCCATCCACCGTCTACCTCCCCGCAACCTGCTTATAGTCCCGCCTTCACCCGCGCCGATCCGAAGCCCACATCCTTGTCAGTTCGTTTTTTCGCAGGTTTTTCAAATGTCACCCCGAATTCCTGAACCCTCTCCCCTGCGGAAGCGCCCCAAACCTCCATCCACCGTCCGCCTCCCCGCAACCTGCTTATAGTCCGCCTTCCCCCGCGCCGATCCGCAGCCCACATCCTCGTCAGTTCGTTTTTTCGCGCTTTTTTCAAACCGAATCCCCGAACCCTCTCCCCCTGCGGAAGTGCCCGAAATCTCCATCCACCATCCGCCCCCACAGAGACAGTTGACAGCTTTGCACCTTTGTGGGATTTTGAAAGTATCACTGGGAAAGGAGGTGGTCCAGTAAAAATGGATAGTCACAAACAACCGCGAGAGGTGGCCGACTTTTAGAGTCGAGCCTGTTATGTAGCCGACGCCCGCTTCAGTGGCGGGGTCACGTTCCTGCGGACCGGCTGCCTCACGCGAAGCAACCATAAGCCCAGGTTTTCCGAGGCTAACTACCCCCGTGCGCCCTATGTGGCTCACGGGGGTTCGTCTTTGGTATACTAAAAGTTTCGAAAGGATCCCCCTTAAATCTCATGAAAGCCGGAATTCATCCCGCTTATAACGAAATCAGCGTTATCTGCGCCTGCGGCCACAATTTCAAGACCCGCTCCACGCACAAGGGCGACATCCGCGTGGAAATCTGCTCCAGCTGCCACCCGTTCTTTACCGGTAAGCAAAAGCTGATAGATACCGCCGGCCGCGTCGACCGCTTCGAGAAGAAGTACAAAGCGGTTCGCGGCGTCAATAAACCTCAGACTGTCCGCTAAGCTTGGCGGCGCATACCTTGCGCCGCTATTTCCTTAAAAGCAGCGGCCTCCAAGCCACTCACGAGTGCCGCCCGACGGTGGCTCTTGAATGCGACAATGTCTTGCATGCGCTACATTGCCGTGTTTGCGTTCTCGCTGTCTGCGGCTCTCGCTCAGGAGGCCTCCATCTCGATTACGGGCGCGGTTGCGAGCCCGGTGAAGTTGCAACTTTCCGAACTCGCGAGCATGCCGCGCCAGACCATCACGCTCACGGAACCCGACGGTTCGAAAGACGAATACGAAGGCGTCGCCGTCATCGATCTGCTGAAAAAGGCGGGCGTGCCGACCGGCAGCAAGCTCCGCGGCAAGGCGCTGACGACTTACATCTTGGCCAAAGCTCACGACGGCTATCAAGTCCTCTACTCGCTCGCCGAGCTTGACCCCGATCTTACCCAGGGCAAGTTCATCGTCGCCGATAAGCGCAACGGCAAGCCGCTGTTCGACTATCAAGGCCCCCTCCGCATTGTGGCGGGAACCGACAAGGAGGCGGCGCGCTCCCTGCGCATGCTCGAAGAGCTCGAGGTCGTCCAGCTAAAGAAATGACCCGCAAGAAGTATGCCGCCGCGCTGCTGTTCGCGGGGGCGTTGTTCGCGCAATCCGACTGGAACTGGAATCTCCCCAAGGGATTTCCCGTGCCTCTACTTCCCGCCGACAACCTCATGAGCGCCGCCAAAGTCGAGTTGGGTCGCTATCTCTTCTACGACACGCGCCTCTCGGTAAACGGCGCAACAGCCTGCGCTACCTGCCACCGCCAGGAGCTTGCATTCACCGATGGCCGGGTCACCGCAATCGGGGCCACCGGTGAACACCACACCCGCAACGCCATGAGCCTGGTGAATGTCGCGTATAGCGCGTCCCTCACCTGGAGCGATCCGCACATGCGTGAGCTCGAACGGCAGGCGCTGGTCCCCATGTTTGGCGAACAGCCGCTCGAGATGGGCCTTCGCAGAAACGACGGCTTGCCGCGCGCCATCGCCTCAGATCCACGCTACCTCGATCTGTTTGCGCGCGCCTTTCCCGCCGAAGCCGGGCCGCCCACCCTCGAAAACGCCGTCAAGGCCATCGCCGCCTTCGAACGCACCATCATTTCCGCTTCCTCCTCATACGACCGCTATCACTACGGCGGCGATAATTCCGCCGTCACGGCCGCCGCCCGTCGCGGTGAGACGCTCTTCTTCAGCCAGCCGCTCTCCTGTTTCCGCTGCCACGGCGGCTTCAACTTCAGCGACGCCATCCAGTATCAAAATCGCCCCCGCCATGAGGCTTCGATGCACACCACCGGCGTCGCCAGTCCGGGTATTTTCAAGGCTCCATCGCTGCGCAACGTGGCGGTAACCGGTCCCTACATGCACGATGGCAGCCTGCCAAGTATCGAAGCCGTACTCGACCGTTACGCTGCCGGCGGCGGCCATGTGGCCGGTCAAGACCCGTTAATCGGCGGCTTTACCCTAACGGCGCCGCAACGGTCGGACCTGATCGAATTCCTGCACAGCCTTACGGACGCTGCGCTTTTGCATGACCCGAGGTTTTCCAAACCGCAGTAGGACTAATTTTCGAAATTATTTTCGTGAAATCCGCAACAGCTTGCCTATAAATGCCGGTTTTGGAGTCTCATTATAAGATGTGCAATCCCTCGCGCGTAACAGCGTGGCGGGTTTCGGCATATGAGCTACTGAGCATGGGCAGCGCAGACATTCTGATTAGCTTTTTTGGGAACAGCGCTTCGTCGTGGCTTCACGCCGCGCGCCTGCATGCCGATGGCTTGTTCAATGCGGTTGCGGTGGTTGCATTAACCGCCGCAGTGGCCGTTATCACGCGCTTCGTCACCGCTATGGACGCGCGTAACGCGTTCATGGATCGGCTTTTCGAGAATGCCCCGCCGGCCGTCATTCTTAGCGCCGATGGCAGCGTATCGCGTATCAACGGCGAATTCACGAATCTGTTCGGCTACTCCCGCGAGGAGGCCGTCGGTCGCAAATTGCTGGATTTGATCGTTCCCACGGAGGCTGCGGACGAGTTCCAAAATCAATTGGCCACTGCTGTTCGGCAACGCGCCGATGGCGAGTCCGTGCGCCGGCGGAAAAATGGCCGCCCGATTCACGTGCTCGCCACCACGGCTCCCGTTCCGGGCCCTGCGGGTCGAGTTTCTTTGCTGGAGGTTTATCGCGACATCACTAAACGCAAGGAGACGGAGACCGAGCTACAGCGGCTCTCCGTACGCCTGATGGAAGTTCAGGAGGAAGAGCGTTCCCATCTCTCGCGCGAGTTACACGATGAGATCGGCCAGCTTTTGACAGGCCTGCGCTTGATCCTCCGCCCGATGCCGCTCACCACCGGGAAATCGTTCGAATCGCGTCTCAAGGAAGGGCGCGATGTCGTGGATCAGCTATTGAGTTCCGTGAGAAGCCTTTCGTTCGACCTGCGGCCCGCGGATCTCGACCTCCTGGGATTATTTCCGGCCGCTCAGTCCTTCTGCGAGCGCTATACAGAGAAAACGGGTATTTCAGTCGATTTTCGCCATGACGGTCCCGAATTCCGGTTGAGTTCGGATTCGGAGACAGCCGCCTATCGCATCATGCAGGAAAGTTTGACGAACGTGGCGCGGCACGGCGGTGTGGAGCAAGTGGAAGTGCGTATGTGGAGCGACTCGCAGGTGTTGAATCTTTCAATTACAGATCAAGGCGCTGGGTTCGATCCGGAGCAGGTGATGAAGACGCCGCGTTCGAGCGGCCTGATCGGAATGCGTGAACGCGCGACGGCGCTTGGCGGTAGTCTCACGATCCAATCGGCGCCCGGCCGGGGCACGACGGTATCGGCGCAAATGCTTCTCAGCCGCCGCGAGTCCACCGAATCCAGCGAAGCAGGATATGAGAAGTATGATGTCATGCAGGTACCGAGTCCAGGGGGTAAGCGTGGCGATTTCGATTGTGCTGGCTGACGATCATGCTCTAGTGCGGCGTGGGATGAAGGCCCTGTTCGAATCGGAACCGGATTTTTCCGTAATCGCGGAAGCCGGTGACGGCCTGCAGGCCCTGCAGATCACGGAGGCCCTGCACCCCGATGTGCTGGTGCTCGACCTGATGCTTCCCGGCATGCCCGGTCTCGAGGTACTGCATGTCGTGCGGCAAAAATCGCCGCGCACCAGAGTCGTCATGATCTCGGTTCACAAGACCACTTCCATGGTCTCCCAAGCCCTGCAAAACGGAGCCACGGGTTATGTCCTCAAAGGCAATCCGGAGACCGAGCTTCTGGATGCGGTCCGAGCCGCAGGGGCCGGCCGGCGCTACATCAGCACTTCGGTACCGGACATCGCGGTGCGCAAGTTTCTGGAACAGTCGCCAATCCTCGATCCCCACGACACGTTAACCCTGCGGCAGCGCGAGGTCTTGTGCCTCACCGCCGAAGGAAAAACGAGCGCAGAAATTGGTGAGATCCTCAAAATCAGCCCGCGCACAGTCGAAAACCATCGCGCTATGTTGATGGACAGACTAGGACTAAAGAATCATACCGATCTAATCGTACATGCCCTACGCCATGGCATCATCCCTGAGGAATAGCCAGGTAAAGACCGGAATAATAACTTAATTAGTAAATAGCATCGGGGCCTCTCACTTATCTTTTCGCTCATCCACGTAAAAATACGTGTAGTTCTCACCTTAATAGTACGGATATGATTAATTGGTAGCATTAATACCAGCCGTGTTTGGTTGGCGTGTCACTTTTGAAAATGTTGTGCGATTCTTACCGATCGGAGTGCTCTGGCTCCTCCCTGGACGTCTTCACGCAAATCTTGAAAACATCCACGGGGCGTGCGGTGATCTCTGTCAATTCGGACAGCGGTGTTGACGTTTGCGACACTGCTATGTCGGGAGCGGTCCTCGATTGCTATCGGGAGCAAAGGCTTGCGTTCGGGACGAGCCGGTATCTGCCGCGTCCCTTCGAATGTGAGGCGCTGATCTCGGCAGTGCGTGAATGCCTGCGCGAGAAAACACGCGACTGAACGCAATGGCCATCATCCTCGTCGTCGACGACAAAGCAAGCGATCGCGAATTCCTGGTAACGCTTCTGAACCCTGGCGGTCATCGTCTGATCGAAGCGGTCGACGGGACGGAGGCTTTGGCCGCGGCGAAGGCTCAAAAGCCGGACTTGATTATTGCCGATATCCTGATGGCCGCCATGCACGGCGACCAACTGGTGCGGCAATTGCGAGCCGACGCCGCATTGGCGGAGGTCCCGGTCATATTTTGGACCGCGCACTATCAGGTACGCGATGCGCAAAAGTTGGCGCAATCCTGCGGCGTGTGGAACGTGATCGCCAAGCCGTCGGACGCGGAGACAATTCTAACGGCCGTGCGCGGCGCACTGGGAAAGACCGCGTCCGCTGAGAACATGGTTGAGCTCCACGCGGAAACGCGTTCGCCCGATTCCGATCGCGAAAATCTGCGCCTGGCGACTGGCAAATTGTCACAGAACGCCGAGGATCTGCGCGCATTGAATGAGCGCTTCTCCGCCATAATGGAGCTGAGCACACAGCTTGCGAGTGAACTGGATCCGCGCCGCCTGGTTCAATGCTTCGCAGACTCGGTAAGGCAGATTGTGGGCGCGC
Source organism: Bryobacteraceae bacterium (assembly GCA_036268375.1). Taxonomy (GTDB): domain Bacteria; phylum Acidobacteriota; class Terriglobia; order Bryobacterales; family Bryobacteraceae; genus PALSA-243. Next base: position 6,554 of record DATAUH010000391.1, on the reverse strand, counting down.
GCTATGCCATTGCGGGTCTGCTGCATGCAGACGGCTCACGGTTCCAACAGGTGTTCACCAGCGGGATATCGCCGGACGCTACGGCGCAGTTGGTCATGCCTGACTCGGCCGCGCCCTTGCTGAAGGCGGTGCTGCAGAGCTCTTCGAGCGAGCGCAGGATCAATTCAGGTGGTGATCCCAAAAAACTGGGACTTCCGGAATCGCATCTGCCCGTTCATAGCTGGCTTGCGGCGTCCATTGCTTCGCCGGACCGCGTCCACGGATTCATTGCGCTAATCGACAAGCTCGGCGCCGATGAATTCAGTCCCGATGAGGAGCGGATGACGTGTACGCTGGCGGGACAGGTAGGACGGATCTACCGCACGGCGTCGCTTTATGCGGAGGCGACGCAGCACGCCGCTAATCTGGAACGGGAAATGGCGGCGCATGCGCAAACCGGGCGTGCGCTTGGGGACCGGGAGCAGCAAATCCGGCTGCTGCTCGATTCCACCGCGGAAGCAATATTCGGAATGGATACGGAAGGCCGCTGCACGTTCGCCAATGCGTCTTGCGCGCGCCTGCTGGCTTTCAACGATGCGGCTGAGTTAATCGGTTGGCCCATGCACCCGCTCATTCATCACACCCGAAAAGATGGCAGGCCGCATCCGGCCGAAGAGTGCCGCATTTTCAGCGCCTATCGGGAAAACCGTGGCGTTCATTGCGACGATGAGGTTTTGTGGCGCGCCGATGGAACCAGTTTTCCGGCGGAATACTGGTCGCATCCGATCGTCGCGGATGGCAAAGTAGTGGGCGCGGTGGTGACCTTCCTCGATCTCACGGATCGTAGGCAACTGGAACGGCAGTTCGAGCGCGCGCAACAACACCTCGGTGAGATCCTGATTTCGAGCCCCGCGATTCTGTTCACGCTGGGCGTGTCCACCGATCGCATGGGCCATGCGACGTGGATCAGCGATAATCTGACCGCCGTCTTGGGTTATCCGGCGCATGCCGCGCTCGACAGCCGTTGGTGGGCCCAATATGTTCACCCTGACGATCGCGGACGGATCGAACAGAACTCCAATACGCAACTGTTCTCCAATGGCTTCTGCGCCGAAGAATATCGTTTCCTTCACGCCGACGGCGTATACCGATGGGTCTACAGCCATATTCGCCTGGTGCGCGACGAAGACGGGCGAGCGGTAGAAGCGGTAGGCGTATTGACCGATATTTCGGAGCGCAAACGCGCCGAAGACGAACACTCGAAGGTGCGCCAGCAGTTACTACAGGCCCAGAAACTGGAAAGCATAGGGCGGTTGGCGGGCGGCGTCGCTCACGATTTCAACAATCTGCTAACCGTAATCAACGGGTATGCGGATCTGCTCGTCGAAAGGCTGCCGTCCGAGGGCGAATTGCAGGACATGGTGAGCGAGATCGGAATCGCGGGCAAGCGCGCCGCGGAACTGACTCGTCAACTGCTGCTATTGAGCCGTAAGCAACTGACGCAGGCCGTTCCGGTGAATCTGAACGATGTCGTGGGGGAAGTAGAAAGGATGCTCGCACGCGTGATCGGCGAAGATGTTTCCGTCCAGTGCGAGCTGAATCCGAACCTGGGCCGCGTGATGGCCGATCCCGGTCAAATGCATCAGGTATTAATGAACCTGGCGGTGAACGCGCGCGATGCCATGCCGGACGGCGGTACGCTGCTGATCGAAACACGTAATGCCGATCTCGACGAGGCGTACTCAGAGCAGCACGCCGACGTGCGGCCCGGCCCGTATGTAGAACTGAAGGTGAGCGACACCGGCAGCGGCATGTCCAAGGAGACGCTCTCGCATCTGTTCGAGCCGTTCTTCACCACCAAGAAAGCCGGCGAGGGTACCGGACTTGGCCTGGCTACTGTTTATGGCATCGTGAAGCAGGCAGGCGGATCGATCTGGGTCTACAGCGAGTCAGGTAAGGGGACGAGTTTTAAAATCTATCTGCCGCGGGTAGACGCTGGCGTAGCCGGCACGCTGGATGTGAAGATCCCAATGGAGGGGCTTCGCGGGACGGAAACCATTCTCCTGGCGGAAGACCAGCAACAGCTTCTCAAGATGGCTTCCGGTATTTTGCAACGATACGGATACACTGTTATCGAAGCGACAAACCCCCAGCAGGCGCTGGTGGAGGCCGAGCGTTATCAAGGCGAGATCCATCTGCTGCTGACGGATATCGTCATGCCGCAGATGACCGGCGTGGAGTTAGCCACTTGTTTGAAGGTTTCGCGACCCGGGATACAGTCGATCTTTATGTCGGGTTATAGCGAAAGAGTCGTTCCGGAACGCAGGGATATCAAGGGTTCGTACTTAACCAAGCCGTTTTCGCCGGATGAATTGGTGGAGAAAGTCCGGGAGACCCTGGGCGCGCCTAAATCAACAGGAGTAATCTTAGTTGTAGACGACGAGGCGGGCATCCGTAAGTTACTGCGAAGCATGTTAACGGGCGCGGGCTTCCAGGTGCTCGAAGCAGAGAGCGGTAAGCAGGCAGTGATCATGACGCAGTCGGCAAACGTCGATTTGGTCATTATCGATCTGGCGATGCCGGAGCAGGAAGGGTTCGAAACCATGACCCTCCTTCGCACCGCGCATCCCCGGCTGAAGATCATCGCAATGTCGGGACGTTTCGCGGGCCCGCTGCTACGTGCGGCCGAAGTGCTTGGCGCGCAGGCATCGATAGCCAAACCAATCAAACAGGATGAGCTGCTGGCGCTTGTGGCGCGGGTAATGGGAGAGAGAAGATGAAGCCAGTTGCGCAGATCGTTGCGGTGGACGACGATCAACAGGTTTTGAATTTCCTGAAGAACACCCTGGAGTCCAAGGGCTACGAAGTGAGGGCCACGACTTCGCCGAAGTCGGCATTAGCGATGGTAGAGCAGAAGGTGCCTGACCTCCTGATCACCGACCTCAACATGCCGAACACCGACGGCTTTGAAGTATTGCGAACACAGCGGTCGCGTTTTCCCGGCTTGCGAATTCTGGTGATTTCGGGACACATGCACAGCGATCTGTTGGAGGCCGCGAGCTTGCTGGGCGCGACCGCCACGCTCGAAAAACCTGTGAGCGGCGAAGCGTTGCTGACGGCTGTGCGCGACGTGATCGGAAAGTAAAGCGGGCGCGCAAACTCTGGTGGCGCGCCCTCATCCAAGCTACTTGTGATAGAGCACGCGCCAGATCTTGCCCTTCTGGCTGTCGGCAATATACAACGAGCCGTCCGGCGCCTGTGCAACTCCATCGGCGCGCGCCACGGCTTGGTTCGAGTTCCTCAGCTCCGCCACGCCCGCGAATCCGTTGGCGAAGATCTCAAACTTGCCTGAGGGTTTGTCGCCTGAGAACGGCTGGAAAGTGACGTTATAGCCCTCCTGCGGCATCGGCGAGCGATTCCACGATCCATGAAACGCGATGAACGCGCCGTTCTTGTATTTGGCTGGAAATTGCGAGCCGGTGTAGAACATCACATCCACCGGCGCCCAGTGAGCCGGGAAACTCGCCACCGGAAGTTGGAAGCTGGTGCAGCGGCCCTGCGTTTTTCCATCGCCGCCATATTCGGGGTTGAGCAGTAGCTTCTGCTGTGTGTAATCGAAGAAGCAGTAGGGCCAGCCGAAGTTGGCTCCGGCGGAGGCGACGCGATACATCGGTTCGGCGGGACGCGTCGCGTTCTCCTCCCCGGTAAACTTGCCCTTCCAGAGCGTGTCCAACTGGTCGCGGTTGTTCATCACGATGTAGAGTGCGCCGTCGTGCCAGGTGATCGCGGGCATTTGCCGCATGCCGGTGGCGAACTTCTGTCCGTCTTCCTGCTTTTGGCCTTGCTTGTTTTCGTCGAACTTCCATACGCCGCCGAATTTGTCGAGCAGCGCGCAGGGATCCTCGCCAGTTACGCCAGGACGGCGGTCCTGCGGCTGGCACGCATTCGAAGGCGCGCCGAAATTGATGTACAGGCCGCCTTTGCCATCGAACGCGATGCCTTTGTCCTCGTGCTCACGCTGTAGCGGGATATCGCCGACGATGGTTTCCGGCGAGCCGGTGGGGACAAGTTGTCCTGAGGTCATCTTGTAGCGCTCGACCGATGTGGGGTGCGCGAGATAGAGATAACCGTTGCGCAGCGCAATGCCGGTGGTGCTGCCGGAGCCGAAATCTTCCTTGACGTCGAAGTGGCCGTCGCCTTTGCTGTCATGAAGCGCGACTGCGCCGCCTTTGTGATTGCGGTCGCTTTGCAATGCGACGTAGAGATCGCCATTGGGAGCGACCGCCATGTGCCGGGCGGGTCCGAGATTATCGGCCACAACCAGAGCGCAGAAGCCTTCGGGCAGCGTGATGCCGCCGTTGCCGGGGTCGCATGCAGGCGTGGATGCGGCGCGGCTGGACACGTTCAGAGTTGCGAGGCCTGCGAGCGCGCACACGCCGAGCGCAGTTCCGTGAATCCATCGAGTCATACGTCTAGCATACGATGTAGACATGAAGCCTTTCGCTCTTGTGGCGCTTTCGGCCGCTGCGCTTGCATTCTCACCTTCTCAAGCTCCATCGACAGTATCCGTATGGGACGGAGTGTTCACAGCGGACCAAGCCAAGCGGGGGGCCGATTTGTACGCGAAGTCCTGCGCCTCCTGCCACGGCGATCAATTGGAGGGCGAAGGTCAAGCGCCGTCGCTGACGGGCGCCGAGTTTACCGGAAACTGGAATAAACAGGTGGTGGACGATCTGTTTGAGATTGTGAAGAGCACGATGCCGGGCGATAAACCGGGGACGCTCAGCCGCGCCACCAACGCCGATATCATGGCGTACATTTTTCAGACCAACGGCTTTCCCGCAGGCAAGAACGAACTGCCGTCAGACGCGGAATCGCTCAAGCGCATCCGCATCGAAGGCAAGAAATAGCGCGACGGCGCGTCACGGTTTCTCCGAATGCGCAGCAGCTAGAATCGCATCGAGCGCAGACGTCTGAGTAGCTGCATTCACTTCTTCGGAAGGCTGCGACCAGACCACTCCGAAGCGGTGATCGGCGGATTGAATGCGGCAAATGCTCTCGGCATTGGCGAGCAGGAACGTACGGTAGCGCGGCGCGGGCGCGGCAGCGTTCAGGTCGCCCAGATTGCGCGCGAAGATGCCTTTGAACTGCACGCCATCGGCGCCGCATTTGGGCTCGCAACGATCGTGGAGTATGCCTTGCGCGTCCGTGAGCTGGCTGATGGCCGCGGTGGCAACCGACTGCGCGCGATTGAGCAGGGCATGATCCTTCGTGGCTGCGGAGAGCGCAGTCAGACCACCCAGAATGACGCCTTGGTTGTAAGTCCATGTGTTGCGTGTGTTGTTTTTGCACGCGGGTGTGAGGCCGTCGTTTACCAAGCCTTGCGCGTTCATCATGCCAGAGGTATCGAACCACTTCCATTCGCGCTGCGCCCAATCGAGTGCGGCGGCCTTCGCCTTTGCGTCCGGCGCATCGGCTGCCATGCGAGCGGCAACTGACAGGAAAAGCTCGTTGGCGATGGCGTTTTTGTACTTGCGGTCTTTGTTCCACCAGATGCCGCCGCCGCACGTATCGTCCCAGCCTTGTTGCATGTCGGCGAAGATCTTGCCGGCCATGTCGAGATAGCGCGCGTCGTGTGACCAATCGTAGGCATCGAGCCAGGCAAGCGCCCACCATCCTTCGTCGTCGTAATACTTGTTCAGAAAGTTCTTGTCGCTATTTTTGACGAAGGTGTTTTCGATGGCGCTCTTGATTTCGGGCGAGGGCGCCATGCGCGCGTAGCGCACGAGCACGGTGGTGGCGTTGGCGGCGTTCCACCAATCGGTCGTGTTCCAGCGGCCGGTCTCTTGGGAGTACCACTTTTGCAGCGCCTGGATGCCGTCGTTGAGGCAGGCCGTCGGCTCGAAGGGGTGTTCTTGCGAAATCAGAGAGGCACTTGAAAAAACGAACAGCGCCAGGGGGAGGGAATAGCGGGGCATGTAAGCCCCAGTCTATTCGGCTGCACGCGGCCTCGCAAGCAGCGCCGCGGGAGGTGCGGTAAGCGGCGCTGCGAGGCGATTAGTTGGACGTCGGGATGCGGTCGGCGTGGTCGACAACGAGAATTGGCACGGAAGACCGCTCGGTTGTCAGCTTGAGGCCGAGTTCTTCGCGGAGGGCGCGTTGCGACCTGGTGAAGGCGTCGGTCCCGAGTTCGGGAGGAACCTTGAAACTGAACTCGTAGACGCCGGCGAGACCGGTTTTATCCACTACCGGAACGGGCGGCCCGCTGGCGATCATGGGCTGGGCAGGATCGGTTGCAGTGGGAATGCTGAGCCGTACGGCGAGTAGATTGGCAAATTGGCGCATGTCACCACGGAAATGTTCGGGGGCGGAGTTTGGAATGGACGCCATGTTGACCGGCGCAAGCTTGGCGCCGGACTTGTCGACCGTGAGGATGTAGACGCGCATCTCTTTGTTGTCGTGATGAACGGCGAGATGGAAGCGCTCCACCAGCAAAGCCTGCAACATGGTGCGCAAGAGCTTGGCGGGCGAGGGTTGGCCGGCGCGCGCATCGAGATCGAACTCGTCCAGGTCGA
>DATAUH010000390.1:0-7010 GCA_036268375.1 Bryobacteraceae bacterium | reverse complement strand
GCCCATCAATCGCCCGGCTTCATCAATCCGCGCGCGCGATTTCGAAGTGCGCGCCTTCGGGCCACGCCGCAGCCACTCCACTTCGCGCCGCACCACGTTCGCCAGCGACTCCTGCCGGCTCTGCTGCGCCGTCAGAAACTGCTCTTTCTTCTCCAGGAATTCGGAGTAGTTGCCTTCGGCGCGAAACATCCCGCCCGGGTAAACACGGTTAATCTCTACAACCGCCGTCGCGACGTTATCCAGAAAGTAGCGATCGTGGCTGACAATCACGCTCGCAAACGCGGCTGTGCTCAGCAGCTTTTCCAGCCACAAAATGCTCTCGAGATCCAAATGATTCGTCGGCTCGTCCAGAAACAGCACATCCGGCTCGCGCACCAGTTCACGCGCCAGCGTCAACCGCCGCTTCCAACCGCCCGATAGCGATCCCGCCCGCGCCTCGCCATTCGCAAATCCCGCGCGCCCCAACGCCTGGCTGATCCGCCCCGCGCGCTCCGCATCCTCCAGCCGTTCGCCCGCGATCGCCGCCGCCACCACTTCCTGTACCGTGTTCTCTTCCGGTAGCGACGCCTCCTGCTCCATATATCCGATGCGCAAATTCCGCCGCAGCGAAATCTCGCCATCATCCGCCGTCTCGCGCCCCGCCAAGATCTTCAGCAGCGTCGACTTCCCCGATCCGTTCGGGCCGATCAACCCAACGCGATCGCCTTCGCCAATAGTCAGCGAAATCCCGCTGAACAGAGTGCGCGAGCTAAATGATTTCGAGATTCCGGAACAACTTGCCAGAAGGGCCATGTGTGAGTGAGGGAACTTTCAGAATAGCCCATGCGGCAGGTCCGTCAGCGTAAACGTCGCCCGCGCGCCGCACAATGTCACGCCGCGAAACCCGGCCCGCGGCTCACAACTCGCCACCGCGCGCGGAAACATCTGCCGCGAAATTCGCAGCCACTCCGCATCCGACGCGCGGCAAAACACAACCTCGCCCAACCCCGCGCGCTCTACCCGCCCCCGCAACGCGCTACTCGCCAACGGCGCACTCGCCAATGCTAAAAAGTCGCGCCGCATCAACTCCATCTCTCCATCTTACGAGTCAGCCGCCGTTAAACGCCTAAACGGCGCGCCATCATGGCGCGTCAGATCTGGCATAATGCGACCGCTGGCATACACGGCCCTCGTTCTTCTGCTCGCGAACTGCGCCTTATCCCAACCTGGTCCCGGCGAGCAGCTTCCTAAATTTGAAGTCGCATCCATCAAGCAAATCCCCAACTGGCCACCTCCACCATCCCCATCAGGCCAGCGTGGCCAAGGCGGAGGTTGTCCCACTTCGATGAAAGTCGACCGCGCCCGTCTCGACTTCCAATGCGTGACACTTACCATGCTGATCGGCTACGCATTTCAGATCGCTCCGGGGCGCGTAACCGGACCTGACTGGATGATGGGCCCAGGTTCGCCCCGCTTCCAAATCACAGCCGCCATCCCGTCGACCGCCGCTACAGATCAAGTTCCCCAAATGCTCCGCCAACTGTTGGCCGATCGCTTCCGTCTCTCAGTCCATCACGCAATCGCCACTTCGCCGATATTCGCGCTAGTCGTCGCAAGAGGCGGAACTAAATTGAGCCCTGCGCAGTTACAGCCGCTCGACCAGCCAGCTTCTTCGTCTTCCGAAGCCTCCGCCCGCTCAGATCAGATCTACGGCGCGACGCACCACCTCGCAACCGGCGATGGCGCAACCATTCTCAGCAGTCCGAGCATGGGAACCGTCTTCGAAACCGGTAACGACCCCTTTCAAGGTCAACGCTGGGAGGCCGCCAGTTCCACTATGGCAGGCTTGGCCGACTTACTCGACAACGTCGCTCCACTTCCGCTGCCGATCATCGATCAGACCGGGCTGGGCGGTCGTTACCAACTTTCCCTTGAAGTTACTTTTCGGCATCTCGCGCCAGACGCGAGCGCTGCCGATCTATTTGAAGCTAATCAGGAGATGGTTCTCATGGCCTTCAACGCTGGTCTGCGCAAACTCGGCCTCGAACTCAACCGCGGCAAAGCTCCGTTAGAAACCATCGCCGTCGATCACATCGAAAAAACACCCAGCCAAAACTGAGCAACTCTCGAAATGTTCGCCGGGCCCTTCAACGCGGCTGCAAAAACTTGCCCCACATCACCTGATACGCTTCCGTGTGCCCGAACAGGTCCTTGCCCGCGCGCACAAACACTCGCATGTTGGCTTTGAGGTCGCTCTGCTTCACGATGTCCCCGTCATCCAGGAATCGCGTGTCGCCGCGCAGCAGGATCGTCTCCTCGACTGAGTTCCGCGTGCGCAAAATCATCCTTCCGTCTGCCAGAAATTTCACCACGCCCGAAAAGGTCAGGTCCGCGCGCGCAAACAGCGGCAGCGGCGGCGGCGTCAACAAGCTCGTATGCACCCGCGTGGGCGCATGATAGGGCGGCAAAGGATCAAGCGCCGTCACCGCTCGCGCATATCGTATCGGTGAATCCGCGATTTCGTCCGACGAAATCTCCACCCGCTCGCCCGGCCGCAGCAATTCGATAGTGGTCGCCGCGCTAGTGCGCGTCACCTTCGTTCGCCGGTCGAAGCGATATAAAAAAACTTCACTGTCGGAGTCGCGAACGCTCAGTTCCCCCTCGGCCTTCGCGTCGCCTTCCAGGTAGGTTCCTCGCAACACCTGCGGCCCGCTCGCGTTCGATTGCGCCAGCGCACAAGCCCCCGCCAGCGCCATCATCCAAGCCGCGCGTCGCCGCATGGCTTCGAGTATAGCCCCGCCGCTCTCAGAGTCCCGGGCCGATTTGCACGTGCGCTAACACTTTCTGCATCAGCCCCTGCTTCTCATTCAGATCTGGATTGTGCCTCTTCGCGTACACATAGTCGCCGATGAACCATCCCATCGCGCCCCCCGTCACGACATCACCCGGGAAGTGCTTTCGCGCCGCCAACCGCGCCCCCACCACCGTTCCGGCATATGTGTACGCCGCCAGTTTCACCCACCACTTATTGTGATATTCGTGCGCAAATACCGAAGCCAGCGCGAACGTGTTGATCGCGTGCCCCGACGGAAAACTGGCATTCCATGGGCCGCCCGTGCTCTCCCAGAAGCCCCCTTTGCCGTTCGCCTCCAGTGGCCGCGCCCGGTCCGTCGCGCTCTTGATAATCACTTCCACAATCGTCGTATCGATCAGCGCCTCGAACGTCAGCATTCCGGTCTCGCGAAAACGTTCGCTGTGTTTGGCGGTACCTAGGAAATAAAATCCAGCGCCAATCGGAATCAGCGTGTACGCCGCGCCCAGGTTCGACGTATAGTTTCCCAGCCGCACCTGCGCCGTCGTATTCGGCAACTGCTTCTCCGTCCACTTATCCGTCGCAATCAGCGCCCCCGTCGCCGCGCCGAAAATCGCCCACCATTTGATGTCGCTTTTCGCGGTATGAAACGGCGAAGTCCAGATCGACTTCTCATCCTTCGCGATATACGACGGCATCCTCAGAAACGGATGGATGTACCCGGTCTTCTCCCACAAGTCTTTGTTTTTGATCGCTTCCTGCCCCGGCTTCACCTTAATGGCGGAACGGTGACTCTCTCCCTGCCCCGCTTCCTGCGATTGCTGATCCTGGGTTGCGGGGGCCTGTGCCGCGGGAGTCTGCGTTGCCGGCGTCTGTGTTGTCGCAGCCTGGGCTGCTGAACTTTGATCCGCCGCCTGCGCACCGCCCCCGCCGGAGCCCTCCGGCAGTCCCGTCGATTCTTGTGCCCGCACGGCCGCCGTCATCGTCGCCGCCACCGTAAACCACAGCAAAAATCGCTTCATCGCAGTCTCTGTGTCTGCTCGCTGTGCATCTGTACCACCAAAGTACGATCACCTACGTACTTCACCCGAAAGCCGCCCAGCCCCCTCGGTCGCCGGTCTCGCGACTTTTGCGGTTTTACGAATTGGTTACCATGTATGCATGGCGAAACCCACCATGGCAAAAGGCATGTTCGACGTCCAATGTCCGTGCTGTCAGGCCGTCTTGAAGATTGATCCCGAAACCCAAGCCGTCATCGCACACACTGTGCACGAAAAGCCCCGCCCCATCGAAGACCTTGCCGCCGAGGTCGCCAAGCTAAAGGGTGAAGGCGCCCGCCGTGAAGAAGTCTTCCGTAAAAATTTCGAAGCCGAAAAATCTCACGGCAAAGTGTTAGAGCGTAAATTCGACGAACTCTTCAAGCGCGCGAAGGAGAACCCCGACGAGACCCCGCCGATGCGCGATATCGATCTCGATTAGCCTCGAGCACTCCGTTCAACTGCCCCAGCGACGCGAACTGCCCCAAATATCGCGCCGTCGCCGGAGGCCGAACCTTGCGCCGCGGATCGAAATCACGCCGTGTAAACAGGTCGCTCGCCGCCACCACTGCCGTCCCCATTGGCCGGTACTCGTACGTGCCCTGCGCCCAAGCCACGTCGTCCGCCATCCATAGGTAAAAGCCCATCGCGCTCAATTTTATCGCGCCGCACTCTCGCAAGCGCGCGCTGACTAAAAAACGTCATTTGCGGCGATCCGCCGACATTCGCAAAGACCGGGCCTTTACTCGACAGCCACGCACCGGGTAGCGTTCGTCGCCTTCAACGAACGTCATCCTGATACTTGGTCGTGACGTTGTCGGCAATCTCGTGAATCATCCTTTCCGCTTGCCCCGCGAACTTCCGCCATATGCGGCGCGCAGTCGCCCGCCCCGTCGCGTCCGTCGGAATTCTGATCAGACCGAACCCCCCGTAGAGCTTCTTGGGATCCGACTTCGGACCCCACCATTCGGATCGCACCGACTCGACCCCTGTTCGCGCATCGTAGAAGCTGATCGCGTAATAAACGGAGTACCCCGCAACCCACGGCTCCTCTCCAATCCAATACGCAAAATTTGCCGGGTTATAGCCCATCCGCGACACATTGGGCTTAGGCATACCGAGAGGCCTTTCGGTCTCTCCATCGTCGGGCGAAACGGATGCATCAGGCTCTGGCATTTGACTCATACCGATCCCCGCTCGGCTTCCGGAGATCACTCGCCTGCCGTTGCGGGGTTGACACATCGCCAAGTCTATCGCTACCAAGGTCTAGGCGGTAGCATCTCGGGCATCAGACGCCCCCCGCGCCGACTGAACTTAATAGGCAAGGGTACCTGACGTCACGTTTCCGGGAAACTCGCTTGAACTGCGACCAACCGAATTGTCAGGAGCTATATACCGACACAACGCCCTTTCGGAGCGATGTACGAGTCAGCGACCACTCGCCCGGAAGCAGGTTAGGGTGGCCCGAGACGCGGTGGCACAACGGAACCGGCTTTGAAACGCGATACGCACACACGTCCCGCTCGCCCGCGACCTGCTTCTCAGGGCAATCTCGAAGGATTGGCAGTTGTTCAGCGAAGAAATCGTTTCATCTCCTCGACAACGCGCTCCTTCCGTTGAACGAAACAGTGATGCACCGTGTGGTCCATCTCGACTGTGACCACTTGAGGAGAGTCGCGCTGAAAGGCTTCAATTTGCGCGCGGCGGGCGACATCGAGGTCGGCCCAAGCTTTTGTGATTTCTACGATCTGCGACGCATCCAGAGTCAAACCGGCCAGCATCTCTGTCCAAGGATTGTGCGCGACGATCAGGAGCGCCGGAACCGGAATGCTAGTAATATGCCATTTTCCTTTTGCCCGCTCACTGACGATAGCTCCAGATATACGGCCGGGCGTTCGGCCCTGGACCGATCCATCGCTCGCAATGACGATGGTTTCGCGCAGATTGGACTCGGCGGCGTTCGACCATACGTTTCCCATAAGACGCTTCTCATACCTACGGTCAGCGTCCAGCGACGAAAAACGATCAGTCGCGGACATGCCCGTGAACGCCGCGAAGAGTGTTGCCTCGGCCGCGGGCGCATCGGGCGGAATCGTATCGTTTGCGGTGTCGAGAAGTATAACGCGACGGACCAGTTGGGGAAACATTTGGGCGGCCCGCATCGCTTCAGTGCCGCCGTAAGAATGGCCGACGAGAGTGAGATCTCGCAGGCCCAACTGGCTTGCAAAGACGTAAATGTCATTCGTAAGGTTATCGAGTTCGTAGCCGCCGGTGGTCTGTTCCGACCTCCCAAATCCGCGGCGGGTTAGCGCCAGGCATCGATGATTCGCCTTGAACTCTGGCGCGAGGTCGTCGAATATGTGCGCGGTGCCGCCAAGACCCGCCAGAAACAAGAGAGGCGGTCCGCTCCCGCCCCAGTCCAAGTATTCCAAACGGGTTCCATTCACGGTCGCGAATTTGCTCGTGGGTTCTTCAGCTGACGCAGGCAAAAGGCCCAGAATTAGCGGCAAGAGTGCTGCGGCTATTGAGAACTTCACTACCGCATTCTTGCACGGCGGCTCGGATAGTTGTTCCGAAACTGACCGTTTTCAGGACAGTTGCCTGGGCTGGGGCCGTAATGCGCGTCATCGGAAGAAGGCGCTGCTGAACATCGAATGGAATGGTAATGGCAAACGCTAGCCACAGTCCTGCGATTGCCTAAGGATCGCCGACCGTGAGAAAACTGGAGCTCTCCGGCGTCTAACCATCGAGGCATTCCTGATCGTCCACTCGATACTCTTCTGACGCTTTTCGTTGCCTTTGTGGGATAAATTCCGACTGCGGATCATGGTTTCGACTTGCGCCTCCGACCCCTCCGTGAGAGCAGGCGTAAATGCCATATAGGGTGACGCGCCCGTAACGGTTTGCTGCCGCGACCATCTTACGGCCGTGGTCCGCATCGAGGCGCGTCACCCTCAACCGCATCGCGAACTTCCCAAAACACGGACACGGGAAGGGGTGGGACGGCTTGCGATGACCGGACGTTCGCCGACCGTCGCGTCGGCAACGCAGGTCCGTAACCGTTTGACGTTCGGATCGTCAGACCCGTATGTTTGCCGAGAACATCCGCTACACGTTCCGTTCCCTCCGCCGCAACCCGGGGTTTACAGGGATTGCGCTCTTCTCCCTCGGGCTGGGGATTG
>DATAUH010000389.1:0-16051 GCA_036268375.1 Bryobacteraceae bacterium | reverse complement strand
CATCCTGTTCGCGGAAGATCTGGTGGATGCGTTTTTATTGGCGCAGGCGAACATGCATACGCTGTCAGGCCAGGCGTTCAACATCGGCGGCGGATTGGGAAATACGATCAGCCTGCTGGAATTGCTCGAGCTGATCGGCCGCCTCTGCGGCGAGGGCCCCAAAATCAATTTCTACGATTGGCGCCCCGGCGATCAACGCTATTACGTGTCGGATACCCGCAAGTTCAAGTCGGCCACAGGTTGGTCGCCAAAAGTGAGCGCGCGCGAGGGCGTGGAACGCCTGTACCATTGGCTGCTCGAAAGCCGGGGATTGCCTGCGCCCCGGGCGCTTGGATGGAGAGAGGAGCTGCATGCGGTTTTCGCTCATTAATCCTGCGTGGGATTTTGAGGGCAGCATTTACTTCGGGTGCCGCGAGCCGCATTTGCCGCTCGAATTCGGCTATTCGAAGGCATTGCTGGAAGCCGCGGGCCACCAGGCAGAGATTGTCGATGGACAGGCCGAGCAGCTTTCACTCGGCCAAATGTTAGTGCGCGTGCGCGACTTTCGGCCCGATTTCATCGTAGTGACAACTGCACCGAGCTATCTGTTCTGGCGATGCGCTCCTCCGGAGTTGCGCGTTCCGCAAGAGACCATACGCGCGCTACGCGGCATTGCGGCCGCTGTGATAGCCGTAGGGCCACATGCGTCCACGACCCCTCGCGCCACTCTAAGCAAATTGAACGCCGATGCCGTTGTGATGGGCGAGTGCGAAGAGGTGCTACCGCGGCTCGGGGAAGATTGGAGCCGGGTGGATTCGCTCTGCTTTCGCCGCGGGAACGAAGTCGCCGTCAACGGAAAGCCGCACGCTTCCGATCTGGCCCGCTTGCCCGCGTTGCACTGGGGCGCCGGAACGATTGCGCGCCATCATCATCATCATCACCGCTTCGACGCGCCTCCTGAGGGTCCAGGCGCGGAAATGGAGACATCGCGCGGGTGCCCTTATCACTGCACGTTTTGCGCAAAGGACAATTTCCGCGATCAATTCCGGCGGCGTCCGCTGCAAGTAATCGGCGAAGAGCTCGATGGATTGATCGCTGGAGGCGCGCAGTATGTCTATTTCATCGACGAGATCTTCTTGCCGTATAAGGATGTGCTGGAAGTAATCGCGCAGCGTCATATTCGTTTCGGCATTCAAACCCGAATCGATCTTTGGAGTCCTGAGATGATCGATCTGCTTGGCCGCGCCGGATGCGTTTCGATCGAAGCCGGCGTCGAAAGCATCACGGAATCCGGTCGCGCGGCGCTCGATAAAAAGTGCAAGCTTTCGACGCCGGAGATCACCGCTCGTCTGATACACGCAAAATCGCGGGTACCTTTTGTACAAGCCAATCTGATGGATTCGCGCGATGACGATCCCGCCGACGTCGCAGCCTGGCGCGCCGGCCTGCACGCCCACGGGGTCTGGGCGAACGAGCCCGTACCGATGTTCCCGTATCCTGGTTCGCCCTCCTATACGCGTCGCTGGGGCGCGCCGGACGATGCCGCGTGGGAGCGCGCTCATCAGGCGTACCTGGGGCAGTTCGGAACGTTCAGCGACATTCAGGAACAGAAGCCAGCGCCGTTGGTTCAATTGGAGCGCGGTCCTTCGCATGTCTGAGGCGGTAAACCGTGTTTTGATGACCGCCGATACCGTCGGCGGCGTTTGGACGTTTGCCTTGGACCTGGCGCAGGCGCTTGCGCCGTATGGTGTGGAGGTTTGCCTCGCGGCAATGGGGGGAGAGCCCTCGGCATCGCAGCGGGCCGAAGCGGCGGCGATTGGTAACCTCCAATTATTCGCCAGCGAGTACAAGCTCGAATGGATGGAAGATCCGTGGCGTGATGTGGAGGCAAGCGGCTATTGGCTGCTGGATTTGGAACGGCGTCTGCATCCGTCGCTTGTTCATCTCAACACGTTTGGACACGGCGCACTTTCGTGGAGCGTTCCGGCCATGTTGACGGCCCATTCTTGCGTTTTCTCCTGGTGGGCGTCGGTGAAGGGAGGAACGCCTCCGGCTTCGTGGAACCGTTATCGCGTCGAGGTAGAGCGGTCGCTTCGCTGCGTGCCCGTAGTGACTACGCCATCAAGCGCAATGCAACGAGCGTTGAAGCGCCTCTACGGAGTAACTGCGGAATGCTGCCGAGTGATTCCGAACGGTAGAGATCCGCAGCGCTTTTGCGCCGAAGAGAAGCAGCCCTTTATCCTGGCAGCCGGACGGCTTTGGGATGAAGCCAAAAACATAGCGGCCCTTAGGGATGTGGCCGGCCAACTCTCGTGGCCGGTGTACGTTGCGGGGGAGGCGCGAGATCCAAACAGAAAGTCGCACGCGCTGCCGGGTTTGCACATGCTGGGAAAACTTGATCAGCGGCAACTCGCCAAATGGTATGCGCGGGCTTCTATCTTTGCTGCGCCGGCGCGTTATGAGCCATTTGGCTTGTCGATTCTGGAGGCCGCGCTCTCCGGATGCGCGCTCGTCTTGGGCGATATCGAGAGCCTTCGGGAAAACTGGCAAGACGCGGCGATCTTCGTGCGGCCGGATGATCGCGAACAACTCACGTCGGCCTTACAAATGTTGATCGAGAATCCGGAAGTGCGCGTAGAGTGGGCGGCGCGCAGCACGGAACGCGCCCAACGGTTCTCGGCGACCCGAATGGCCGCGCAATATGTAGAGATCTATCGCGAACTGACAGGCGAGCGGAGCATGCGATGCGCTTCGTAGTCTTCACGCATTCGTTAATTTCCGATTGGAACCACGGCAACGCTCACTTTTTGCGTGGCGTTGCTACTGAGTTGGTAGAGCGTGGCCATGAAGTCCGCGTCTTTGAGCCGAGCGGCGGCTGGAGTGTCACTAATCTGCTGGCGGAGAAGGGGTCGGCCGCTATTGCCGATTTCGAAGCGGCTTATCCACTGATTCGCAGCTCATTCTATGACAACGTTCGCTCGCTTGACCTGAACCGAGCGCTGCACGAAGCGGACGTGGTGATTGTGCACGAGTGGAATTCTCATGAACTGGTTCGGGAGATCGGCCGGCACAGGAGTGAGAATCCTGGCCTGCGACTCCTGTTTCACGACACGCATCACCGTAGCGCCACCGATCCGGAATCGATGGCCGCATACGATTTAGAGCATTACGACGGCGTGTTGGCCTATGGTCAGGTAATCCGCAATATTTATTGCCGCAACGGATGGGCAAAACAGGCGTGGACGTGGCATGAAGCGGCCGATGCACGCGTATTTCATCCGATTTCGGGTATCGAAAAAGAAGGCGACCTGGTTTGGATCGGCAATTGGGGCGACGACGAACGCACCGAAGAGATTCGCGAGTTTTTGATCGAGCCGGTGAAGGCGCTAGGCCTGAAGGCGAAAGTTTTCGGCGTACGGTATCCGCAACGCGCGCTCGAAGAATTGGCGTCCGCTGGGATTGAATACGGTGGTTGGCTGCCGAACTATCGCGTGCCAGAGGTGTTCGCGCGCTATCGAGTGACCGTGCACATTCCGCGCCGGCCATATGCGCAGCAGTTGGCGGGAATTCCCACGATTCGGCCGTTTGAGGCGCTGGCGTGCGGTATTCCGCTCGTCTCGGCGCCATGGGAAGATCGCGAACGTCTTTTCCGGTGCGGTAAGGATTTCCTGTTGGTTTCAGATCGCGCCGAGATGGCGGAGCAACTCGAGCGTGTGCTATCCGACCGGTCATTTGCATGCTCGCTTGCGAAAAGCGGGCTCGAAACCATTCAGCAGCGCCACACTTGCGCGCACCGCGTCGATGAACTTTTGGAGATTGTTCAGAGTTCGGAGCCGCTTGCAATGAAAAAGGAAGCGTACTGATGCAGATCGCATTCTACGGATCAAGTCTGGTTTCGGCTTACTGGAACGGCGCTGCGACTTACTATCGCGGCCTGATTCGCGCCCTTCACATGCGCGGTCACGATGTCACTTTTTATGAACCGGACGCGTATGAACGACAGCAGCATCGCGACATTGCGGATCCATCCTGGGCGAAAGTCGTAGTCTACCCTGCAACGCCTGACGGTGTGAACCGTGCGCTCGAGCAAGGCGCCCGCGCGGATCTGATCGTGAAGGCAAGCGGCGTTGGCGTATTCGATCCGGAGTTGGAGGCTGCCGTCGCGGCCCACAAAACGTCCATGAACCAGGTCGCATTCTGGGATGTAGACGCGCCCGCCACGCTGGATCGGGTGCATCAGAATCCTACCGATGCCTTCGCGAAGCTCATTCCGCAATACGACACTGTCTTCACTTATGGGGGCGGCAATCCGGTAGTAAGTGCCTACGAAAAATTAGGAGCGCGGCAGTGTGTACCCATCTACAACGCCCTCGATCCGGAAACGCACCATCCTGAACCGCCGGATGAGCGGTTCGCGGGAGCGCTCGGTTTCCTCGGAAACCGTCTACCGGACCGCGAGACGCGCGTGGAGGAGTTTTTTCTGAAACCGGCGTCGCGTCTCCCCGGCAAAACATTTTTATTGGGCGGCGCTGGCTGGGGCGACAAGCCGAAAACCGGCAACGTCCGCTATTTCGACCACGTTTACACGCGGGATCACAACGCATTCAACTGTTCGCCACAGGCAGTTCTCAATATTTCGCGTGAGAGCATGGCGCGTTATGGTTTTTCGCCTGCAACGCGCGTCTTTGAGGCCGCAGGTGCCGCGGCCTGTCTGATTACAGACGCGTGGCAAGGGATCGAACTGTTTCTGGAGCCCGAACGCGAGGTGCTGGTTGCCCATGACGGATCAGAAGTCGCGGAACATCTGGAAGCGCTAACGCCGGCGCGCTCCAGAGCGATCGGCGAAGCGGCGTACCGGCGCGTTTTGGCGGAGCACACGTATGCGCATCGCGCGGCGGAGGTGGAAGCGGTGCTCGAAGGAAAGGCCGTATGCGGAGCGGCCTTATGAATCGGCCATTCGACATCGTGATTTTGGGTCTCTCGGTTACTTCTTCCTGGGGCAACGGTCACGCTACCACTTACCGAAGCCTGCTGCGCGGTCTGGCTGCGCGGGGCCATCGCACGCTCTTCCTGGAGCGTAACCTGCCGTGGTACGCGGAAAATCGCGACGAGCCCAATCCCTACGGAGCGCGCACGGAAATTTATGAGAGCGTCGAGGATCTGACCGCACGCTTTGAATTTGAAGTGGCAAACGCGGACCTGGTGATCGTCGGATCGTATGTTCCGGATGGCGTTGCGATCGGCGCCTGGGTGAACGGCGTCGCCAAAGGCGTCACGGCTTTCTACGACATCGATACACCGGTCACTATGGCAAGGCTGCGGGAGGGCGGAACCGAATACATTACGCCTGAACTGATCCGGCTATATCAAATTTATTTGTCGTTTACCGGCGGTCCGCTGCTTCGCGATATCGAAACCCGCCATGGCGCGCGGATGGCGCGGGCTCTTTACTGCTCGGTAGATACGGAACTGTATCTTCCGTCGGTGCAAACAACGCGATGGGACCTCGGGTATCTCGGCACGTATAGTAGCGACCGGCAGCCTGCGCTTGAGGAATTACTGCTGCAGCCTTCACGGCAATGGAAGGGTGGCCGCTTCGCAGTAACCGGCCCCATGTACCCAGAGGATTTCGTGTGGCCCGAAAATGTGGATCGCGAGATTCATCTTTCGCCACGCGAGCACCCGGCATTCTATGGCGCCCAACGGTTCACATTAAACATCACGCGCGCTTCCATGAAGCAGGCCGGCTATTCGCCAAGCGTGCGCCTTTTCGAAGCCGGAGCCTGCGCGACCCCCGTCGTGAGTGATTGGTGGGAAGGTTTCGATTCGTTGTTCGAAGTCGGGCGCGAGGCATTGATCGCCTCGAGCGCAGACGAGGTGTTGCGTTACCTGCGCGATGTTCCCGATGCGCAACGCTTGGCGATGGGAGCAGCGGCGCGCGCGCGAATCCTGGCGGAGCATACGCCGGAGCGCCGGGCCATTCAGCTTGAAAGTTACGTGCAGGAGTTTCATGACCACTTTTCTTCTGGTCCGTCACGGCCAGACGGACTCCCGCGACAGGATAACCGGTTGGCAGCCGGGCTGGCATCTCAATCCGCACGGGCGGCTTCAGGTGAACGCGCTGGCGGAAAAGATGAAAAGATTTCCGGTCCGGGCCGTTTACACCAGCCCGCTGGAGCGAACCGTTGAAACCGCGGAAGCAATTGCGCGCGTGCACCGATTGGAGCCGGTGGTTTCTCGTGAATTGGGAGAGCTTCATTTCGGCGAGTGGGAAGGCCAGCGCGTCGAGGATATACGCCGTCAGGAGCTTTTTTCCGAATTCAATACCTTTCGCTCGGGCACGCGTTGCCCAGGAGGGGAACTGATGATCGAAACGCAGACTCGCATGGTGCGCGAACTCGATCGGTTGCGTTCGCTTCATTCGAACGAAACCGTGGCGATCGTGAGCCATGGCGATCCGTTGCGTTCGGTGGTGGCGCACTATCTCGGCATACCGCTCGATTTCATCCTACGATTTGAAATTTTGCCGGCCTCTCTCTCCATCGTGGAAGTCGAAAAGTGGGGACCGCGAGTATTGTGTGTAAACGGAACGGGGGATGCGCTTCCATGAAGCTGGTGATATTCGGTCTCACGGTAAGTTCGTCCTGGGGGAATGGACACGCAACGCTTTGGCGCGGCTTGTGCGCGGCGCTGGCGCGGAGAGGTCATCGCGTTGTTTTCTTCGAACGCGATACGCCGTATTACGCGCAACATCGCGATCTACACGAGCTGCCTGGCGGGGAGCTGATTCTGTACTCCAGTTGGAACGACGTCCGGCCCCTCGCGACCAGATATCTACGCGATGCCGACGTCGCGATGGTCACGTCTTACTGTCCGGATGGAATCGCGGCAACCGCCTTGGCTTTGGATTCGAACGCCGGTCTGCGCGTCTTCTACGACCTGGATACTCCCGTCACACTGCAGCGGATTGCCTCCGGTGAGGCGATCGAGGCAATTGGACCGGAAGGCCTGGCGCACTTCGATCTGGTTCTCAGCTACACGGGCGGCCGTTCGTTGGATGAGCTTCGGACCCAACTTGGCGCGCGTGCGGTGGCGCCGCTTTATGGCAGCGTCGATCCCGCCGTACATCAGCCGGTCTCCGCGCAAGAACGGTTCCGCGGCGATCTTGGATACTTGGGAACGCATGCGCCCGATCGGGATGCCGCGTTGCGCGCTTTGTTTGTCGAACCGGCGCGGCGATTGCCGGATCTCCGCTTTCTGATGGCTGGAGCGAAATACGACGGCGGCTTTCCGTGGCAATCGAACATCTTTTTCCTTGGACATCTCGCTCCGGCGGATCATTCCGCATTTTATTGTTCCAGCCGTATCACGCTGAATGTCACCAGGCAAGCCATGAAAGAAACCGGCTATTGCCCTTCCGGCCGATTGTTTGAAGCTGCCGCGTGCGGCGCGGCGATGCTGAGCGACTGGTGGGAGGGCATCGATACATTCTTCGAGCCGGGACGGGAAATATTGATCGCAAACTCAACCGGCGATGCCACTGCCGCGCTTGACCGTTCTCCGGAAGAGTTGACGCGTATCGGTCAGGCCGCGCGCGAAAGAGCTTTGGCGGAACATACCGCCGCCGCGCGCGCACACGAGCTGGAAACAATTCTGGAGAACGCGACGGGGCAACGCGAACAGTACGCGACGGAGGCAATTTAGTTATGTGGGGAATTATTCCTGCCGCGGGAAAGGGCAGTCGCATTCAGCCGCTGCCATTTTCGAAAGAGTTGTTGCTGGTCGGCACTCAAGAGCGGGACGGAAAGCCGCGGCCGCGCGCGGTCAGCGATTACCTGATCGAGCGTCTGGTTTTGGGCGGCGCAACGCGTCTCTGCTTTGTAATCTCTCCGGCCAAATCTGACATTCTGAACTACTACGGCGGCGCGGTGTACGGAGTCCCAGTCTGCTATTGCATACAGCCCGAGCCTCTTGGTTTGTGCGATGCAATATTTCGCGCATTGCCTGTGATCGACGCCAACGAACCGGTATTGATCGGGCTGCCGGACACGATCTGGTTTCCCGCGGACGGGCTGAGTTGCCTTCCAGCCGATCGGCTGTCATTCCTCTTGTTCCCCGTGGAGCAGCCGCAATTTTTCGATGCCGTAGTGGCCGACGAATCAGGGCGCGTGCGCGAAATTCAAGTCAAAGTCGAGACGCCCGCTTCGAATTGGATCTGGGGTGCGCTTAAAATGCCGGGCGCAACATTACGCGCGCTGCATGAGCTCTGGCTGAGACGCCGCGACGAGTACATCGGCACCCTGATTAACGCCTGGATGGCCGAAGGGAACAGTGCCTGGGCTGTTCGCGCAGGAACGTCCTATTTAGATGTCGGTGCGATGAACGGCTATCTGGAAGCAGTACGCATGCTGGCCCCGTTAACCGAAGCCGCCGCTTCCAGGAGTTGCCAATGACGATTAGCCCTGCAAAAGCGGGATGGCCGCGGGAAAAGATCCGACAGCGTGTCGCGGAGTTGGGCGATTGGTTTCAGAACATCGATCTTCACGGAGAGCCGACCGCGCCCAATCACTTTCTGGGCGACTATCCGACCTGCAAGTGGCGCAATTTCGCGCACGCCATCCCCGCAGACCTGACCGGCAAAAGCGTGCTTGATATCGGGTGCAATGCGGGATTCTATTCGTTGGAGATGAAGCGCCGCGGCGCGGCCCGCGTCCTCGGCATCGATTCCGACGAAAGATATCTGGCCCAGGCGCGGTTCGCGGCTGAAGTTCTGAATGCGGATATCGAATTCAAGCAAATGGATGTCTATCAAGTGGCCGATCTCCGCGAGCGCTTCGATGTTGTGTTGTTTATGGGCGTCCTTTATCATCTGCGCCACCCGCTGCTGGCTCTGGATCTGATCGCCGAGCACGTTGCGCCGGAGATGCTAGTCTTCCAATCGCTAATGCGCGGGAGCCGTGAAGTAAAGCAATTGCAAGCGGACTATCCGTTTTGGACAACGGACATCTTCGACGATCCGGATTATCCTGCTATGTTTTTTGTGGAACAGGCTTACTCCAACGATCCGACGAATTGGTGGATTCCCAATCGCGCCTGCGCGGAAGCAATGCTTCGAAGCGCGGGATTCAGGATTACGGCTCATCCCGAAGAGGAAGTCTACATTTGCGCCAAGGAGCGCCGCCCGTGATTGAAGCGGTAATGTTGTGGAACGAGCCGAACAACCTCTCGCATTGGAATTTTGAAATCGACCCGGGCTGGGTCACGTACGCTTCCATGGTGAAGCAGGCGGCGGACGCGATCGCTTCCGAAAAGCCTGATCTGCGGCGCGTGCTCGGCGGCATTTCGCCCATAGACCCCGAGTTCATTCGCACTATGCAGCGGCAGTGCGTCCTAAAATACATGGACGTGGTCGCAGTTCATGGCTTCCCCCTTGATTGGAATCATTGGACGATCCATGAATGGCCCGCCCGATTGCGCGAAATTCAAGAGACCACCGAACTCCCGGTTTGGATCTCGGAAACCGGCGTTTCGTCCTTCGGAGCGGAGGAGGTGCAGCAGTTCGGGCTCAAGCGGACCGCCGAATTGCTCAAAGGCAAAGTAGAGCGCGTGCACTGGTACAGTCTATACGACCTGCCGCGGGCGTGGCCCGCAACCACCCGCCATCGAGAGGCGGAGGGCTCTTCCTACTACAGGCATTTTTACATGGGCCTGTTGCGTGAAGATGGTGAGCCGAAACTTGCGCTGTCCGATTTTGCGCAGCATACCCCTGAGCTCGGCATTTGCCAATGGTTTCATTTTGAAGATCCGCGCCTGGATTGCGCCGTCCGCTGGTTGCGCGATTTGGGGGTTCGTTATTTACGCACGGGGCTCAGTTGGGCGGATAGCTTCCGCCCGGATGCGGAGCGATGGTTTGATCGTCAGATGAAAGCGCTCGAATCATTTGACGTTACCGTCACGTATTGTTTTACGCCGGAACATTGTGGCGTCCTGCCGAATCACACCAGTCCACCGCGCGACATCCGTGAATTTGCAGACTTCTGCGCCGCCATGACGCGCCGATATGCCTGAGGCGCAAATCTTCCCTCGCGCGGCGCGGGACGTCCCGTTTGATCGCGAACTCTCCACGTATTGAATGCAGCGTCGGCGTACAACGGCGCGTCATCTGCCACGGAAAGCGGCAGGAATCAACATGTCTACGAAATCTTCCACGCCCACAGATCCTCGCGAGAAATACGCGAAGCCGCCGTTTGATGAACCCCAGCAATCGCCACCCGGTTCCGAATCGGAAATGCGCACGAAACCCGACCACGGAGAAGAGAGCTACCGCGGTTCAGGCAAACTGCAGGATCGAGGCGCCCTCATCACAGGAGGCGATAGTGGAATTGGCCGCGCTATCGCCATCGCTTACGCGCGCGAGGGCGCCAATGTCGCGATCTCGTATCTGCCCGAAGAAGAAGAGGATGCGAAAGAGACGGAGCGCTGGGTCAGACAGGCGAGCCGTAAGTGCCTGATGCTGCCGGGCGACATCCAGCAAGAGGCGCACTGTCGTCAACTCGTGGAGCGAACGGAGAAAGAGTTCGGCCGTCTGGACATCCTGGTGAACAATGCCGCGTTCCAGATGACGCACGAAAAAATAGAAGAATTCAGTTCGGAAGAGTGGGAACGCACATTCCGCACGAACATCTTCGCGATGTTCTACCTTGCGAAAGCAGCCATGCCTGTGATGAAAAAGGGCGGCGCGATTCTCAACACGGCATCCGTTCAAACGTTCCAACCGAGCGGACATCTGTTGGCCTATGCCAGCACCAAAGGTGCGATCGTCACCTTCACCAAAGCCTTGGCGGAACTGGCGATCAAGCAGGGAATTCGCGTCAATGCAGTCGCGCCCGGACCGGTGTGGACGCCTCTGATCCCGTCGACGATGCCGCAGGAGAAGGTTAAGAAGTTCGGCCAGGACAGCTCGTTTACCCGCCCTGCTCAGCCGGCGGAACTCGCCCCGGCGTATGTCTTCCTTGCCAGTTCTGATTCGAGCTACATCACCGGATCTGTTCTCGACGTCACAGGTGGCGAGCAGATTCCCTAAACGGACTGGCGCATGCAACGAAGCGCGGCAGAGACTAGCGCCGCCGCTCCTGCGCCATTCCGGAGAGTTCACCCAAATGGCGCAGGAGTGGCGTTAGCGTCAACCCTTGCACAAAGACGGAAAACGTAACGACGGCAAAGCTCACCGTTATAATCGAAGCGCGATACGGAATTTCCGGCGGAAGCGCGAGCGCCAACGCCAGAGCTAAAGCGCCGCGCAACCCTCCCCAACAGAGCGCGTGCTGATGCTGCGCCGTCACGCGCAGGCTGGACCGTGCAAACATCGCGCAGCACGGGTATACTGCGACTATTCGCCCAAGTATCACAAAGCAAATCGCCGCAACGATCATGGGCCACTCCGCCAGGAAGTTCTGACTTGCCTCGCGCATTCCGATCAACAGAAATATAAGAGAGTTCGCGACAAATGCCGCATATTCCCAAAATGCTTGAACCGCCTCGCGGCCGCGTGCGCTGAAAGTGCTGCGTGTGCCGATTGTGCCCAGCATCAAACCTGAAAGCAATGTCGCTAACACGCCGGAAAAGTGAAGCTGCTCCGCGAGGAGGAATGATCCATAGGCCGTAACCGTCGTCAAGGTGATTTCGACCAGATGGTCTTCTGTGCGCCCTGCAAGCAGCAGCGCCAAGCCTCCGATCACTGTGCCGCACACCAGGCTTCCTCCGACCATTATCGAAAGCCTCGACGCGATTTCGAGCGGTGTCCATGAGTGTCCTAAAGCCACTTCGAGGACGATCGCAAACAGGACCGCCGCGGTTCCATCGTTAAACAGGCTTTCGCTTTCGATCAAGAGACGCAAACGGCCCGCAACTTTCGCTTCCTTGAACGCAGCGATGACAGAGACGGGATCGGTTGCCGCTATCAGCGCGCCGAATATGAGCGCGGCAGACCACGGCCAATGGGACGCGAAATGCATGCCTGCTGCGGTGATTCCGGCTGAGAAGACAACGCCCAGCGATGCCAGAACCAGCACAACGGGAAGTTCCTTCTTCAAATTCATCCAGCTCAGGTAAAAGGCAGCCTCAAAAATCAGCGGCGGTAACAGGGCCGTAAACAAAAGATCCTTCGTGAGCTGCATCTGTGGTGAAAACGGAAGAAGCGCCATCAGGATTCCCGCGGCCACCAGTCCAACCACGTAAGGTAAACGCAGTCGTCGCGTCAGCATCGCGACCACAGCCGCTACGAGCAGCAGTACCGCCAATTTTTCGAAGCTCAGTTCCATCGAGTGCGTTCTACTATTGCATCATCGCGGCGCGGCTCGTAGGCGACCTCGAAGCGGCTAGTGTTCCTCCACGCACAGCCGTGCAGCAAGTCCCGAACCGTTCACAACCGAAAGCTCAGTTCGCAAGCGAAATAGGCGCGACATGCACACTTACTTACTTCGGTATTGCATGGCGCTAGTCCGCCACATTCTGCTCAGAGCTCGACCGCCGCAATGCAACGCTCGATGGGATCTTCAGAACGTCAACTTCATGCCGCCGAAAATGCCGAACGGCGCGCCGGGCGAATAGAACGTCGTGTTCCGGACTGCGTCGGTATTGGACGCGAACGGCCGCGGAATGAAATTACCATTGTTGTCAAAGGGAGTCGTATTCAACTGCGCCGCGGTGTAGTAGTGGTGGTCGAAAATATTATCGATCTGCACCAGGAACTGCACTCTGCGCGACATCTGATAGTGCGCGCCAACATTCGTCACGCCATAACCCGGCGCAAAACCGGGGCCAAGATAGTACACGCCGTCCGGCTGATCGAGATTGTTCTCGTTGCCGCGCGCAAACGAGCGGCCCACAGCAAGAAAATCCACATCGATCGATAACTTCTTTATTGGGTGAAAATCGAGATAGGCTTTGAGCAGATTGCGCGGCGTTTGGGGGATTTGATCGCCGGCGACGACCGTGATATTGCCCTCCAGGCCGGAGCCCGCATCGTTGGTGCTATTGCTCGCAGAGCCCAGCGCCTGCGCGCTCTGAAATGTGGCGTCAAGGAACGTGTAGTTGCCGCCCAGCGTGAACCATTTGTAGTCGCCGCTGAGGCTGATTTCAGCGCCCTGCCGCCGTGTCTTGCCGTAGTTGACGAAGTAGCCGAAGCCGGTCTGTTGAGAGGCGATGAAGAGAATGTCGTTGGTATTTTCCGCGCGGAACCATCCGGCGCTCCAGTGAAGGCTGCGCTCGCCGGCGCTGCGTATTCCGGCTTCAAGAGTCTTCGCGACCACCTGTTTCAACGGCGGATCTGCCACCAGCGCGTTGGGAAGGTTGCACGGAAAATTCGGGTCGGCGCAACCCAGTTCAATGGCCGTGGGCGCGCGGTTGGCTTCGCTGTATCCGAAGTAAAGACTCGCGTGTTGAACCGGTGTGTATACCAAGCCGGCGGCCGGATTGAAGCGATCGAACGTGTAGTCTCCATTCAGCGAGCCGCGGGCCGGATTCGTCTCGCCGATTCGATCGATGTTCTGAATTCCGGCGTGATTGAAGCGGCCCGAAACCGTGACGACCAGGTGTTTTGTGACGTGCACCGTGTCGGTGGCGTAGAGGCCAATGGCGTTGGTGATGCCGTGCAGGTTGACCCGCGTATCCACGGGAGCGCCATCCGCATTGGTGCTGCCGTTTTCGAAACTACTGATCGGCGTGATCGAAACGCCGTCTGGATTCAGATATCCGAACTGGCCGTTCTGCTGATAGTCCAGGTCGCTGCGATCCCACGAGATGCCGAACGTCAGATTATTGCGGGCGCTTAACCAATTGCCTTGTGCGGATCCACCGTAGCTGTGCTGTTTGTCGTACGTTCTGGTGAACACGCCCGTGCACTCTTTCGAAGGCTCGCTAAATTCGAGCGCCTGCGCAATGCAGCGCCAATAGGGAAAAGGCTCAGTGGTCGGATTTCCGGTCGTTGGGAAGCCACTGTAACCCGCCGCGGTGAGAGCTGCGATATCGGCCGCGCTCAGATTGTAGAGCGACCCGATGAACGAGTCGTCGTTCAAATCGCCATTGGTAGTGTCGGCGCGAACGTAGCGGAAATATGCCGCCCCTGAGACGGTGAAGTGGTCAGTGAAGCTGTGGGTGAGATTTAAGGTTAACGCGGGCGAGCGATTCCAAGTGATGTCGGGAATCGTGTTCACGGCGCGGTAATTCTTCGCCAGAAAACGCGTGTCGGTCGAACCGTTTCCGGTCAGGTTGTTATCCGCATATGAAAAGCCGAGCGAAAGGCTCGTCTTCGCGGTAGCGTAGCCGAGTTTGCCAAACATCTGCCGCACCTGGGAAGGCGAATAGAGGCGCCATCCATCTTCACGGAACCAGTTGCCGGCCACGTACCAGTTCAGGCCGCGGGAGTTGGAGTCGCCGTATTCCAGCGTGGCGTCGCGGCGTCCAAATGAACCCCCATTAATTCCGAGTGAAAGTCCCGGCGAGGTCCGGCCGTCTTTCGTATGCACCGTGATCGCAGCGCCCAAGGTGTTGAGACCGAAAACAGGATCGGAGCCCGGAACCAGCGCCATATCCTGAATCGCAAGTTTGGGAATCAGATCCCACGCGACGACGTCGCCAAAGGGTTGGTTCTGCCGCACCCCGTCGACATAAGTTGAGAGTCCTTCCGGCGTGCCCAACAGCGGCGATGCGGTGTATCCGCGATAGTTCATGTCGGGCTGAAAGGGGTTTCCCTGATTGTTGTTTAGATAAACGCCGGTCAGTTTGCGGTTGATGAAATCCGTAACATCCAGAGCGCCGCTATTTTCGATCTCCTTTGCGTCGGCCGTTTGAATGTTCATCGGGACGTCGTCTTTTGAAATGTTCGTTCCGGGCAGAGGAGCAATCGATGCCACATTCACCGATGTTTTCAGGGAGCTCAGAAACAGCGTGACCGTCTGCGCGACAGGAGTTGCAGAGCGCACATTGACACGCACCGTTTGCGCCGCGAAGCCTTCCTTCGATACCTGGATTTCAAAATGATTGTGTGGAAGATTCGCGAAGTCGAACGCGCCTTGGGCATCCGTATCGAACGGCGTCTCCGTTTTTGTGTCCAGATTCCGCAGTATTCCCGAAGCCTTCACTGACGCACCGGACGGATCCTTCACTTGCAGCCGGATCTCTCCGTTCGCCTGCGCCCACAGCGTCGCGCTGCCAATTAGCGATAGAAAAAGAACTGCGACGCTACGGCTCCGCGAAGCTCTGACCACGTTGACCATATCTAGACATTCCCTGGCCCGGGGTTTTGTTCATGGAGTTTTTGAAAATTCGCCAAAAATAGAAGCGAATTCGGTCGTCGCTGCACGAGTTTACAGCGCTGCGCATTTCGCGCGGCGTAGGGCATACTGGAAGCCTCAGGTGCCCCAAAGGGCGTAAAAGGGAAGTCCGGTGAGAAACCGGCGCGGTCCCGCCACTGTGAGTGAGGTTTTGACCGCTTCGAAAGCCACTCGGCTGCAAGGCCGGGGAAGGTGAAGCGGTTGGTCAGGTTTTTAATGGCCACCTCCGAGTCAGGAGACCTACCTGAGAAATACGACGGCTGACTTTCTGCGGAGAACGGAAAGAATGCGATTCACCCGCACTACAATTCGGAACGATTGGTCGAGGCTGACGCCATTTTCGCGGAAAGTCTGTCGCAATTCTAAGGGAGACAGACCTCATGACGCGAACGACGTGGCCCGGAGAGCGCTTCAGCGCCGGATTTCCGGTGACGCTAACCGACGATTCGGACCGATCTCTATTGGCAACGCTCGGCAACTGCGTGAATAACCTGCTGCTCGATACGCTTCAGGTTCTGCCGGAATCGAGATCGCTTGATTTGCGCGTGGAAGCCTTCAACATTTTCAACCACGCGCAGTTTTATGGCTCCACTTCGGTTGACGGCGAAGTCAACGATCCGAATTTCGGGCGCGTCGTGAGCGCAGCGTCGCCGCGACTGTTACAGGTGGCGGCGAAGTTTCGGTTTTGAAATAGGCTGGGCTCTTGCGAGCCCGGCCTCAGCTCACATACGGCGGTGGCG
>DATAUH010000388.1:0-6691 GCA_036268375.1 Bryobacteraceae bacterium | reverse complement strand
TTTAGATGGCTTGAGTCGTCGCTGTAGATATCCAGCCAATTGATCCTCTGGGATCTTGTGCGCTTGTCCCCTCGGCTGACACAAACAGTTAAGACACAGTTGGCCGTTCGATGAATTTTTGTCGATCGGCAAGACGACATTACAGCATACTGGTGCCCGACTGGTGAAGCGGAGTCGGGTTCTGGTGGAGACCAACCTGGCGAGGAATAGCCAGCCGGAAACTCATCCAGACGATGAGCGGGGGCGTTGGCTGCGTTTGGCAAGAGTACCTGGCCCATTTTGGCGGTTTAATTTGGCCCACCCCTAAGTTATTGATTCTTAGGTGAGGTGGTTTCGGCCTCATCTATATATAGGAAGAGTCGTCGAAGCGGTGGGAATGTGGAAATCGCGCAGCGAATTCCAAGGGCCGTGGGAAGGGTGGAAAACCTGGGTTTGGTTTTCCAGGCTTTCCACGGACCGTCATTTCCACGGCTTTCCGGCTCAGTGCGGTTTGGCTCCTTTCTTTTGTTTCTCCGCGGTGCGGCGGAAGCGATACGATTCCGTACCCGTCTCCAGGATGTGAGCGCGATCCGTGATGCGGTCGAGCAAAGCTTTGCACAGCCGCGCGTTGGGAATGACTTGCGTCCATTCGGAGAACGGCAGGTTTGTCGTCAACACCACCGCTGCCCTCTCGGCGCGCTCGGCGACCACCTGAAACAGGAACTCGGCGCCGACTTCAGCCAATGGCACGTATCCGACTTCGTCGATGGCGATCAGATCGTAGCGGCTCCAGCGCGCCATCACTCGGCGAAGCTCTAACTTGTGCTTGGCCTCGACCAGCTCATTGACCAGCCCGGCTGCTGTGGTGAAGCGCACCCGCCGCTTCTGCCGGCACGCCGCTACGCAGAGTCCGGTGAGCAAGTGCGTCTTACCCGTACCGCACTCGCCGATGAACAGCACCGGTTCGGCGCGCTCGATGTATCCGCCCTCAGCCAAGTCGCGCATCTTCGCGGCGGTCACGTTCGGCGACTGCGTGTAATCGAACTCTTCGAGCGTCTTTACGCGCGGCAGATGAGCTTCGCGGATACGGCGCTCAATCGTGTTGCGTTCCCGCTCTTCGATCTCGGCCAGTAATAACGCTTCCAAGTATCCGATGTGGCTCTTCTTCTCGCGAATGGCCTGCTCGGCCAGCGTGCCGAACTGTGAAGCGATCATCGGCATCCGCAGAGCCTTGCACTGCGCTTTGATGGTGGCTTCCTGCAACTGCGCCATCTGGCTGCTCATCGCGCTGCTCCCGCGCTGAGGAGTTGGTCATACTCCTGCATCAACGGCAGAGGCCGAGCGTAGCGTTCGAGTGCGCCGATGTCGATGGCTTCACACTCACGGCGCCGCAGATCGTTCGCGTTCAGCAGATGCTGGACCGCCGCGGCATCACAGCAACCGCTGGAAAGAGCCGATTCGACCACCTCCTGCAGTTTCTGTTGACCGTGCTTCTGCGACAGCTTGAGCAGATCGATCATCTGCCTGGTCCCGCTCTGCTTGCCGTGGCGCTCCATCAGCGCTTCCCAGATCCGATCAAAACTTGGCGGCCAAAGACCGGCTTGGCGCTTCTGCTCCAAGGGTTTCGATCCCGCCAGTGCGCCCGGCTTTCGATACAAGATATCGAGGTAATGTTCCAGATCCAGGATCTGTTGCTGCCGCCGGTAACAACGTTCGTGCCGCGCCACGCATCGGCCCGCATGCCACAGCTCGATGGTGCTGGCGTAAACTTTCGCTTGCACCTGCGCGCCCGCCGGCAACGGCACCGAGTACGTGTTGGTCAACACCTTCACACAACCCAGACCGTTCACCGTTGGGAAGCTGGTTTGCGCCAGATCCGCGCCCTCGGCTGCTAAGGCTAGCAGATGCTCACGCTCGATCAACATGGCCGCACCCACAGACTGCTCGCGTCCCGCGATCACACGCCGCTCGTCGTGCTGGCACCCGGCCATGAGTTGGCGATTCATGTCAGCGAGATCCGCCGCTTCCGGCACCGGCACCCAGTGATTGCGCCGAAAGTATCCGGCTTCTCCTTCGATGCCGCCCTTCTCGTGCGGCTCGGCCGGCGTGCAAAACTCTGCCTCGAATCGCCAGTGCGAACGGAACGCCACGAAACGAGCCGTCTCTTCGCGGCGATGTCCGCGCAGGATTTTCTTCACCGCCGAGGCGAGGTTGTCGTAACGCAGCTTGCGGAACACGCCGCCGAAGTAGGCGAACGCCAGCTCGTGCGCTTCCAGAAACGCCTGCTGCGTCGCATGCAGGTAAGCGCAGTGGAACGCGGCCCCACTCGCCATGCTGCGCATCGCGAACACCTGCAACTTGATTCGCTCGCCCGCGAGATCTGCGTAGGCTTCGTACCAATCAATCTGTGCTTCGACGCCACAGGAGTAGCTCTGCGGAACGCAGGTCTCGCGCATCATCAATCCGAGCGCGATCTTCCGGTCGTGCACATACTCACGCACGGTCCGCTCCGCGATTTTGCAGGCGGGCAGTTCGTGCGCGATTCGCGCCCAAATGCGATGCGCCGTGTGCCGCTGTTTCCGTGGTGCCTTCCGGTCGGCCTCCAGAATCGCGTCGATGAACTCGATCGCCTCCTTCAGCTTCCATCGTGGCCGTTCCGGTTTTTTGCGCGGCTTCGGCAACGCACTGCCGATTGCTTCGCGCACCATCCTCCGGTGCACGCCCAGCTTCGTGGCCACGCCCACGATGGTCCCGATCCCGAACTCGTACTCCCGCCGGATCTGCTCAAATAACTCCACTTTTGCTCTCCAGTCCAACGAGTCCCCTCCGTTCGGGCTGCGCCCGAATCAGAGTACCCGTTCGTTGAGAGGGTGGGCCAGATTAAACCGCCGAACCGAGCCAGTTCAGAATACCGAAATCAAGCGTCTTGCGCACGAGTTCACTTATGACGTTTTGGCTCTTTCGGGTGGCTCATCGCCTTCCGTCGCAGTTCGCCAGTTTCATCATCAGTCTGACATCGCTTAACGGCAAACGTTTCATGACAATATTTCGACCGGCAAGATAGGAAGAAGGCGTTATCGCGATGGCGCGATGGCGCGCCAAGAAGACCTGGCGTTGCTTTCTCAAATATAGCGTTCTCGCGTTCTAGCGATAACGCTATTACCTATAGTGACACGCTATTCGATCTTGCTGGTCGCAGCAAAACCCGCCTGGAAAATAGCAGCCAGCCGTTGCTCGAACATCGCAATCCCCGTTTGATCGTTGTTCGCTGGCCGCACCAGAGTCCCTTGACGCGATGCCTGGGTCACGATCTGGCTCTGTGCATGCCGTAACAGGATCAGACATGATCGGAGGGCATTCGAGAGCTTTACGGGAGTCTCGAGCGTTTCCGAAAGCTGGTCGAGCAGCCGCTGCAGCGCGAGTTCTTCTTCCCAGGAAAGCAACACCCGCTTCTCCCGCGGCGGCCGTTTGGGAGCGGGCGGAGCGATGGCCGGATCCTCCAGCAAAGTCGCCATTCCCGTGAATTCGGGAATGCCAGAGGGGTGGGTCTCGGGGAACGGGATGCGGGATGCGACCCGCTCCACCAGGGCCGATTCGATCGGATTGAAGGGCTTTTCGTCCTTCGGCGCTCGTTTTGCCATACTACTTCGCCAGTACGGCCTCCGTTTCCTGCTCGTCCAGGACCGCAAACCGCTTTTCCATCTCCCGAGCCAAGTCGCGGTACTGCTCGGTGACCTTGTGACGCGGTTCGGTCTGGAATACCGTCTGCCCCCGCTTCTGAGCCTCCGGGATCACAATCGAGCGCCCGATTTCGGTCTTGAATTTCAGGCAATAATCATTCGGCAAAGTGAAGGCCTTCTCCACGTACTCCGTCAGCACAGCGCCGAGACGGGTATTTCGGGCGACGCCGGACAGAATCACGCCCAGCACCCGCAAACGCTCGTTCCCGTGACGGCGGGCGCTATCGATGTCCTCCAGGGCGTCCTTCAGACCGGCAACCGCGAACGGATCCGGCATCGCCGACAGCAGAAACCATTCAGCCGCCGCATAGGCCGCCACAGTCGGGGTGGTCGCGTTGGGCGCCGTGTCGAGAAAAATGTAGTCGTACTTGCCCCGTAACATGCGCAACGGCTCCAGCAAAACGTGCTGCCGGACAACGAATTTGTTCTTGCTCGACAGGGCGTCGTCAATCTGCTCCAGCTTGCGCCGGGAGGCGATCACGTGGACATTGTCCGGAAGTTTGACATCATCCTCTTCGCTGATGATGACGTTCTCGGCCAGTTCCTCCCCCATGAGCACCTCGAACGTTCCCAGGAAAGCGTCGCCTGGAATCCCTAAATGCCGCGTGGTGCCATAGTTCATGTCGAGATCCCAGACCAGACAACGCCTGCCGATTTCACCTAAGGCTGTGGCGATGTGAACGGTGTTCGTGGTCTTCCCTACCCCACCTTTCTGATTGCCTACCGCTATGATTCTGGTTGGACGGAGCGCTTCGGACAAATTGGCCTCCCACGATATCGCTATAACGCTATGTAGCGTTGATCCATAGTCGCATGTTCGCCAGATCGCGTCCAAGCGTTCTCGCTATGATTAATGAAAATTAAGCATCTCTTTTAGGCGGGGCTCGTCGCCTGTTCGGCTACAATCCAATTGCAAAGAAAACATTTTTCCACAGGCATGTTGTGGAAAGTGTCGGTCTTTCGCTAGGAAAATGGCGGGGCGCACACGTGCTTTCGCTAGGACAATTTTGGTCCAGACACGTGCTTTCGCTAGGAGAGACACGTGCTTTCGCTAGGACATGCACAGGATAAACGATAGATTACAATTAGCTTCCGAGCCGGTAAAGCATTAATTAAAGTATTAACGCTTTAAAGATATAACGCGTTAAAAACGAGGCGCCTGTGGAAAACTCGAACGGCAAAGGCCTACAATCAATGGCCAACATCGTGCAACAGATGCTCTTCCCGGAGGAGCTAAAACCAACTGCCCTTTCCAATGAAGAAAAACCAAAAGCCGCCGTCCTTGAAGTCTCGTTAGCACCCACCGGCCGGTACGACTTCGATCTGGCAGAATTCCCTTTCTTCCACTTCGATAAAAACCCGGATACTCCCCTCAAAACGGCAATTACCTACACCGACAGCATTACCGGCAACGATGGGCTTCCCATAAAACGGGAATGGAAGGTCTACCCGAGCGCTGCATATGGTTTTGGCGGCCCAACTACCCAACTTGTCCTGTACGATCTCCTGCAGCTTTACGTCGAACAGGGGTGCAAAGGCAATCAAATCCAGTTCGGAACCCTTTACAACTTGCTACAGCGACGCGGAATTCGAACTCCAAGCACACGCGACTACCAACGTTTGCGCCGCGACATTGAAATTCTTTGCAGTTGCCGTTTCCACTGCAAGAACGCCTTTTGGGACCGCGAGCGCCAAGCCTACGTGGACATGAACTGGCAATTGTTCAATAGCGTGTTCTACTTCAAGGACAAACCGTATGGCAATCAGACCGAGATGCCGTTCGGCTTCATCGAAGTGAGCTCTGTCCTTCAGCAGATTGCCCGAACCCGCGGATTTTATACCCTGGGATTCCCCGCGCCATTCTTCTACAAACTCAAGCCCTTGGAACAACGCCTCGCCATCTACCTCGCCAAGAAGTTCATGTCCCAGCCTTTGCACCAGCGCTTTGTCGACGATTTGGCCAAGGCTCTTCCGATCGACGCCAAACGGCCGGATAACGTGCGCGCCATTCTAAAAAACGCCGCCAACGGTCTGATCGAGAAGGCGGTGCCATTTCTCGCCACGTTTGAACTCCGAAAATCGAGAGAAGGGAAGTGGGTAGCCGTGTTTCACCGGCGCTCCCTCCCTAGGGTCTCCCCACCCCCCATCGAAGGCACTGACAGCCTCCCAGAGCCAACAGACCTGCTTGTACGCCGGCTGTCGGAGATCTCGGGGCAGCCTGAGGACTGGCGCTGGTGGCGCAAATGCGCTGAGCAGCTCGGGCCCGTCGGTATTGAGGCCGCCATCCAGCAGTTCGAAGAGGCATCGCGCCTGCGCCGCGTCGAACGGCCAGGAGCATTGCTGACTAAAATCCTCAAGGATGTTGCCGGAGGCCTCGGATTAACTATCGGCAAAAGCACGATCTAGCGTTATCGCGAGAACGCGGACCGGCAGAGTCTCTCGTAACATATTCATAATAAATAGAGCTGATAAATAGACACGTGCTTTCGCTAGGAACTCTCATCGCTTTAACGGATGATCGCGATAACGCGGTTTCTATGCGAATTCCGCTGAAAAGGCTCGGCTTTAAAGCAAAGCGATCCGAGTTCGCCGGGCTCGCATACCTCAATTTAATCATCTGGCGTCTTGAGCTCTTGACATCAATATGTCAACGATCGACACTTAAAATGAAAAAACGAACTGACTATTGGGAGCACTTGGAATGATACATGCTACGACCATTTGCCTGGACCAGGAATTCTACCGCCGACTCAAATCCAAGTTGGCAGCCGATGGAACGACTTTGCAAAATTAAGGTGCAGTCGCTGCTTGAAGAGTATCTAGATGGTCCCGCTGCCGAGCGTGAGGACATTCAATGTCAAGTCGCTGCCGCCCGCGCCGCGATGCGGCGTTACGCCCCGGCAATGCGAGAACTCGCGCGTTGAACGAGCCGGTCTGGGTCAATTTAGCCGCGGTTCTCACTTTCCATGACG
>DATAUH010000387.1:0-7522 GCA_036268375.1 Bryobacteraceae bacterium | reverse complement strand
ACGACAGCGGTTCTGGCCAAATCCAGCTCAGATTGGAGCGCGTTTGCTGCAAATTCCACATCGAGGGGAGAGCGCTTCACTGAAGCGCGCCAATACTCCGCACTCTTCTTCAGCAGCCCGGCGGCTTTGCTGGGATCCCTGCCGTTCAGCGCCAACGCCGATGCGTCGCGGTAGGCTCGCGCGACTTCAGACAACGCGCGCACGTCCGAAGGCGTCTTCAAGAGCAGCTTTTCGCCCGCAGAGATGGCATCTGACAGATATCCTGCGACGCTATTTTGACTTCGATGCAATACCGCCAGCGTCTCAGGTATAGCTCGTTGCCAAGCGCCGTAGGAGTCCAGGTATGTTCGGGGCGTTCACTTGGGAGATGACGCCGCGCGACGGCGCGAATCTCGTGATAGAGGAAGATCAGTAACTGATCGCCAGTTAAAGCACTCGAAGACAGTGTAATAACTCACCCGCTTTCTGAGAATTGTAGACTAAGAAAGCATAGAATAGGTGAGTTAAAATTTAGTTAAGACGGTCTTGCTCCGCCAGATAGTACTTTTCTCGCGAGTACAAGGCAAGTTGAGCTAGCGGAGACTTGCAGTGACAAGTAGTCACGGCAAGACCTTTGTCCTAGCCGTACTGGCTAAACGCCCCAGCAGTAGTCTTCAACCGCTTTTTCGATCGAGTGGTCCTTCTCCGTGAGACGCATTAACTCCAGTCGGATGGCATCCACGAGCGCAGTCCAACTGGCTTCGATTACGTTGTCGGAGACTCCGGCGGTGGTCCAGCTCTTGCGGGTGTCAGACCATTCGATGAGCACGCGTACTTTAGCGGCGGTTCCCTGATGGGAATCGAGCACGCGCACTTTGTAATCGGTGAGATGCACGTCGCCGATCTGCGGATAGAGCTTGCTCAAACTCTTGCGCAAACAGAGATGCAGCGCGTTGAACGGACCGTGGCCGCTGGCGGTGGCGGAATGTACGCCGTCCTGCGCGCGCAGCGTCACTGTGGCCGTGGTTCGCGACGGCGCAGAGCCCGCGGCGCGGGTGGTTACTTCGTAACTGTCGATTTCGAAGAACTGCGTACCCGGATGCAGGGCTTCACGCACGATTAACTCGAACGTACCTTCAGCGGCTTCGAGTTCGTAGCCTTCGAACTCCATTTGCTTGATGCGTTCCAGCAGTTCGCGCCGCGCATCTTCCGACAGACGGTCGGCGAGCCCGTGCTGCTTGAGTTTGTATAGGACATTGCCGCGGCCGGATAGATCGCTCACCAGGACGCGCTGGCGATTGCCGACGGTTTCGGGCGGTACATGCTCGTAAGTGGCGGAGTCTTTCAGAATCGCACTCACATGAACGCCGCCTTTGTGGGCGAAGGCGCTCTTGCCGACGAACGGCTGAGCATTGTTCAACTGGAGATTGGCGATTTCCGCGATAAAGCGGCAAACACCGGTGATCCCGGTCAGCTTTTCCGGACCGATCGTGGTGTGGCCGAGTTTCAGTTCGAGGTTCGCGATCACTGAAGCGAGATTCGCGTTGCCGCAGCGCTCGCCATAGCCATTCATGCAGCCTTGCACGTGCGTTGCGCCGGCTTCTACGGCCGCTACTGTGTTGGCCACCGCGACGCCCGAATCGTTGTGGGTGTGAATGCCGAGAATGCCGTCGAAGCGCTTGCGTACTTCAGCGAAG
Organism: Bryobacteraceae bacterium; assembly: GCA_036268375.1. Lineage (GTDB taxonomy): Bacteria > Acidobacteriota > Terriglobia > Bryobacterales > Bryobacteraceae > PALSA-243. Next base: position 5,846 of record DATAUH010000387.1, on the reverse strand, counting down.
GCCTCTACCAGTTTGCCGGTGAGCGTGCCGCCGTTGGTATCGCACAGGCACAGCACATCGGCGCCCGCGGCTTTGGCGGCTTCGAGCGTTCGCAGCGCGTAGTCCGGATTGGTGAAAAAGCCGTCAAAAAAGTGTTCGGCGTCGTAGATGACTTCCTTGCCGTGATCCTTGAGATACTTTACGGTTTCTGAAATCAGCACCAGATTCTCTTCGAGCGTGATGCCGAGGGCGCGTCTGACGTGGAGATCCCAGGTTTTGCCGAAAATCGATGTTACCGGAGTGCCCGCTTCGACGAGAGCCTGCACGTTCCGGTCTTCATGGACGGGATTCTTCGCAAAACGGGTGCTGCCGAAGGCGGTCAAACGCGCGTGTTTAAACTGAATGCCGGCGGCGCGGTGAAAGAACTCTTTATCTTTGGGATTGGAGCCCGGCCAACCGCCCTCAATATAATCGATGCCCAACTCGTCAAGCTTCTGCGCAATGACGAGTTTATCGTCGGCTGAGAAGGAGACGGACTCGCCCTGCGTTCCGTCACGGAGTGTGGTATCGAACGTAAAGATTTTCATATAAGTTTCTGGACCAGCAAGTCAGTAAGGCGGCGGTGAATTACAGGCGCGACAGTAAGCCGGCTGAAAAAACAGCGCCATAAGTCACCTGCAGACTTACTGACTTGCTGGTTAGTTACGCGGTCGCTTCTTGGGGTACGCCGGCTTCCTTTCGCTTCTTCAAAAACGTCATCATCTCGCGCAACTCGCGGCCCACCACTTCAACGGGCTGATTGCGCGCTGCTTCGCGCATGGCCAGGAACTTCTGACGCCCGGCCTTGTTCTCACCAATCCACTGGCGCGCGAATTCGCCCGATTGAATCTCGGACAGGATCTTCTTCATTTCGGCGCGCGTTTCCGCCGTCACTACGCGTGGGCCGCGGGTGTAATCGCCGTATTCAGCCGTATCGGAGACCGAATATCGCATATAGCCAAGGCCGCCTTCGTAGATCAAGTCGACAATCAGCTTGAGCTCGTGCAGGCACTCGAAATAGGCGATTTCGGGCGCGTAACCGGCCTCGGTGAGAGTCTCAAATCCGGCGCGGATGAGTTCGCTGACGCCGCCGCACAGAACGGCCTGCTCACCGAATAGATCGCTTTCCGTCTCTTCGCGGAAGGATGTCTCAATGACGCCTGCTTTGAGGCAGCCGAGCGCCAGCGCGTATGCGAGCGCGTTCTTCAGCGCCTTGCCCGAAGCATCCTGATGGATGGCAACCAGTGCGGGAACGCCGACGCCTTCGGTGTATAGCTCGCGCACGCGGTGACCGGGAGCTTTGGGCGCCACCATCGAGACATCCACTCCCGGGGGCGCTGCGATCTGCTTGAAGTGGATGTTGAAGCCGTGCGCGAACATGAGCGTCTTACCGGGCTTCATGTGGGGCGCGATGTCCTTGTTATATAAGTCGCCCTGTATGTGATCGCTGACCAGGATCATGATGACGTCGGCTTCTTTGGCGGCGTCGGAGGTATTCATGACCTTGAGCCCCGCGGCTTCGGCCTTCGCCCAGCTCTTGCTGCCGGGATAAAGCCCGACGATCACTTCGGCGCCGGAATCGCGCAGATTCAGTGAGTGGGCATGGCCCTGGCTGCCATAGCCGATGATGGCGATCTTGCGGCCCTGCAGGTTTTCGAGACTTCCGTCTTTTTCATAATAGCGATTAGGCATTAATCTTCTCCTCCCGCACTGCGCCCGATTCGAGGCGCGTCGGCACCGGGGGCTGCAAGCGCAGTTTCTTGTTTTCGAGCGCGATGGCGAGCGAGCCGGAACGCGTGACGTCGATCTCGCCATAGCTGCGCATCACATCGATAAATTCGTCAAGCTTTTCGGGGTCGCCGGTAACTTCAATGGCGAAGCCTTCGGTGGATGAATCGACCACGCGGCCGCCGAAAATCTCCGCTTCCTTCAAGACCGCGGTGCGGGTCTCCTGCGGCATGCGGATGCGCACCAGCACCAGTTCGCGAATCACCGAAGGCGAATCGGTAAGATCGGTGGCCTGCAGCACGTTGACCAGCTTGTTCATCTGCTTGATTACCTGCTGGCGCTGGTTGGGCTCCACGTCGACCGCGATGGTCATGCGCGAAAGCTCAGGATCCAGCGTGCGCGCGACCGTGAGGCTTTCGATATTGTAGCCGCGCTGTGTGAGGAGGCCGGTGACGCGCATCAACGCGCCGGGCTTGTTTTCCAGTTGTACCGAGATCACTTGCAGCATATGGATTCCCCTTATTTCATCGCCGGCTCCGCCACTGGTTGCGGCGGACCGAGCACCATTTCGTTGATTGCGCCCCCGGCGGGTACCATCGGGAACACGTTTTCCATTGGGCTCACCTTCACATTCAGAAGGTAAGGCCCGGGCTCTGCCACTGCTTCTTCAAGCGCGGCGGCCAGTTCGCGCGGCTTTTCGATGGTGCGGCCCTTGAAGCCGTATGCGGCCGCCAGTTTCGAAACATCAGGGAAACAGTCCAGCTCCACCGAACTGAGGCGGTTGTTATAGAAGAGCGTTTGCCACTGGCGCACCATGCCCAGGTAGCCGTTGTTCATGACGATGATCTTGATGGGCAGACCGGAACTGACGATGGTGGATAGTTCCGGAATGGACATTTGAAAACCGCCATCGCCGGCGAGCGCGAAGACCAGCTTTTCCGGACGCGCGAACTGCGCGCCGATGGCGCCGGGCAGGCCGAATCCCATGGAACCGAGGCCGCCCGAGTTGAGCCACAAGCGCGGCTCATTGAATCGGATGAGCTGTGCGGCCCACATCTGGTGCTGGCCCACATCGGAACTGACGATGGCGCGGCCGCCGGAGACGCGATCGATTTCTGCCATCAAATGCTGCGGCTTGATCTCGGAATCGGAGCGCGACTTGTCAAAGGGGTGCTGCTCTTTCCACTCGCGAATCTGCGTCCACCAGGCGCTGCGCTTGGCGGGCGGCGGCGCGGAATGCTCGGCGACCAATTGGTTCATCTTGGTGAGGACGCGCTTGACGTCACCCACGATCGGCACGTCAGGCTGGCGATTTTTCGCGATTTCGGCAGGGTCGATATCGACGTGGACTACTTTGGCGTGCGGCGCAAATGCGGCAAGGCGGCCGGTAACGCGATCATCAAAGCGCGTGCCGAGCGCGATCAACAGGTCGCAATGAGTCAGCGCCATATTGGCGGCATAGCTGCCGTGCATGCCCGGCATGCTGATGAAGTTGGGGTGGTCGGAGGGCAGCGCGCCCAGGGCCATCAGGGTAAGGACCGCGGGAACATCAGCCTTCTCGGCAAATTCGCGCAGCTCCGCGGAGGCGCCGGCCGCGATGATTCCGCCGCCTGCGTAGATCAGCGGCCGCTCGGCTTCCATAGCGAGTTGGGCGGCGCGGCGAATCTGTCCGGTGTGACCCTCGGTGAAGACCTTGTAGCCGGGAAGATGAATGGACGTGACGGGCTGGTAGTGGCCCTGAGCCTGGAAGACGTCTTTAGGAATATCGACCAGTACGGGACCGGGGCGGCCGCTCGATGCGAGATAGAACGCTTCGTGAATGGTCTGCGGGAGATCCTCCAGCCTCTTCACGAGATAGTTGTGCTTGGTGCAGGAGCGCGAGATACCGAAGGTGTCGGCCTCCTGGAAGGCGTCGGTGCCGATGAGTTTGGTGGAGACTTGGCCAGTTAACGCGACGATGGGAATCGAATCCATCATGGCATCGACCAAACCAGTGGTCAGGTTCGTAGCGCCGGGGCCGGAGGTAGCGCAGCACACGCCGGGCTTACCCGTAGCGCGCGCGTAACCACCGGCTGCGAACGCCGCGTTCTCTTCGTGGCGCACCAGCACGTGGCGGATGTGGTGCTCATAGAGCACGTCATAGAAGGGAAGCGTGACGCCGCCGGGGTATCCGAACATGCAGTCCACGCCTTCGCGGGCCAGGCATTCCAACAACATTTTGGCGCCGCTCATCAGATTCGACGTCGGTTCTTGTCTCGCGGTGTCTTTCATAGGTGATAGGTCACAACTACGTTTCAAAATAGAAAAGGCCATCGAGGGGGTTTGGTTCGCCCCGCCGATGGCCTTTAGGAACTTTTGGTTCCGGGCGGCCTACGCGGGGCCGGATACGATGACCAGGAGAATAATAATAATGCCGACAGGAATCGCAATGTGAATCCGGTTGGATATGCGAACTGTGGCAGAAGTGGGCATCGACTACAGGTTCAGAATAGCCTAGAAGTTTTGTAAATGCAAGAACAGATTGGCATTAATAATATTAATGGAGTTATCAGACAAGGTATTCCGCGGGCAGACCCGGAAGCGCGCGATTCTGCGGCGATGCACGTTTGCGTCGTACCATTCTGCTGATGGACCTTTGGACGCTTGCCGATCTTTCCACGCCCTGGTGCGTGCACGTGGTTGCGACGTTGCGAGTTGCGAACCACATCGAAGCCGGACACTCGGAAATTGCAGAGTTGGCGCACGCTGCAGGAGCCGACCGCGATTCTCTGGAACGCGTGATGCGGCACCTGGTGAGTAAAGGGCTCTTCGAAGAGCCGGCGCACGGGCGATTCGCGTTGAATGAGATAGCGCGCGGGCTGCTGGATAATGGAATGCTGCTGGGTCTGAATCTGGATTCGTTCGGCGGGCGAATGGCCCATGCGTGGGGGACGCTGCTGAGCGCGGTGCGCAACGGCAAGCCGGCTTATCACGAAGCGTTCGGCCGTGGATTTTGGGAAGATATGGACGCGCATCCGGAGCTCGCCGCGGCGTTCGACGATTTGATGGGGCCGAAGGGCCACGGAAAGCCGGATCCGGAAGTGCTCGTGAACCCCGCGGATTGGGCCTCGATTCGGACGGTGGTGGATGTGGGCGGAGGCGCGGGGTGGCTGCTGGCGGAGATTCTGCGCGCGCATCCCGCAGTGCGGGGAACGCTGGTGGATGGCGAACGCGCTGTGGCGAAATCGCCGGCGGTATTTGAGCAAGCGGGCGTGGCGGACCGTGCGCAGGCGGTTGCGCAGAGCTTCTTCGATTCCCTGCCGGCGGGCGCTGATCTGTACACGCTGAAAAGCGTACTGCACGACTGGGCGGACACGGAAGCGCGCGCGATTCTGCGGCGATGCGCGGAGGCGGCCGCGCCAAATGGGCGAGTGGTAGTATTCACGAAGTCAACGGAGGGGGAGGAGGCGTCGCCTGAGTTGTTGATGCTGGTGCTGGTGGGCGGACGCGACCGGTCGCTCGAAGAGTTTCGCGAACTGGCGCGCAGCGCGGGCCTCGAAGTAACGGCGACTGGCAAGCAGGCTTCGGGTAAGGGAATTGTGGAGTGCAGGGTGACGATATAGAACGCTACCTTGACACGGTAGAGGTCAGTAGTAAGCTAACAACGGGTTTTGAGCTTGTATGCTGAGGCGAACATTCGTAGCTGCGCTAGCTGCTGCTCCGGCGCTTTATTCGGGGCCGCTGATCTACTTTACGGGCGATGAGGCGAAGGTCGTCGAGGCGCTGACGAATCAGATCATTCCCGCGGATGACGCGCCCGGGGGGGTCGCGGCGGGCGTCGTGTTCTACATCGATAAACAGCTTGCGGGGCCGCTCAGCCGCTATGCGCCGGTTTATCGGAAGACGATTCCGATGTTGCAGGCGGCATGTCAACAGAGCGCCGGCGCGGTGTTTACGGAACTGGCGTTCGAAAAGCAGACGGCGTTTTTGCGGCAGATCGAACATGAGACGTCGTCACCGTTGGCGTCTTTCTTTGCGATGACGATCGATCACACGATGCAGGGCTTTTATGGGAGCCCGGAGCATGGCGGGAATCGCGATGAAGCAAGTTGGAAGATGCT
>DATAUH010000386.1:0-18632 GCA_036268375.1 Bryobacteraceae bacterium | reverse complement strand
TTTACGGGAACTGGGAATCGGTTCCATTCTGGCGTATTCGTCGCAAGCGAAAGAACGCATTGAACGCAGTTTTTTACGGCCCAGGATCGTTTGGTGAAGCATCTGCGGCTGGCGAAGATTTCGACTCTTTCAGACGCCAATTAGTTTCTGGAGACGGAGTACTGGCCTGAGTGGAACGAGCATTTCGCGCGTCGATTCTTTGTCACATCGAGGAACGCGTGATCGGCAACGACTACACACTTTCTTTCGCAGGCCGCCGTTATCAGATCCTGCGCTCGGAGGTGCAGGCGGGAATGCGCCGCCAACGGATGCGCATCGAACTCCAGCTTAACGGCGAGTTGAAGGCTCGGTATCAGGGCCGCTATGTGGAAATCGAGGAATGCGGCGCGCGGCCGATATCGACGGAGACGAAGAAAAGCAACCCACCGGTTCGCAAAGATCACAATCCCGGAGGCCGGAGCAACTGGATGCAAGGCTTCTTCGATCGCCCCAGTCCGCCGCTGTGGAAGTGCATTGCCGATTGAGAATCAGTCAATTCGGAAGACCCGCTCTTTTTAAGTCCAAAGCCTCAGCTCCGAGATTCCACCCAAGCAATGGATCCACGGCTCGAGAAGAGCCCTCCAGGCGCTCCGGAAATACTCACGGGTTCTGCGTCACAGGCGGGTGAGCATTGTTTGACGTCGCCGAGCGCAAGAAATTGCCATGAGCTCGCTAGTCCAATTTGGCCACTTCGCGCTTTTAATTTAGCCTCTCCGAAAGTTCGGATCGAAGATTCCGGGATGGACAGAGGGCCACAGTGGAGTTGTTCGAAGCCATCTCGAGACCAACCGTCACAGCCAACTACCGCCACTGCGTGGTAGTTGATGTAGCCCTGTACGATTGGTCGAAGCCATTTGCCGTTTACCAGAACCGGCCCATGCATGCGCCTGCGACGCTGCTGCTTGTTCCAGGAGTTTGCTCCGGATCCGTTTGCTGATCGTTTTGCGCTTCAGCGAAGACGTCCGCGCATTGGCTGGCGAACCGCACCACCGGCACGCGGAGCGGACGGCCACACGCTTGGGCAGCGAGCGCGGCTATTGCGTTGTGAGGGGACAGAAAGTTCCCATCCAGCGGCCGCGACCTTCAGGCTCGTGGCGACCGAATGTTAGTTTCCCACCACGTAATCGCCAGCAGGATGGATGCCGCGGCAAAACAACTGCGGAATATCCATTTTGCGCGCTCCTCCGCATCCGCAACACGCCCGGCGGCCTCATTCACCGCAGTTGTCGCCTGTTCCCCGATGAGCCCGAACCAGGACATCAACATCGCCGTAGCAGACTTAACCGCCTCAATATTCTGTTGATTCATAGCTGGGTCAACCTGGCTGGCAAGCTTGTGATGATCGGCGACGTGCCGCCGAAGCACTTTCGAGACCGGATCCACTCGATTCGCTGCTTCCACGATTGACCCAGTAACATAGACATAGCCTAACAGGGTCCGAGGCATTCTCGAAAAATCCCCTCTCGCGCGAAACGTACATCGGAGACGGAAGGCCTTCGATGCGGCGCACCAGCTCCGGGCTAGGCTGTCGCGCGCCGAGGAGTACTACCTGGGCAACCTGCCGAGCGACTGCCGGCCAGCGCGGTGGAAACCGTCCTGAGTTCGCTACTCTAATTTGGCCCACTTTGAGCTTTGGACCAACGGCGAGTTCCACGGATGAAGCGAACAACACCCGAATCCTCTGCAGCGATGGTCTTGGCCGCCAGACCGGCATCGTCGAGCCGAACAACAATCTGACGAGCTACGCCTACGACCTGCTCGACAACCTAACCGCTGTAAATGTGCCGGGCCAGATCCCACGCATGTTCACCTAGCACGCTTTCTCGCATTACTTCTGCCACCAATCCGGAACAGACCGCGCCCATATCCTATATTTCCGGATGTGTTGCAAATAGGTTTTTCGAGGATTCCCTCAATCGGCTGACAATCGCGGAATGGCCGCCAGACGGCCACTCTGGCAAAATCATGAAACATCCCGTTTGTTTCGCCTGCCGTATTTGCAACACATCCCGGTAACGTCCTTTCCCGGCTTGACGGCATTCAGGTTGTCCATGATGAAGTCCACGCGATCCCCGAGCGGTTCACATCAAAACGAATACTTCAGTCCGATTTGAAGCTGTCTCATAGCCGTCTGTGTGCCGTTAACGACGCCGAAATTCTGGTGCGCATTTGTGCCCGGCTGTCCGGGAAATGCCGCGCCCGAAAGTATGTTGAGGTTCGGCATGCCCCAGTTCGGATGGTTAAGGACGTTGAACGCTTCTAAGCGGAACTGAAGAACGTGGCCTTCGCGGTATGGCATGCGGAACTGCTTGTGCACTTCCATATCGAAGTTGAAGATACCTGGACCTTCGATGGTGTCGCGGCCTACCGAGCCGAAAAAGCCCGGAGGAGCCTCGGTGAAGGCCGCGGGATTGAGCCATCGCGACGGGGTACGGTTTGGTGCGAAAACGCTTGCGCCAGTAGAATTGGGCCGATCGTAACCGCCATCCGATGTGGCCGCGTTGTCGACTCCTCCGATACTCAGTGTGCCGGGAATACCGGTCTGCATCGTGACGATGCCGCCGGTCTGCCAGCCGCCCGCGATCCCGTTCAACACGGCGTTATTGATGTTCAGCCGCTTGCCTTTTCCCAACGGAAGATCGTAGAGGATGGAGGTGACGGAGCGATGGCGCACGTCGAACGAAGACAGCCCGCGCTCGCAGGCGATGCAGTCGCTGTTTTGCGGGAAGAGCGTGTCGAAGCCCTGGGTGCGGATCCCGCTGGTGTCGTCGATCGACTTGGAAAACGTGTAGGAGCTGACGATGCTGAGTCCCTCACCGAAGCGGCGGGTGACCTTCAGGCTGAGAGCATGGTATACGCCATTGCCGCCATCGTGAACGAGTTGGATGACGCCGTAATTGAGGTAAGGGAGGCGGGTGGAGACGGGCGTGGAGGTCCCGTTGCCCAGGTAACCATATGGGATGGCCTGGTTCGCGTCCTGGAATCCATAAAGATGATGGCTCTGGTTCCCCAGATAGCCGGCTTCGATCGCGGTTCGTGAACCGACCTGGCGTTGCACGTTGAGGAGGTATTGCATGGTGTACGAGGTGCGGTGGTCATATGCCATCGCGTATGCGTATGGCGGGGGAATCTGCGCAATCGCGCCGTTGCCGCCGGGAACAGCATTGTCGTAAAACAGGTTGGGCACGCCCACCGTGCCCCCGTTTTGGCCGGAGGTTTGTGTGACCCGCCCGGCGATGTTGCGCGCCATGTCGAAATAGGCGTTGCCGATATCCTGGTTGTAGAAAACGCCAAAGCCGGCGCGGACCACCAGTTTTGCGTCGGGCGACCAGGAAACACCGATGCGCGGCGCCCAGTTGCGGTAATCGGTCTGCATCAACGCGTCGGGAAAGGCTCCGTTGCTGCACATAGGCGGCGGCGAAGCTTGGGTGCCGGGGGCGCCGGTGGTGTCGGTCCAATTGATCGCGAGGCCCTGGTATGGATCGCTGCAACTTCCCTGGCGTACAAAGTGGGGCCATTGCGAGCGCGGGGCCTGGGGACCGAAATAGAGCGTCGGCAGGGCTACCGTGAAATCGTTCCCGAGCTGATCGACCCACGGCGGAGTCAATTCGTAGCGCAGACCTAGCGACAGCGTAATCTTCGGTGTGATGCGATAGGTGTCGTCGACGAAAGCCCCCATGGTGTTTCGCCGATATTCTGCGTTGGCGATGGCCACCGCCACCGTGGATTGATAAAGGTCGCCGAGCAGGAACTCGGCGAAGGCGTCGCCGCCCGTATGGGTCGGGCTCTGTGTTGCGTTCGGCTGGAAAACGAAGTTGCCACGCGAGAATTGGTTTCCTACCTGGTTAAAATTCTGACGGTTGAATTCGAAACCTGCGCGGAACTGGTGCTTACCCCGAGTCCAGGAGAGATTGTCCACGAACTGCAGCGAGTTGTCCTGGATTACATAGGGTCCATCGGTGTTGTCTCCGATGCCGCTGAATCCGTCGCCGGTCAACGAAATATTCGGAATGCCCCAGGTGGCGGGATCGCCAGGGTTCAGCCCAGGGATTGCGAGCGCACCCACGGCATTGTTCGATCCCGCCGAGAGTGTCCCGGTGGAATTGTAGATCCGCGTGTAGCCGAACCGCGCTTCGTTGACCAGCCGCGGCGTCAGCGTGCGCGTGTTGGTCCCGAGGTACTGCTCATAGTTCGTCACAATCTTGGCCCCGATGCCGCCCAAGCCGTTGGACGATTGGTTTTCGTCGCCCCAACTGTACCGGCCGGCCCACTGCGATTTCGGGGACTCGATGAAGTCCATGCGCAGGGTAAAAGCATCGCGGTTATTGGGCGCGCTTGTGATGAATGGGTAATTGTTGGTCGGAGTGGGGAGAACCGCGGCAGCGTAGTAGTTAAGAAATTTCAGCGAGATCGGATCGAGCCGGTTCGTCGGAATGATGTTGCCAGGAAAGGGCGTCTTGGTTGCGCCGGTGGATCCGCCGGTGGCGGGATCGTATATGGCGGCGGAGAGTGCGCTAAAGTTGCCTCCTTCCTCGTCGGCGGTAGGAAGCGTGTAATTCGTCTGGCTATGGGAGCGCTGCGTCTTCCACTCATCATTCGCCATGAAGAAAAGCCGATTCCGGCCGTTGACGATCTTCGGGATCCGGACGGGGCCATCGACTTCAAACCCGTAGTCGTTCCACTTGAATGGCGACTTCACCGGGTGGACGGTGCCGAACTGGTATGGCACGGCATCCAACTTATCGTTGCGGATGAAATCGAACAGCGCGCCATGATATCTGTTGCCGCCCGATTTTGTGACGACGTTAATCTGAGTTGCCTGGTGGCCGAACTCGGCGGGATAGATGCCGGTCTGCACCTTGAATTCCTGGATCGCGTCGATCGAGGGCAAACTAACATAAGTATTGAAATCGGGATCGGTGTTGTTTACGCCGTCGAGCGTGTAGTAGTCGAACATGATCCGCTGTCCGGCGGCTGAGATGGATTGCGAAGCGCGGTCGCCGCCCTGGCGAGAGCCGGCCTGGCCGGCAGAGGGCGAAAGCGTATCCACATTGGAGGACAGCGCCACCAGGCTTAAGTAGTTGCGGCCCGAGAGCGGCAGCTCGGTGAGCGCCTTGTTTTCGATAACCGTGCCCATTGCCAGGTTTTCAGTTTGTAAAAGGTCCGCAGAAGCCGACACCTCCACGGATTCGGTCATCTGTCCGATTTCGAGCTTGAGGTCCTGGCGCACGGTCTGCTGCACCTGGACTTCGAGATGGTTCGCCTCCGCGACGCGGAAGCCCGGTCGTTCCGCCTTCACGTTGTAGATGCCGGGGGGAACGGACGGGAACGTATAGTCGCCGTCTTCGGTGGAAACGGTGTTTCGGACGGCGTTGGTCGCCGGATTCAGAAGCGTTACCGTGGCGGCTGCGACGACGGCGCCCGAGGCATCCGTAATCCGTCCGGTCACCTGACCCAGAGTCTGGCTATTGCCAGGTAAAGCGGCAATCTGAAAGATCGCGCAACTCCAAAGTAAGTGAGAGGCGAAGCTTCCGCGATGGTGACGACGACGCATGGGGTTCCCTCCTCATGACTGCAACGTAAGATCCCGGAATCGTAAGCACCCTCATCTCTATACAAGAGTCGGTCCCTGCGCCAGAGGATGCCGCCCGCGGAAGAGCTGTGAGACGCAGATTTCCCTTTGATCGGCGCTATGCTATCGCGCAACACGCCGTCGGACTAGGTGTCGTACGGTTTGCGGCCCGAAGTACCACTGAAACTGGGCGCTTACAGGCAAAGAAGGCCGTATTGAAGCCTCCGGTTTAACCGTTAGCCGGCCCGTTAAACTCCTCCAAACCACTCTATTCCGGTGTGCTATGATTTGGCGCAAGCGGGATGGGCGGGGATCAAGGGACAGAACTCGATGCAGTCGGTGAGCAGGCCGTTCAAGCGGAATTATCGCGCCTGTTGGAGAGCGCTTCCTTTCGCACGAGCAAACGAAGCCGCGAGTTCCTCCAGTACATCGTCGACCATACAATTAACGGTCCCAGCGGCACTCTGAAGGAACGCTCCATCGGGGTGGAGCTCTTTCAACTTCCGCACGACTTCGATGCCGGCCAGCACACGATTGTTCGCGTAACCGCGAACGAAGTACGAAAGAGGTTGGCGCAATACTACCTTGCAGAGAATGGCAACCATCACCTGGTCAGGATCGATTTGTCCCCGGGTTCCTATCGAGCCGGCTTCCGCTGGGAAACGCAGGCCGCCGCCACCGATGCCCCAGGGCCGGATTCAGAGGTTCCCTTGTTGCCGGTTGCGGCGCCGGCAAGCCCCTCCCCGGAACCTCGTCCGCTACAGAACCGCATCACACTTCCGAGGCTCCTCTGGATAGTGGCCCTCGTAACAGTTGTTGGCGGCCTCTCCTGGTGGAGGTGGGGCGGTGTGCAGCCAATCTCCGCCGGTTCCGGCGCGGCTGCTGTTACAGGCGCCGCACCGGTCACGCTGTCCGCGGGCGATGACCTGCGGATGATCGTTGGCGCCGTCAATCCCTACATGGACCGTAGCGGACGGACGTGGTGGCCCGACCGCTTTTTCTCTGGAGGCTCGGTTCTGGTTCGTCCATCGGAGAGGGTCGTTCGAACTCTAGATCCCGATATTTATCGCCATCTGCGTCAGGGCGACTTCCGGTATGCCATCCCCTTGAAGCCGGGATCATATGAACTGCGCCTCCACTTCGCAGAGACAGGGTTGGCAGACTTTATCAGCGCAGAATCGAGTGGAGAGGGGCAGCGCGTGTTTCACGTCTCTGCCAACGGGAAACGCCTCCTGGATTTCTTTGACGTGGTCGCCGACGCGAACGGCGCCAACACCGCCGACGAGCGGGTCTTTCGCAATGTCTCGCCGGCCGATGACGGCTTCCTTCACTTGACGTTTTCTCCGGTTCGAGGTACCGCCATCCTCAGCGGCATCGAGGTGCTGCCCGTAATTGCGGGCAAGGTCAGGCCAATCCGAATTCGCGGGGGTTGGACCGCTTCATGGAAGAACTCTGCGGGACAGGAATGGCAGGCCGATTCGTATTTTCTGGGTGGAAATGCGCTGGTTCGCCCCACGAATCCAGCCCAGGACGGCAATTCGACCGCACCCGACATTGGACTCTACGCCAGCGAACGATGGGGCCATTTCTCCTACGCGCTGCCCGTCGCCGATGGGAAGTATCGCGTCACGCTGAAATTCTGCGAAGGCCATTACGGCAAACGGAACAGCGGCGTTGGAGGAGTTGGAAGTCGCCTTTTTGACGTGTACTGCAACGGCGTAGCCTTGATGCGCAACTTCGATATTTTGAAAGAGGCCGGCGGCGAAGGCAGGCCAATCGACAGATCTTTCTCCGGAATTCGGCCCAACGCCCAAGGCAAGATCCTCCTCTCGTTCGTGCCGGTTGTTGGTATGGCTTGTGTGAACGGTATCGAAATAACCGAAGACACGAAATAGCGCCTGATTTACGACGACGCGGTTTTCCGTGCTGCCTGCATTGACGTTGACGCGCTCATCTCTGTGATTCGCCTTACGCCGAATTGGCGCCAGTTTACTCGGCGGCAAAAGAGGTTCTGCGCACTAACGTGGCGGCCATCTCGTCTGCCGTCGAATCTAAGGAGGGCAACAAGATCTGAAATGTCGATCCTTCGCCGGGAGCAGTCCGCACGCGAATCGAACCGCCGTGGGCCCGTATGGCCCATTGCGTGATTGCCAGTCCGAGCCCGGCGCCTCCGGCATCGCGCGAACGCGATTCGTCTACGCGATAGAAACGGTCGAAGATTCGTGCGACGTGCTCTTCGGCAATGCCGGGTCCGTTATCCGCCACTTCGATTCGCACCTGCCCTGGAGCCTCGGATTCCACGCGCACAGTGATGGCGCCGCCATTGGGTGAACACTTTACAGCATTGTGAATTATATTGACCAGCGCCTGACGCAGAAAGATCCGGTCGCCGTAAATGCGCGCCGTTTCGTCGCCCGAAACGGTGATTTGCTGATCCCGATCCTCCGCCAACACTTCAAACAGACCGGCGGATTCGCGAGCTAGCTCCATCGCGAAAAATGCAACGGGATGCAGCTGGATGCGGCCCGCATCGGCTCGGGAGATGGTTAGAAGGCTGTCCACCAGCTCCGTGAGCCGGTTGACCTCTTCGAGCATGCTGCCGATGGTGTCGCGGTATTCGGCAAGGTTCGCGTTGGTTTGAAGCGCAACCTCTCCCACGCTGCGGATCGCGGTGAGCGGTGTGCGTAGTTCGTGCGACGCGTCCGACGTGAAGCGGCGCAGTTGCTCGAAAGACTGCTCGAGCCGGCCCAGGAGATTGTTGAAGACTTGCGCCAAATGGCTGAGCTCGTCATTCACCGCCGGTACGGGCAGCCGCGCATGCAGATTTTCCGACGTGATCTCCTCGGCGCGGCGCGCCATCTCTTCGAGTGGCGCCAAAGCGCGCCGCGCCAGAAAATATCCGGCCGCGCCGGCGAGCGCGAGAATCAATGGCAGAGCCAATAGCGACGCGAGCGACAGTTCGTCAAACCGCGCCCAGATCGGTCCCTCGCTATATCCCAAGCGAATCAAGAGCGGGCGCCCATCGAGCGTATGCCGCCGGCTCACCATGCGCACCGTGTCGCCGTTGGCCAGCCGCACGGTACGCGCGGAATAACCGTCGACTCCCTCTTCCGGCAGCACGGCGCCGCCCAGTGATTGATGCCCCAGGCGCTCGTTGCGAAAGAGAAGGAGCCCCTCGGCGGAACGGATCTCTACCAAGCGTTCCAGCAGATACTTCGAATTCGGGTGGTTGTGATAGTCTTCGCGAAGAATTACACGGCCGCTTGATGTGAAGTAAAGCAGGCCCTCGACGGTCTCAATATCCTGAATCGCATAGTGATCGAGCTGACCGCGCATCTGAAAGAACAGAAAAGTGGCGGTGATAAGGCAGGAGAGGAGCAGAATAAACGCGAGGATGCCTACGTACCAAAGCGTGAGGCGTGTTCGGATGTGTTTGGCGCGAAAAAGAGAGAGCACCCGACTTCCCTTATAACTGTGGTTGTGCGAGCCGCGCAACTGAAGGAAACTAGCGCGTCGCTTCAGAAAAACTTAAGGAAATCTTCAGGCGCACTTCAGCGGAGCCGATGCTAAAAACGGGGCAGGCAGAATTGATCCGCACCGTGCGGGCGTGCCGCGGAAGAGGCCCGATGAAATCCAAATCGTATTTGATGTGTCTGTGCTCCATTGCCGCCCTGAGTTTGACGATTCCTTGCGGGAGCGCGAAGGACAAAAAAGCTAAGACGGCGGAGGACCCGAAAGACGAAATTCAGGTGTTAGGCCACGTAGACGTAAGTGGCGGTGCGATCGCCAATTTTCTGATTACGCCGCACTATAGCAGCCTATATCTTTATGCGGAACGCGGCGCAGGCAAGCCGGTGACGTTAGTCGATGTCAGCAAGCCGGCAAAGCCGCTGGTGCTGGGCGATATGAGTTACGCCGGGAACTCTGGGCTGACGCTGGTCGCCGGTACTGCGGCGTTGGTCGGAACTGGGCCCGCTCCGGCCGCGCAGGCGGGGAGCAACGCCCCGCAGACGATGCGGATTATGGATTTTTCGGATCCGAAGAACCCCAAAGTGGCGCGGGAATTCACCGGTGTGACTGCGATCGCCAGGGACGACAAACGCGGCTTGGTCTTCCTCGCCGATGCGAATGGCATTTGGATTCTGCAGCAGAAGTTGGCGCTCGATCCGGCTGTCGAGAAGGCCTACTCGGATTACGTTTTCTACTCTCACTAACAACTGTTTCCCCCTCCCGGGCTGGAAAGCGCCGCCGGTAAGTTGTCCGGCGGCGCAATTTTTTTAAAGTGCGTCGCCGAACCACGGCGGCGTGCCGTCCTCACTTCTTACGCCGAAGAATATTGCTTTTTTCCTGGAATGCTCCACCGCGGTTCACGATGGCTTGCGGCAGCGCACAATCGGGAAGTAAGCCACTACATGAGTATCCGCCTCGGCCGGTAGGCGGCCATCCGCATCCCGCAAGAGGCGCGCCAGTGCGGCGTGCTGAACAGGGATCGGAGATGGAGAACTGCAAGAATCCAATACCGGCCGGCCTCCAGATGATCATCTGGATTACTTTACAGGAAGGGTCTGGCTATTGGTCTTCGCGAACGACAAAACCGACGCCACGCACGGTATGCAGCAGTTTGTGTGGGAATTGATCGTCGACCTTGCGCCGCAAGCGGGCCACGTGCACGTCGATGACGTTATCGAGCGGCGTGTGGCGCCCCGCTTCTTTCCAGACGTCGCGCGTCAACATTTCCCGAGAGACTACGTGGCCACGATGGCGAACGAGATACTCGAGTAAGTCGAACTCGCGCGCGGTGAGGTCCAAGGGTTGACCGCCGCGGCAGACATGGCGGCCTACAGCGTCGAGTTCCAGGTCGCCCACCCGCAGGCGCGGATCGGACTCGGGAGTTCCACGGCGACTTAAAGCGCGCACGCGAGCCAGTAACTCGGGAAACGCGAACGGCTTCACCAGATAATCGTCGGCGCCCGCGTCGAGGCCGCGCACGCGGTCTTCTACGGCGTCGCGCGCGGTTAGCATCAACACGGGCGTGGAGTATCCCAGTTGGCGCATGGTGGCGAGAATTTCGAAGCCGCTGCGGCCGGGCAGCATTACGTCCAAAAGCAGAAGATCGAAGGATTGCGTTTGCGCGAGATAAAAGCCGTCCTCGCCGGTAGCGGCCACAACTACCTCATAGTTTTCGGCCTGGAGGCCTTCCTGAAGGGCTTTGGCGAGTTTGTGTTCGTCCTCGATGACCAGAATACGCACAGCTTCGCTTCAATGTACTGCACGCGCGCGGCGCGACCTCCTGAAGAATTCCTGAAGACTTGATGAAGGAAAAGTCAGGAAAAATTCAGAAAGTCTTCAGTGGTGTTGCGTGCAAACGCTGGATATATCTGGATTATACCTTTCAACAAGGAACGCGAGTGCTTTCTCCTGGTCCCGCAAAAAAGGTCACCATACACATTAACGAAGACACAAGCTCCAACGAAGATTTCCTCAGCCGGGAGATCGTTGCGCTGCTCTTGCGCGAGAACGTAGCCGGGGCAACCGTATTTCGGCCCTCCCAGGGTTTCGGATCGCATCACCGGATGCACTCGCAAGAAGATGGCGCAGAGGCCGCGCGCCACATGCCGGTGCGCATCGAGTTTATCGAGAGTCCCGCGAAAGTCGAGGCGTTATCGAGCCTCCTCTGTGAACTGGTGACTGACGGTTTGATCGAGATTCAGGATACGGTGGTCCTCAAGGCAGTTTCCGGAACGGCGCAATGATTGATCCGCGCTGGTTGTTTCGCCTCACGCTTCCTCTGGCGTTGACTGCGTACAGCTGGGGGCAAACTCCGCGGGCGATTTCGCTCGAAGAGGCGCAGCAGGTGGCGCTTCGCAATCATCCGCGCATCGCCTCCGCGGAGGCTAGCGCGCAAGCCATGCGCTCGGTCGTGAAGGAGGTGCACTCCGCCTATTTCCCGCTTGTGTCTGGAAACGTTACGGGCGTAGGCGCTGAGCACAGCTCTGTGCTTTCATCGGGCGCGCTGCCCACATCGAGCCTTTACAGCCGCGGCGCGACCGGTTTCATCGCCAATCAGTTGATTACGGATTTCGGCCGCACGGGCGCGTTGGCGGAGAGCGCACGTCTGCGCAGCGCATCACAGGAGCAGACCGTCACCTATACTCGCGCCCAGGTTGCGCTCGAGGTGCGCGACTCCTACTTCGCGGCGTTGGCGGCGCAATCGGTGCTTCAGGTGGCGCGGGCGACGCTGGACCTTCGCCAGCTTACGCTGCGCCAGGTGAATGCGCTGGCGCAAAGCGCGTTGCGGTCCACAGTGGATGTCAGTTTCGCGCAAGTCAACGTGTCGCAGGCGGAGCTGGATCTGTTTCGCGCAGAGAACGATCAGAAGGCGAGTCACGCGCGGCTATCGGCCGCTATGGGTGTTGCGACCGATGACCCTTATGATATTACCGACCAATCGCTGCCTCTGGCGCTAAACACGGACGTTGGCGCGTTGGTGGCCCAGGCCTTGCGCGACCGCCCGGATCTGGCTTCGTTGCGGCTGAGCCAGGAAGCGCTGGACCGTTACGCCGATGCGGAACGACGGCTTCGCAATCCTGTTGTCACCGCGCTTGCCGGAGCCGGTGTTGCGCCGGTGCGGGATCCGCGGCTTCAGGAGACCTACAGCGCCGCGGGCATCAACGTGAACATCCCGATTCTAAACGGCGGCCTCTTCAGCGCGCGTCACGAAGAGGCGGCGGAGCGCGCAACGGCCGCAAGTAAAGATATAGACGCGCTGGTGATTGAGGTATCGCGCGATGTGCGGGTGGCATGGTTGGCCGCCAATGATGCCTTTCAGCGGATTGGCGTAACGGCGCGAATGGTGGCTGAGGCCACGGAAGCGCTGCGGTTGTCGCAGGCGCGTTATGACAACGCATTGGGGAGCATTGTGGAGCTGAATCAGGCGCAACTGAATCTGACGTCGGCGCAAATCGCCGCGGCTGCGGCGAAGTATGAGTATCTCAGCCGGAGCACGGAACTGGATTACGAGATTGGAGCGTTGCGATGACGGGCCGTACGTGGAGCGAGCATATGAGTGCAAATTGCGCCGCCATCCCGCTGATGGTTTTTGCGGGGATGTTCAGCGGGTGCTCGAAGCAGGTCGAAACGACGCAGGCTTCAACGGGTGCCGACACTACGATTCCGGTGGTCGCGGTGGCCAAGGCCGGGTTTACAAATCTTGCGAGCACGGTTGTGCTGACGGCTGAGTTCGAGCCCTTTCAAGAGGTCGACGTAATGGCGAAGGTTTCGGGCTATGTGCGCGACATCAAGGTTGACATGGGCGACCGCGTGAACGAAGGGCAGATTCTGGCCACGCTCGAAATTCCGGAAATGCAGGACGACTTAGCGCGCGCGCAGGCATCGATCGATGAAGCGTCGGCCGGAGTGTCGGCCGCCAAGGATGAGCTGCAACGGGCGGAATCGGCGCACGATATGGAGCACCTGTCGTATTCGCGGATATCGGATGTTTCGAAGCGGGAAAAAGGTCTGGTGCCGCAGCAGCAGGTGGATGAAGCGCACTCGCGCGATCTCGAAGCGGAGGCTCAGGTGTCAGCCGCTAAGTCGCGCATCGCGGCGGCAGAGCAGCGAATTCGCGTGTCGCAAGCAGAGCAGTCGCGTTTCAAGACGATGTCGAAATATGCTGTGATCGCGGCGCCGTTCACGGGTGTGGTTACGCGGCGCTACGCGAACGTGGGCTCGCTGATACAGGCGGGCACATCATCGCAGACGCAGGCGATGCCTTTGGTGCGGCTGTCTGAAAACGCAAAACTGCGCCTGGCGCTGCCGGTGCCGGAGTCGGCAGTGCCTTCGGTGAGGCTGGGGCAGCAGGTGGATGTGAAGGTCTCGGCTTTGAAGCGGACTTTTCCCGGGCGCGTGGCGCGCTTCGCGGACAAGGTGGACGAAGCGACGCGCACGATGAAGACGGAAGTGGACGTGGCCAACCCGTCGTTGACGCTGGTGCCGGGCATGTATGCGGAGGTCGATCTCGTAACCGATGAACACAAGCATGTTCTATCGATTCCGGTAGAGGCGGTTGATGGCTCCGGAACCTCAGGACGCGTTTTCCGCGTAGCATCGGGAGCATTGCAGTTGGTGCCGGTGCAGTTGGGAATGGAAAACGCGCAGCGCATCGAGGTTCTGCACGGCGACTTGAATGACGGCGACGATGTCGTAGTCGGCTCGCGAGCCGGTTTGAAAGACGGGGCCAAGGTTCAACCACACGCCATCAGTTTGGGCGGCGAAGCGGCGCCGAAATCCTAGGGAGCAAGGATGTCCAGATTTGCCATCAATACGCCATATTTGATCGTGGTGGTGTTCGTGATCATCGCGATTTTGGGCGGCGTCAGCGCGATGCAGATGCCGGTAGATATGTTCCCCGCGATGAATATTCCGGTGGTAGTGGTAGCAACTTTCTATTCCGGCATGCCGCCGGAACAGATCGAAGGCGACATTACGTACCACCTGGAGCGCTTCTTCACGATGGCCAGCGGCATCGATCATATCGAATCGCGTTCGTTGAACGGAGTCAGCATCATCCGCGTCTATTTTCAATCCAACACGAACGCGGATATCGATGCAGCGACGATCGCCAATCTGGCGGTCTCCGATATGAAAGATTTGCCGCCGGGCACGCTGCCGCCGGTGGTGTTGAAGTCCGACGCGTCGAGTCTGCCGGTGTGTTTGGTGACCATGAATGGCGACGGCATGTCCGACGGGGCGCTCAAAGACATTGCGCAGAACTTCGTGCGCAATCAGTTGGCGAGCGTGCACGGCGCGTCCATTCCGCAGCCGTTTGGCGGACCGTGGCGGCAGATCCAGTTTTATGTCGATCCTTTCAAGCTGGAGGCGCGCCAGATCAGCCCGATGGATGTGGTGCGCAGTCTCAGCCAGGCAAACGTGATTCTGCCCGCCGGCGACGTTCAGATCGGAAATCTGGACTACAACATTTATTCGAACGCGCAGTTCAATTTGAAAGAGGCAAGCCAATATCCGCTCAAGATGAACGGCGAAAATCCCGTTTTGATGTCGGATGTCGGCGAATTGAAAGACGCGCATGCGCTGCAGTACAACGTTGTGCACGTGAATGGGCAGCGATCGGTTTACTTGCCGGTGATGAAGCAGGGAGGCGATTCCAACACCATTGCGGTTGTCGATGGCGTGCGTGAAACCACGTCCCATCTAGTGGATGTACCCGCGGCGATGAAGACCCACGTGGTGTTCGACCAATCGCGATTTGTGCGTACGGCCATTGAAACGCTGCTGCATGAAGGCGGGATGGGCCTGTTTCTCACTTGCCTGATGATTCTGGTTTTTCTGGGGAGTTTTCGCGCCACAGTTGCGGTGTTTTTCTCGATTCCACTTTCGATTTGCGCGACTTTCTTTGTCCTGCAAATGGGCGGATCATCCATCAACAGCATGGTGCTTGGCGGACTGGCGCTTGCGCTTTCTCGGCTGATTGATAACTCCGTGGTTGTGCTGGAAAACATCTTCCGTCATCTGGAAATGGGCGAACCGCCGCGCGTGGCCGCTGAAAATGGGGGCCGGGAAGTGGCGCTTCCGGTGTTGGCATCCACGCTGACCACTGCCGTCGTGTTTTTTCCGGTCACCCTGTTGGTTGGCGTGAGCAAGTTTCTGTTTTCGGCGATGGCACTGGCAGTTGTAGTGTCGCTTTTTGCTTCGTATTTTGTGGCCCTGACCGTGGTTCCCCTCTTCTGCGCCAGTTTTCTGAGATTGCAGAATCCCGAACACCTGAGCGAGACGGATTCGGCGGAGGCGCGCACGTTGAAGGCGCCAAATCGAGGCTGGGCAGCGCACTTCAATGCGGCGTTCAACCGCGCTTTTGAGCGCATGCTGCATATTTATGAGGCCTTGGTGAAGCAAACGTTGCGGATCCCCGCTACCGTGCTGGTATTGTTCTTCGTAGCGTTCGGAGCCAGTCTGCTGCTCTATAACCGGCTCGGGTTCTCGTACTTCCCTCAAACCGACGCCGGCCAATTCGTTGTTACCTTCAAAGCGCCCTCGGGTACAAAGCTCAGTGTGACGGAAAGGTATGCCGCGGGCATCGAATCGCTGGTCAAGCGCATCGTGGCTCCGGAGGATCTCGCGATCATTGTCGACAATATCGGAGTCGACAACGGATTTTCGGCGGTTTATACGCCGAACGCGGCCATGCACACGGGGTTCGTTCAGGTCGGGCTGCAACCGGACCACCACATCGGCAGTTACGAATACATCGCACGCATCAAGAAGGCGCTGGCAGAGGAAATGCCCCAAATCACGCCATTCTTCTCAACGGGCAGCTTGGTGGACGCCGTCGTTAGCATGGGCGCTCCCGCTCCGATCGATGTGCAGATCGTCGGGTCAAATCTGGAGGCCGACAACCAGGTGGCGCAGGAGATCGCCGGGCAGTTACGCGTTTCGCCGCGGCTGGCGGACGTCTTCATGCCGCAGGATCTGGATTATCCGTCGCTGCGCGTGAATGTCAATCGGTTGCACGCGGCAAAATTGGGTTTGACGGAGCGCGAAGTATTGACGAATGTGATCACCTCGCTTACATCGAACCAGATGATCGCGCCGAATCTGTGGATCGATCCGCGCAACGGCAACAACTACTTTTTGACGGTGCAGTACCCGGAAGCGCAGATTCGCTCGGTGCAAGACCTGCGTTCGATTCCCTTGCACGCGGAAGGAAAATCGGAGCCGACGCGCTTGGATATGATCGCGAGCATCGAACGCACGCAGGCTCCGACTGAAGTGGACCACTATCAGATTCGCCGTAAACTTGATGTCTACGCGCGTCCATCGTCGGAGAACCTGGGAGCGGCAGCGGACTACGTTCACGATGTGGTCCAACACGTGAAGGTTCCAGCGAATGTCCAGGTGGCGGTGCGTGGCAGCGCGGAGGCGATGAACGCCTCTTTCCGAAGTTTTGCGTTCGGCCTGGGGCTTTCGGTGGTGCTGCTGTTTCTGATTCTGGTGGCGCAGTTCCGCTCGCTTTTCGATCCGCTCATCATCTTGCTGGCACTGCCGCCGGGAATTTCGGGTGTTCTGTTTACGCTGGTCCTTACCGATACAACTTTGAACGTGATGTCGCTGATGGGGATCGTCATGCTGGCCGGGATCGCTATGTCCAACAGCATTCTGATTGTCGAATTCGCGCACCACCTGCAGTCGGAAGGGCGGAGCGTCGCCGAATCGATCGTCGCTTCCTGCCGCGTGCGCTTGCGGCCCATCCTGATGACATCGCTCGCCACCATCATCGGCTTGATGCCGATGGCGCTGAAGCTCGGTGAAGGCAGTGAATCGTACGCTCCGCTGGCGCGCGCGCTGATTGGCGGGCTATTGCTGTCAGTCTTACTCACGGTGTTTCTGGTCCCAGCGGGATTTCTTCTGGTCTATGGCGGGCGCGGCGCGCGCGATGTCGCGCCAAATTAGCCGAGGCAGGCCTGCTGATACCCTGGCCTTCACAGTTAAAATCGTTTTTCAGCGATATTTCGAAGGAGCACTCCGTTGGATCGTTCAAAACCGGAATCCTTTAGCGCGGGCGTAACGCGCCGCCGCTTACTGAAAGGCGCGGGAACTTTGGCCGCTGCGGCCGCTGCCACGCTGATGCCGCCGAACGTGCGCCGCGTATTGGCGCAGTCGCAGAACCGGCCCACTTCGTTACGCGACGTAAAGCACGTGGTCGTCCTGATGCAGGAAAACCGCTCGTTCGATCACTACTTCGGCACGCTCGCGGGCGTGCGCGGATTTGGCGATTCCACCGCGCTTACACTTCCAAACGGCAAATCCGTCTTCTACCAACCCGATTCCGAAAATCCCAACGGGTACCTGCTGCCGTTCCACCTGGACACGCATACCAGCAGCGCGCAGAAGATTCCCTCCACAAGCCACGCCTGGGCCGTGCAGCATCAGGCCTGGAACGGCGGCCGCATGGATCAGTGGCTGCCCGCGCACCGGAAAGCCGATGGTGTGAAGGGCCCGTATGTGATGGGTTATTACAAGCGCGCCGACATTCCCTTTCAATTCGCGCTGGCGGAATCGTTCACGATTTGCGATTCCTACTTTTGCTCCGTTTTTGGCCCGACCTGGCCCAATCGCATGTATCTCATGACGGCCAGTATCGACCCGGAAGGATCCGGGGGCGGCCCCATGCTGACCAATCGCGCGCCCGCAGGGGGATACACGTGGACCACTTATCCCGAGCGCTTGCAGGCAGCGGGCGTAAGTTGGAAGGTGTATCAGCAACAAGACAGCTACGGCTGCAACATGCTGAAAAACTTCAAAGTCTTTCAGCAGGAGGCGGCAGGTTCCCCGCTCTATTCGCGCGGCATGCAGGTGGATCCGGACGGCCAGTTTGAATATGATGCGCGACACGACAAACTGCCCGCGGTCTCATGGATCATTCCCACCAGCTTCCAATCCGAACATCCGGACTACATGCCTGCCGATGGGGCCGCTTTCGTGGCCAGCAAGATCGACGCAATCGCAGCTAATCCGGACGTTTGGGCCAAGACAATTTTCATCCTGAACTACGACGAGAACGACGGATTATTCGATCACGTAGCGCCGCCTGTACCCCTGGAGGGAACTGCGCGTGAATTCGTCAACGGACTGCCAATTGGCGGCGGCTTCCGCGTCCCTTGCATTCTGGTTTCGCCCTGGACCGCGGGCGGCTGGGTGTGCAGCGAAAACTTCGACCACACTTCGGTGCTTCGGTTTCTGGAGGTGTTCACCGGCGTGCGGGAACTCAACATCACCGATTGGCGGCGGCGCACTTTCGGCGACCTCACGTCTGCGTTTCGCTTCCAGGACGCGCCCACCGCGCCGCCGGTTCTTCCGGACACGATGGGGCCGTTGACGTTGGCGAAATACTCCGCGGCCAATCTGCCGAAACCGGTTCTTCCGGACGGCGAGCAGCAGCATCCGGTACAAGAGCGGGGTCAACGCAACCGGTCGACGAAGCCCACTCGCGGCTGAGTTTAGTTCC
>DATAUH010000385.1:0-3073 GCA_036268375.1 Bryobacteraceae bacterium | reverse complement strand
CGCAGAAGCGCCGCTGGGCCGAGCACCGGAAAGCGAAGGGGAAAGCCGCCGAGTAACTAGTGGTCTGCGTCAAGCAGAATACCGATTATCAAGCGCGCGCCTGGCACGCTTGACCTTTTCGAGGATATCGGAAGCCTTCGCAGTCCAGATGAAGGGCTTGGGGTTCTGGTTGTGCTTGTCGATGTATTCTCCGATGGCCATAATCAATTCCTCCGGATCGTGAAAGACACCGCGCCGCAATCGATTTTGAGTGAGGTCCCGGAAGAAGCGCTCCACCATGTTCAGCCATGAGCTGCTGGTCGGGGTGAAGTGGACGCGAAACCGGGGATGACGGGTAAGCCATCGCTGCACTTTCGGATGTTTGTGCGTCGCGTAGTTGTCGACAATCAGGTGGAGATCTTTTTCCGGCGGCGTGACCTGATCAATCACACGCAGGAACCTGAGCCATTCCTGATGGCGGTGCCGGTCGTCGCACATGCTGATCACCGTGCCGTCGAGAGCATCCATGGCGGCGAACAAGGTCGCAGTCCCGTTCCGCTTGTAATCGTGGGTCATGGTCCCGCAACGGCCCTTCTTTATCGGTAAACCAGGTTGGGTACGATCCAGAGCCTGGATCTGGCTCTTCTCATCGGCGCATAAGACAATCGCGTGTTCCGGCGGGTTGAGATAGAGTCCCACGATCACTTCCAGTTTTTCGGCAAACTGGGCATCGTTGCTGACCTTGAAGGTCTTCACCAAATGCGGCTTCAGTCCGTTGGCATGCCAGATACGCCGTATGGTGGTTTCGCTCAGTCCGGTCGCAGCCGCCATCGTGCGCGTGCTCCAGTGCGTGGCGTTGAAAGGCTTCTCCTGCGTGGTCTTGTGAATCACTTCCGCAGTGCGGGTGTCGGTGATCGTACGCGGTCTGCCGGGCCGCGATGCATCTTTTTCAAGGGCGCTGATTCCACCATCGAGATAACGGTTGCGCCATCGCGAGGCCTTCTCTGGCGTGATCCCCAACTCCGCTGCTATCTGCTGATCCCGAAGACCTGTGGCAGCCCGCAACACGATCCGCGCCCGCTCCACCAGACGCGCCGGTAAAGAACGCGCCCGAGCTAATTGCTCCAGCGCCGCCTGTTCCTGTTTATCCAGCACCACCGGTCGAGCAACACGCATCCGAATCGTCCCTCTATTCTAAGGACGATATCCGCTCGATATTCGTTACTATTTAAGGCGCACTGCACTAGTCGGTTCAGCGAATCTGACGTCCTATGGCCTCGGTTCCAACTTTTGAGGCGTGTTCTACTGGGACAGTACTCCGCGCGCGAAGCCCTTTTTATTTTGGAAGGTATTCTGAGTTCAAATACTGTTTATCTTATCTTGGCGACAAAGGCAAGGAGAGCTGTATGACAAGAACGTCTCTGATTGTCCTGCCTCCCCCGGCCCGGAATTTCGTTGGGCACTCCGTTGGGAACATTTGAGATAGAAAATGTTCTTTAAGGAGAGAGAATGTCCAACACAAAGAAGACCGATTCCGAGGACTGCGGAAGGAGCCCGAAGGGCGACTGAGCAGTCCTCGGAATCGGGCGGGCGCGCCGGCGCGGGGCGCTGGTCATCGCGACGCAAGACAGTAGTGATTCTGGAGCTTCTGCGAGGAGCGGACCTCGAGAGTACTTCGCGAAAGTATCTGGTGACAGTTGCCACCCTGAGCGATTGGCGGGATCGGTTTCTGGCAGCCGGCGAAGCGGGCATCAGGAGCCGTGAGGTCAACGTCGAGGATGAAGAAAAACGGCGGCTGAAGTCGGTGGTGGCGGGCCTGAGCGTCGAGGCAGAGCTGCTGCGCGAGAAGATCGCTCTGATCGAGGGCGGCCGCCCTTTGGTGTCGTGGAAGTCGAGAACATGAGCCGCACCATCTCGATTTCCTGCAGCAAAACGTATGGTGTGGCGCGCGTTGTGGCGATCTGGGGTTTGCCGCGGTCCAGTTTTTACGCTGCGCGCGATCGGGAGCGAAACCCACGCCAGCCGCGGAAACGTGGCCCGAAGGTCCTCTCCGATGCAGAACTGCTTGCAGCGATTCGCGCGGTCCTGGAGGAGACTGTATTCACCGGCGAAGGTTAGCGCAAGGTCTGGGCCCGGCTGCGCCACAAAGGCATACGCAGCTCGAAGGATCGCGTGAATCGAGTGATGCGGGAAAACCAGCTGCTCTCGCCTCAACGGCAGCCGCCGCCGGTGACGAGTCATCCCCACGACGGCCTTATCGTTACCAGCCAACCGGACCGGATGTGGGGCACCGATGCCACCGCGACATTCACGGCAGCCGAGGGTTCGGTAACGGTGTTCGCCGCTATCGATCACTGCACGGCGGAATGCATCGGCATCCATGCGGTGAAAAAAGCGAACCGCTTCGAAGCGCTTGAACCGGTTCGGCAAGGCGTCCGGGAACGCTTCGGCTTCTTCTCCCAGGACAGCGCCGCCGGTCTGCAACTGCGTCATGACCACGGCAGCGTTTATATGAGCGACGACTTTCAGAACGAAATCCGGTTCCTCGGAATCGAATCTTCACCCGCCTTCGTGCGGCAGCCGGAGGGCAATGGTTGCATCGAGCGTTTCTTCTTCAGAACGCTCAAGGAACAGCTACTCTGGGTTCGCCATTTTCGCGATCTCGATGAGCTTCACGCCGCTCTGATCGAGTTCCGCGACCGCTACAACCATGCCTGGATACTCGGTCGCCTCGGATATCGCACACCAGCCCAGACACGGCGTGACTTCGCTCTTGCACTACCGACTGCCGCGTGATTCAATGAATCAACTTACTCCCTGCGTGCTGTCCAACCCGCCCGGGCCAAAACACGAGGTGCGCATGCCTTTGTGGCGCAGCCGTGCCCAGACCTTGCGATAACCTTCGCCCGTAAGCACGGCCTCGTCCAGAACCGCGCGAATCGCGCAAAGCAGTTCCGTATCGGCGAGAACCTTCGGCCCCCGTTTCCGCGGCTCCCGCGGGTTCCGCTCCCGATTGCGTGCAGCATAAAAGCTGGATCGCGGCAGATCCCAGATCACCATCACGCGTGCCACACC
This sequence comes from Bryobacteraceae bacterium, assembly GCA_036268375.1. GTDB lineage: Bacteria > Acidobacteriota > Terriglobia > Bryobacterales > Bryobacteraceae > PALSA-243. The sequence goes on along the minus strand of DATAUH010000385.1, from coordinate 19 downwards.
ATACGCCTTGTTGCTGGAA
>DATAUH010000384.1:0-4931 GCA_036268375.1 Bryobacteraceae bacterium | reverse complement strand
CTCGATGGGCGCCGCGCCGTCTGCCACGGAGGTGACCCGATAGCGCTGGCCGTCGATCCAGCCGGGCCCTCCTTCCATTTGCAGGTCGTCTACGCCTTTGGCCCGGAAGTTGGCGCGAATGTATGCGATCCGAATCAGACTCCTCACGGACTGGCAAGGCAGATCCAACCTTCCCGGCGACGAGTGCGCCGACCCTCCTCCCCCGCGTCCGCCGTCACCGGGATCATCCTTACAGGCCTTAACCGAAGCGACTTCGAACGCCTGCGCCGGCGCAACTGTGGATGCCGAAGCGGCTTGAGCCGAAATGACGGGGGCATCCATGATACCGATGACCAATGGGCCGATAAGAGCAGAAGTTGCGGCTACGCCCAACGCCACTTTCCTTACAAGACTCAACTTGGAAGCGACGCGATTTTCAGCAATGGCCGTGATCCGTTTCTTAAGATCTGAACCGGTAATTCCGGACACGCACGGCAACGGCGATTCCGCGTAAAGTTTGCAAACGTTCAGAATCCCTTCAGCGTAAGCACGTGGGTCGTTACCGAGAATAAGAACCTCTTCGTCGCAGGCGCGTTCCCGTTCCGCTACCATCCGCTTCCCAATCCACCACACCAGAGGATGAAGCCAGAAGACTGTTTCCACGAACATGTGAATCGAAGCGATCAGATTGTCGCGGTGGTAAACGTGGCGAAGTTCATGCGCGATGACGCCCTTCAGTTGAGCTGGGGTCAACCGGTTGAGGATGTCTTCCGGTAGCAGCATGACCGGCCGGAATACGCCGAAAACGCCCGGCTCTAAGAGCGTTGGAGAGGACACCGCCCGGATTGGCAGTTCCAGATGCAGCGGTGACCCGTCGCGAACGGCAGCGCGGAGACGCCGCCAACGAATCCACCACGAACCACTGATGCCGAGAAATCCGCACGCCCAGATAGTCCAAAGAAGCGCCGTAATAGGGCTGGCAGTGGCCGGCTCTGGCGGCGTCGAAGCCGCAGTTGGCGACGGCGTAAATGGCTGACTCACCGAAACGATTACAACGGACAAGTTTGACGGCGTGGTCTGCGGAGCGGTCCGCCAAGGAATGCTACCGCCCAACGATATTAGAAGAGAGAACGGGACCAGAAACTTTAATGATGCCGCGAGCCAGACCCAATGGCGCACGCGCGCGCGATTCTTTCGGAGCGCGAGCGTCAGCAGCCCCGCCACTGCCGCGAACAGAGTGGACTGCCACAAATGGTTGGCGAGCGATGACAGGTATGTTGGATTCATTTCTGGTTCTCCTCCCCGAGCTTCAGTAGAGCCTTCTCTGCCTCTCGTACATCCTCAAGCGTGAGCGTACCGGATTCGATCAGGTGAGCCATGATAGGCCGGCTGCGGCCACCGAACAGCGCCAGCAGTTCATCAACCAGCCTGCGCTGTGCGGCGTCACGGGACACGGCTGCTTCAAAGATGAGCGCGGTGGCGATCTTGCGGGTGCGACGCAAGACTTTCTTGATCTCTAAGCGATAGACGGTCGTCTGGACAGTAGTGTAGGCAGGCCTTTTCCTGGCCGGGAATGATTCTTGAATCTCCCTGACTGAACACGGCCCGCGCGTCCATAGGGCCTCCATGATCTGAAACTCAAGCTTGGTTAGTTTAGGTAGCGCCATAGCGGCCAACTACTGTCGTTAGTCAATCTACTACGAACGTTAGTGAAGTGCAAGGGCTTTCTCGCGACGATGGCGAGTAGCCGGTAGTTGGAGATCAAAAGGGCTTTCCATCTTATGCGAGGCAGCAAGGCGCAAAGCTCGCGGTATTGCATTCGTACGTGCGGGCGCGTAAATTGTAGCGCGGAAAATCAGCCCGGCAATTTGCGTGCAAGCGCGGCGATTTCGCGTTCTTTGGGACGATCGCTCTCTTCAAAATCGGCTATTTCGCGAATGGCGTGATAGATTTCGCGTGAGCCTCGGCCAAGCGCGCCCGGGCCGCCGCGCAGGTCGATGGCTTGCGCGGCCGCGAGCAGAAGCATGGCGGTCAGATTGCGCACGCACTCCAGGCAATCGAGCGCGGTTACGGCGGAGTGCATGCCCAGGCTGACGACGTCCTGATTGTATTGCTCGGTAGGCAGCGAGTGAATGGAGCTTGGTCCGGCCATTTGCCGCACGGCGCAGGTGAGCGAGGTGATGCTGAGCTGTACGCCTTTGAAACCGGAATTGACGCCTGGATGCGGCGTAAGATTGGCGGGAAGACCCGCGCTGAAACGATCGTCCACAAGCAGCGCCATCACGGAGTTGGCCCAGTTCGCCATGGCGGCGAAGTCCAGTTTCCATGTGTCCAGCAGGCGCGCGATGTGTCCACCGTAGAAATTGCCAGCCTTATAGAGGACGCCGCTTTCGGGGTCGATGAGCGGATTGTCGTTGGCGGAATTGATCTCGCGTTCCAGGGTTGGCCGCGAATCTTCCAGCGCTTCCCAGGCCTGCCCGAGTCCCTGCGGAACGCAACGCAGCGAATAGCATGCCTGGCCACCGGATTCGCGCGTGTAAAGCGAATCCTCCAGCATTTCGCGGATGAATGCGGCGACGGCGATCTGGCCGGGATGTCCCTTTTGTTCGTGAACCCAGGCTGCGAAGGGAAGTTCGGGCGCGTGCAGCGCTTCAATCGAGAGCGCGACGGCGCCCAGCAGCGCGCGCAGCACGCGAGTGGCATCGAGCCAGATGAGCGCCGCGATGCCGGTCATGACGGTGGTGCCGTTGATAAGGGCCAAGCCTTCCTTGGGGGCGAAACGAATGGGCGCTATTTCGGCGGCGGCCAGGGCTTCCACGGACGGCATACGGCGGCCGCCGAATTCGGCCTCGCCTTCGCCAAGCAGCACGCGTGCAATGTAGGCGGAGGGCATCAGGTCGCCACTCGCGCCGACGGAACCGTAGCGGGGAACTATTGGCGTTACTCCGCGGTTGAGCAGTTCAGCGAGCGCGTCGACTAACTCGGGGCGCACGGCGGAGGCGCCGGTGACGAAGGTTGCGATGCGCAGCAGAGTGGCGGCGCGGACCGTATCGGACGGCAGTGGCGCGCCGGTGGCGCAACCGAGTTCATGCATGAGGTTGTGCTGCAGCGCCTCGAGTTGATCTGCGCTGAGCGCGATCCCGGCGTTGCCGCCGATTCCGGTATTAACGCCGTAGATGCGCTCTCCGCTTGCCATCAGTTCCTGTAGATGGCGGCGCGCTTGGGTGATGCGGGCGCGCGCGGCCGGCGAGATGGAGACTGGTTCGCCGCGCCGCGCGACGCGGGCGACATCTTCGAGCGTTAGTTTGCGATCACCAAGTTGCATGCGTTTCTCTATTGTCGCTTGACAGCCCCCGTATTACGTCATACGATATACCGTGATGCGTAATAACTCGACCATACGCAGGGCGGCGCCGCGGTGAGCGACCCCACTCTACTCATCCTGGCCAGCCTCGCGGATGGCGAGAAGCACGGCTACGCCATGATGGAAGACATTGAACGCTTCGCCGGCGTGCGTTTGGGGCCGGGGACGCTCTATGGCGCCATCACCCGCATGGAGGAGCGCGGCTGGATTCGGGCCGTCGCGTCCGATGATCGGCGGCAGCCCTACGCTATTACGGCGCTGGGGCGCAAACATCTGGAGGAGCAGTTGAGCGCGCTCGACCAGGTATTGAAAACGGCGCAACGGAGGCTGAAGCACGCATGAAACGGAAGGCGTTGGCGTGGACGGCGTTACTCTATCCGGCGAAGTGGCGGCGGCGTTATGGCGTGGAGTTTGCTGCGCTGTTGGAACAGGCGAACGGCGGATGGCGTGATGTGGCAGACGTGGCAGGGGGCGGGTTGATGATGCAGATGCGCATGGGACTGGGGTGGCGGTTTGTCGCGGTTTGCGGGTTGATCGGGATCGCAATTGCCGGCGTGGCGAGTTGGAAGGCGCCGAAGCATTATGTATCGACCGCAGTAGTGCGCTTCGACGCGAAGGACCCGACTCGTGTAGGCCCGCTAAGGAATCTGCAAAGCATAAACGAGATGGAGCAGCAGGCGTTGAGCCGTAAGACTCTCTCCGGCATTATCGAGGGCGCCGGACTTTACAAAGGCGAACGCGCGGAGAAGCCGATCGAGGACATCGTTAACCACATGAGAACCGATATAGCGGTTCGGCCAATTCCTTCGCAAGTGAACCATGGAATCCTATTTTCGATCTCGCTGGCGGCGGACGACTCAGCGCACGCCCGCCAAGGTGCTGCGGCGTTGGTGGATAAGTTTCAACAAGAGGCGCAAAACAGGGACGCGGCGCACTCGAGATACTCGACCGGCCTAGCTACCCGAGTGCGCCGAACGCGAGTCCGGCAATCCGGTCGATCGTTTTCGGCGCGTTGCTCGGGCTGTTGGCCGGAGTATTGACTTTAGGGGTGCGCCGTTGGCCGCTGGTGGCGCTCGCGGGAATTTTGGGCGCCTTATCGGCAGCGGCAGTCCTCACGCTAATTCCGAAACACTATGCGTCCACGGCTCTTGTGATGGGCGCAAGCGTGAACTCAGCGGAAATCCGCGAAGCGGTTTCCCAAGCTGCGGCCGAACTCCGTCAGAATCCCGACCGGCGCGCGGTGGAGGCGCGGTTTCGACACGATCTGTCGATTCGTCCAGTTGGGATCAGCACGGAAACGGGCTTACCGCCGATGCCGGTGACGTCGATCACCTTTGTCGATACGAATGCCCGTGAAGCTCAGGCAATTGTCGCGTCCGTAATCGCTAAGGTCAGGGCGCGCGGCGTGGAAGTGGTGGATCCCGCGAGTATGCCACAGGAACCTCTGTGGCCGCGGGCGGGTGGCTGGATCATCTGGGGTCTGTTTGTTGGACTGCTATGCGGCGTTTACGCGCACTGGAGACGAGAACGCAAGCCGTCACGCGGCGAGTTCGCGATCGATGTATCGCACTAGATGTTCGTGAATCCG
>DATAUH010000383.1:0-1705 GCA_036268375.1 Bryobacteraceae bacterium | reverse complement strand
GCTCTTCGAAAGCCGTCACGTCACCGCCGCCGCAACTTTGGCCGGCGTTGCCGTTCTAAGCCGCATCGAGTGGAATGCGGCCAATCACGTCGCGATCTTCATTTGGGCCGCGGCGATGAGCCTTATTGTTGTCGCCCGTCTCGTCCTTGCCTCCCGCTATCAGGCAGCGTCCCCAGATCCAGCCCATGCTCCCTTTTGGGGCGCCCTCTTCACCGTTGGCTCCGGACTCGCGGGCTTGGGGTGGGGTTCCGCCGCCATCGTCTTCAATTCAACCAGCGACCTTCCCCACCAAACTTTCCTCTTATTCATACTAGGCGGCATGATGCTCGGCGGCGTCTCTCTGCTCGCATCCTGGCGGCCGGCTGTGCTCGCATTTCTCCTGCCTACAGGCCTGCTTCCCGCCTCCCGTCTGCTCCTCGCGGGCGCCGAAGCTCCCGTTGCGATGGCGCTCATGACGGCTCTCTTCACCGCCGCTCTCGCCTTTACCGCTCTGCGAATTCATCACGCCATCGCCAACTCCATCGCCATTCAGTTTGAAAACGCCCACCTCGTTGAAGATCTGCGCGCTGCCAACTCCGCAGCCGACGACCTTAATCAGCGCCTCGAGGCACGCGTCGAAGAGCGTACCGCCGAACTGCGCGAGTCCACCGAAAAGCTACGCGCCGAAATGGCTCAGCGCCAGCAAGTCGAAGAAGCTCTGGTGCGCGCCAGCAAACTCGAATCGCTCGGCGTCATGGCCGGCGGCATCGCGCATGACTTCAACAACTTCCTCACCATCGTCCAGGGCAATCTCGAAATGGCGCGCCTTCAACTCGATCCCGCTCACCCGGTCCAAGTTATTTTCCTCGAGACCGCTTCCGCCTGCCGCCGCGCCGCGCTTCTGTCCTCGCAACTCCTCACCTTCGCCAAAGGCGGAGCTCCTATACGCCGTCTCTGCTCCCTTCGCAAATTGATCGAGGATGCCGTCTTACTTGTTCGTCTCGGCGCCCGCTCTGCAATTCAACTCCACGTCGCGGACGATCTATACGCGGCCGAAGTCGATCCGGCGCAACTCGTCCAAGTGCTTCACTGCATCCTTGTGAACGCTATCCAAGCCACGACCGATGCCAGCCCTGTCGAAATCCATGCCGTAAACGCGGCGCCGCTCGATGCCGATGACCCCGTGCGCGCACTTATCTCTATTCGCGACCACGGCTGCGGCATCCCCAAAGACATCCTGCCACGCATCTTCGACCCATACTTCAGTACCAAATCCGGCTCCAGCGGCCTCGGCCTTGCCACTGCCTACGCCATCGTCGCCAAACATGGCGGCTCGATCACCGTGGAATCCACGCCCGGCGAAGGCTCCACATTCACCGTCGAGTTGCCCGCCTCGCTGCGACAACCTCAGCCGCTGCTCCCACCGCCTCCGAATGCTGCGCGTATCGAAACCGGCGCCGGACGCCTGCTCGTGATGGACGACGAAGATGCCCTTCGCCTGCTGCTAAAAGCCGCGCTCACAAAGCTTGGTTACGACGTACAAGCTGCCCGCGACGGCGCCGAAGCCATCTCGCTCTGCGAGTCCGCGCTCGCCCAAGGCCTGCGTTTTCACGCCGCGCTTCTCGATCTCACTGTGCAAGGCGGCATGGGTGGGCTCGACGCTTCCGTGCGCCTGCGCGAGCTCGACCCCGACATCAAGTTGATCGTCTCCAGCGGCTACTCCGAC
>DATAUH010000382.1:0-6093 GCA_036268375.1 Bryobacteraceae bacterium | reverse complement strand
GTCGGACAGGTCCCCGAATACTGCGAGCAGATCACCGGCTGGGTGAAGCAGGCCGCGAAGATTCCCATCATCGTCAAGCTCACCCCCAACATCACCAACATCTGTCTCTCCGCGCGCGCCGGACTCGCCGGCGGCGCCGACGCCCTCTCTCTCATCAACACCATCAACTCGATCGTCGCCGTCGATCTTGATACATTCGCCATCACCCCCAACATCGGCGGCAGGGGCGGGCACGGAGGCTTTGCCGGACCCGCCATCAAACCCATCGCCCTCAACATGCTCGCCTCGCTCGGAGCCGATGAGGTGGTGGCGAAATCCGGCAAGCCGATCTCCGGCATGGGAGGCATCTCCACCTGGCAGGACGCGGCTGAGTTCCTTCTCCTCGGCGCCACCAGCCTGCAAGTCTGCACCGCCGTTATGCACTACGGCTTCCGCGTCATCGAGGACCTCTGCGACGGCCTCTCCAACTGGATGGACGGGAAAGGCTTCGCCACCCTCGACGACTTCCGCGGCAAATCGATCTCTCGCGTCTCGGATTTCAAAAACTTCGACCTCTCCTTCCGCGCCGTCGCCCGCATCAACCCGGACCGCTGCATCAAGTGCAACCTCTGCTACGTCGCGTGCAACGACACCGCCCATCAGTGCATCGACCTCACCGCGCCAAACGGCGGAGAGCGCCCCCAACCGCAAGTGCGCGAAGAAGACTGCGTCGGCTGCCGTCTCTGCTACAACGTCTGCCCGGTCGAGCAATGCATCGATATGGTAGAACTCCCCAGCGGCCGCGAATCGGTCACATGGGATGAACTCACGCGCACAAAGCCCGAAATAACCGAAGACTGGGAAGCAATGAAGCGCTACCGGAGCGAACACGGGATCCACATCCATTAACCACGTGCCGCCGGCGGTCCTGCCACCGGCCATTTAAAGCCATGCCACTCCTGATCCAAAACGGCGAAATCATAACCGCGGATTCGCGAACCAAAGCCGACATCCTCGCCGAAGGCGAAACCATAACGAAAATCGGCCGCGGTCTCGAAGTCCCCCCGGGCACGGAAGTAATCGACGCCACCGACCATCTCATCTTCCCCGGCTTCATCGACCCGCACGTCCACATCTATCTCCCCTTCATGGCGACCTTCGCAAAGGACACCCAGCAAACCGCCAGCATCGCCGCCCTCACCGGCGGCACCACCACCTGGATCGAGATGTGCTGTCCCAACCGCTCCGACGATGCCCTCGAAGGCTACCAGCTCTGGCGCGCCAAAGCCGAAGGCAACAGCGCCTGCGATTACACCTTCCACATGGCCGTCACGAAATTCGAAGCCGAGACCGAATCCCAACTAAGAGAAATCGTGGCCGACGGCATCAGCTCCTTCAAAATCTTCCTCGCCTACAAAAACTTCTTCGGCGTCGACGACGCCGAAATGTATAAGACGATGTCCCTCGCCCGCAAGCTCGGCGTCATCGTTACCGCCCACTGCGAAAACGCCGAGCTTGTCGCCCAACTCCAGCAGCAACTCATCGTGCAAGGCAAGACCGGACCCGAATGGCACGAGCCCAGCCGCCCCGAATACGTCGAAGCCGAAGGCACGCACCGCTTCTCGACCTTCCTCGACGCAACGGGCGCCGCCGGCTACGTCGTCCACCTCTCCTGCGCGCCCGCCCTCCGCATGGCCCTGCGCGCCAGGGTCCGCGGCACGCGCCTCTGGATCGAATCCGTCATTCCCCACCTCCTCCTCGACAAGACATACGCCGAACGCCCTGGCATCGAAGGCATGAAGCACGTGATGTCGCCGCCCCTGCGCGATCGCCGCAACCTCAAAGTTCTTTGGTCAGCCCTCGCCGCCGGCTTCATCGACACCGTCGCGACCGACCACTGCCCGTTCGACACTGCCCAGAAGCTCCTCGGCAAGGACAACTTCACTGCCATCCCCAACGGCATCCCCGCCATCGAGGACCGCGTCAACCTTCTCTATACGTACGGAGTGAGCCGCGGCCGTCTCGACATCCACCGCTTCGTCGACGCCGTCAGTACCAAAGCCGCGAAGCTCTTTGGACTCTTCCCCCGCAAAGGGACCATCGCCGTCGGCAGCGACGCCGACCTCGTCATCTACGACCCCGGCTACCGCGGCAAAATCTCAGCCGCCACCCACCACGTCAACAACGACTACAGCGGCTTCGAAGGCTTCGAGATCGAGGGACGCCCGCACATCGTCACCCTCCGCGGCAGAGTCCAGGTCCGAAACGGCAATTTCGTCGGAAGCCAAACCCACGGCCAATTTCTAAGGCGCCAGCCATGCCACTAACGCAGCGAAAACTAAATCCACTTGCTTCGCGAGATGCGAAGATTTTCGCCGGCGCATGTAAGGCAGGCTGCCAGCCTGCGGCCGATTGCCAATCGGCCTGGTCAGTCGAAGCCGATAGCCGCGAGCCATCCAAAATCGGTTGCGCAGGGCAAGGACAATGACCCTCCACCCCGCCCGCACAGTCGCCGAGCTCAAAGAACTCCGCGCCCTCACCGCCGACGATAACGGCGCCCAGCGCGTCGCCTGGACCGACACCTGGCAAAAAGCCCGCGCGTGGTTCGCAGACAAACTCAAGCCGTTACCCGTCGAGCATCATCAGGACGCCGCCGGCAACCGCTGGGTCACACTCCCAGGCGAATCCCCCAGGGCCCTCCTGCTCGGCGGACACCTCGACTCCGTCCCCAACGGCGGCTGGCTCGATGGCGCGCTGGGCGTGATGTGCGGCCTCGAAATCCTCCGGCGCTTCTCAGACTCAAAACCGCCCGTCACCATCCGCCTCGTCGACTGGGCCGACGAAGAAGGCGCCCGCTTCGGACGCAGCCTGCTCGGTTCCTCGGCCTTCGCCGGCACCGACTCCATTACCGCCGATCGCGGACGCACCGACCGCGACGGCATCCGCCTCGAAGACGCCCTGCGCCGCTGCAGCATCGAGATTGATCGCTTCCCCGAATCGCGCCGCGAACAACAAAATGCCGCCGCTTACATCGAGCTCCACATCGAACAGGGACCCGTCCTCGAATCCCTCGGACTTCCTCTCGGCGTCGTCCTCGGCACGAAAGGCGTCGAGCGCCACGCCATCACCTTCCACGGGCAGGAGGCCCACTCCGGCTCCACGCCCATGAACGCCCGCCGCGACGCGCTCGCCGCCGCCGCGAAGCTCGCTCTCGAGATCCGCACCATCGCGCGCAAACATCCGGACGCCGTCTGTACCATGGGCAGCGTGAAGACGTTCCCCGGAATCGTCACCGCCGTCGTGGGACGCTGTGAAGCGACTCTCGACCAGCGCGACCTGGACGCCGCTGTCCTCGCGCAGATGTTTCGCGAAGCCCGCGAAGCCAGCGAGCGTTTCGCACGGGAAGAGAATTGCACCGTCGAGTGGTCGAAGATCTGGAGCATCGAGCCGGTGCCGTTTCATCCCGATCTCATCGGCTTCTGCGAGCGCGCCATCCGCGACACCTCGGGCGCGAGCAAAACCCTGCCCTCCGGACCTCTGCACGACGCCGCCGAAGTCGCACGCGCCGGCATCCCCACCGTGATGATGTTCGTCCAGTCCCTGCGCGGCATCAGCCACAATAAGATTGAAGATACAAAGGAAGAACACATCGAGCTCGCAGTCACGGCGATGAACAATCTGGCATCGCAGTCCGTCGAATGGATTTTAAGGAAGTGAGCGCACTGGCCGCCGGCCGTTGCGCGCGGTAAGAGAGAAGATATGGCAACAACCGTTTCACCTGAAATCGCTCTACGCACTGTGAATCATTGGATCGGAGGAAAGCCCGTCGCCTCCACCTCCGGCCGTTCCGGCACTATCTGGAATCCGGCCACCGGCGAAGCGCAGGCCCATATCGACCTGGCGGATGCGCGCGAAGTCGATCTCGCCGTCGCCCGCGCCAAAGAGGCGCTGCCCGAATGGCGTGCCACTGCGCTCTCACGCCGCGCGGAAACCATGTTCCGTTTCCGCGAGCTGGTCGACGCACACCGCCGCGAAATCGCCGGGCTGATCTCGCTCGAACACGGCAAGACAGTGTCCGACGCCATGGGCGAAGTCGCCCGCGGACTCGAAAACATCGAGTTCGCCTGCGGCGTTCCCCACCTGATCAAGGGCGGATTCTCCGAACAGGTCAGCCGCGGCATCGACGTTTATCAGATCCGCCAACCCCTCGGCGTCGTCGCCGGCATCACACCCTTCAACTTTCCCGCGATGGTTCCGATGTGGATGTTCCCCAACGCCATCGCCTGCGGCAACACGTTTATCCTGAAGCCCTCTGAGAAAGACCCCTCCGTGACCCTGCTGCTCGCTGAGTTGCTGCAGAAAGCCGGCGTGCCCGATGGCGTCTTCAATGTCGTCCAGGGCGACCGCGTGGCCGTTGATCGCTTGCTCGAACATCCGGACGTTAAGGCCATCAGCTTCGTCGGCTCGACTCCTGTAGCCAGGGCCATCTATGAATCGGGCACGCACAACGGCAAACGCGTTCAGGCTCTCGGCGGCGCCAAGAATCACATGGTTGTGCTGCCCGATGCAGATATCGGGATGGCCGCCGACGCCGCCGTCTCCGCCGCGTTTGGTTCCGCTGGCGAGCGCTGTATGTCGATCTCGGTTGTCGTCGCCGTAAGCGACGCCGCGGACCGTTTGATCGACGCCGTCAAAGAACGTATGAGCCGCGTGAAGATCGGCGCGGCCTCCGAGAGTGGCGCCGAAATGGGCCCGCTCATCACGAAGGAACATCGCGACCGCGTCGCTTCCTACCTCGACTCGGCGAAGACGCAAGGCGCTTCTGTCGAAGTCGATGGACGCCAGCACCCGGCGTCATCGCGCCCTGGCTTCTTCCTCGGCACATCGCTGATCGATCGCGTGAAGCCCGGCATGAGCTGCTACGAAGACGAGATCTTCGGACCGGTCCTCAACGTCATGCGCGTGGACACATACGACGAGGCGCTGCGCATCATCAACGAGAACCCTTTCGCAAACGGCACCGCGATCTTCACGCGCGACGGCGGTGCCGCGCGCCAATTTCAGTTCGACGTCGAGGTTGGAATGGTCGGAGTAAACGTGCCGGTCCCCGTGCCTGTCGCGTACTACAGCTTCGGCGGATGGAAAGCTTCACTCTTCGGCGACCTCCACATGTACGGACCCGAGGGTGTCCAGTTCTACACCCGCGCCAAGGTTGTCACCAGCCGCTGGCCCGACCCGGGGACCAGCAGCGTCAACCTCGGCTTTCCCCAGGTCCGCTGATTCCCTCTGTCTGCGCTTGTAGCGCGGGTTGGAAACCTGCGGCGGATTGGCAATGCGCCTGGCCTGTCGTCGTTGATCGCAGAGTCCGACAACCATTCTGCCTCAGAGTTGAGAGCTTGCAGGAGACATATTACGGGCTGCACGATCTGAAGTCGTTCGACCGCGAGGTCGAGAAGTGCAGACTGGCAATCGCGATTTGGCTGAAGTTTGCCGCGCACAAAGGCGCCCGCTGCTCGGCACGTCGTACCTCGCCAGCTCGCCGTAGCTCAATACGGCTTCGGCCCGGGTCCGGAACCTCAAGCCCTGATTTCGACCATTCGTCCGCGCAGCAACTTTAACGCCGCGCGGGCACCTTCAGTGTGCGGGCCAGGAAAATCATTACGTCACTTTTCAAAACGTGGCAAAACCCCTGAATGTAATCAGGGGCCCAGTGTATTTGACCAGGAGGAACTGGCGGGGGTGTTACGTGAGGTTCTTCACGTTGGCTGAGTCGGGCGACGAAAGGAGGCGTGAAAAAGAATAACGCTTTACGCCCGGCCCGGCTATTTATTCTTCAGAATGATATTGCCGACAGCGGTGTTCGAAGCCGGAACATGATAGAAGCGATACGCTTCCTCAACATCATCGTTGAGAGCGCCTCGCATCACGTGCCACATGACGAGCTCAATGCCTTCGGCGCCGGCCTCGGTCACGTACTCTTTGTGTGGAACCTGCGAAAGTCCGATCGGATCGGAGGTCAGGCGGTCAAGGAACTTCTTGTCCCAGGCACTGTTGATGAGCCCGCAGCGCTCGCCGTGGATCTGGTGCGACATGCCGCCGGTGCCGAAGATGACC
>DATAUH010000381.1:0-12733 GCA_036268375.1 Bryobacteraceae bacterium | reverse complement strand
TTTGCGGGCGCCGCATCAAAACGTGAACCGGCCGCCGATCCGGAGGATTCGCGGCGGCAGAATCGTGGTGGGCGATTGAAAACCCTGGTAACTTACCGTCTGACCGAAATTCGGGTCGCCGGCCACGTTGATGACGGCCTTTTTGACGCCGATCACGCCGCTTTCGGCGTTGGCTGTGTTGGAGTTCAGAATGTTGAAGACGTCTGCGAATACGCTGAACCGGAACCGCTCCTTGACCTGGAACTGTTTCTCGACGCGGCAATCGAACACATACAGATCCGGGTTCCTGTAAGTGCCGAACGGGGTCACCGCGTATGTCTGCGTCCCTACATTCAGCCCGGTTACGCTATAAGTCTCCAGAATCGGCGCGCCCGATTGCATCCTGAGTACGGGCGAAATCATGATTCCCAACGGCGCGAAGTAAGTTCCATCTATGTGCGAGGTCCAGTTGGAGAAGCTTTCGTGATTGTTAAGCGCCTGGTCGAAGTTGGTGGCTACCCCGAACCGCTGCGTCGTAGTGTGGGTCCAATAGAAATTTCCCACCGCCGTAAACCGGTTTGACAGGCGCTTGGTGATCGTAAACTCCAGGTTCCGGTACACGCTGTTGTTTCCGTCCGGACTTGCGTACTCGTTCACTGTGGGGCCTATCGCCGATTTCGGCGCATCCAACAGCACGACCTGTTGGACGTCGCTGGTGTTGCCGTTAATTCCGTAGTTCGGGCCGTGAACACTGGCTACAACTGGTATCGTGAACGCGCTCGCCGGCAGCCCCAGATTGATGGTTTCGAAATCGTGATGCAGTTCGCGGAAGACAAAGCCGCCGCGGATCGACATGGTGTTGGTCAACTGGTGCTCGAGAATCGCGCCCATATCGTCGAAGCGCGGGTCCTTGAGGTTCGGCGCTACAATGGCGCCGTTCGAGACGGTGGGCGATCCCACGATTGGCCCTAACTGGTTCACGTTGAACGGCAGGTTATTCGGATTGTTCCAGGTAAACGTGGCGGTCTCCGATTGTATAGGCTCCACCGCGGACGCGATGTTATAGGACGGGTAACTGTAGTAAATTCCCCAGTTCAATTTGAGTATGGTCTTACCTTTGCCAGTCAGGTCGTAAGACATGGCCAAGCGCGGCGCGAATTGCGCCGGGAAGGTCTGCACTGTCTTGCCGGCAAACGTTCCTCCAGCGCCGACGTTGGGTGCGACCGGCAATGTGGCGCCATTCGGTAGCGCCTGGCCGAGGTAGAAATAGCCGCAAAACTGGCAATCGGCTCGAAGGGTGGTGGGGTTATACGACGATCTGTAATAGTCCCAGCGCACTCCCAAGTTCAGCGTCAGCCGTGTGCCGATCTTCACCTGATCCGTCACATAGGCCCCATGATGCACGATGACAGGCGTTTCCACGTTAGGCGTGTTGCTGATCGTCACCTGGTAGGGCGTGGAAAAATCCGGCAGCGTGGTCCCGCCAGTCCCCACGCTGTTGAACGTCTCCATCACATTGCCCGGTGAGCTGTAATTTTGTGTCTCCTGGATTTCCCGCTCGGTAACTTCGCCGAACCGGATCTCATGATTGGCGTGAAGGAACCGGTCCAAAAAGTAAGTTCCCGAAGGCTCGAACTGATAGCGGCGCGGATCGGAACGGTTGGAAGCGAACGCGCCGGCGGTGTTGCCGGATGCGAGGTCGGTCATTCGCGGTCCGTACTGCCCTACGGGAACCTGCGGGAGGTTGGCGGCGCAAAGCCCGGCCGAAACACAGCCCGGGGTGCCAGGATCGCCGGGAAATACCGGGTACGCCAGAAGCGGGAAGTTATATCCCCAGGTGCCAACCAGCGCATTGATCACCAGGCGTGGGGTAATCGTGCCGGTATACTGAATGTTGCCGACCCACGCAGCCGCTTTCTGATACTGCATGGCGTCTTCATACAAACCCGCCGCTGAGTTGCGCTGCGGCTTTAAAATCGGATTCCACTGGATATATTGCGAGATACGGTGTTTCGGCGTGATGTCCGCCGAGACTTTGTAAGTGGCGTTGCGGTCATAACTGTAAGAGTTTACAGTGCCGGGGTTCTGGACCGGAAACCCCACCACATAGTGCGCCGCTGCCTGGTCGCGCAGCGAGATAAAGAACCACAAACGATCCTTCTTAATCGGCCCGCCTATGTTGCCGTTGGGATCGTAATAAGTCGTGGTCCGCTGTCCCAGGCCGGCGCCTTGCAGGACCTGCTGATGGCTGATGTTGTGACCTTGAAAGTTCTGATTCTCGTAGTCGAAGTACATCTCGCCGTGGAATTGGTTGCCGCCCGTCTTGATTACGGCATTGATGGCGTTGCCCGGAACGGGCATCGAGGCATCGTTGGCGGCAGTACCTACGGTAAACTCCGAAAACGAGCCGTAATCGAAATAGAAACCCGCGCCGCTCGTGCCTTCGCTGGTGTTGATGCCGTCGATCATCACCCGATTTTGACCGCCGTATCCATACGACGAGTAAGTGACCTGATTGCCCACGGCGGACCCGCCGACATCCAGCGTCGCATTGGTCATGCCCGGAGTTAGCCCGATGATCGACCACATATCCCGTCCGTTCGGGATATCGCGGAGCTGTTGCTTATCGAATCCGGCCTGGACCACCGCGCTTTCCGTGTCGATCAGCGGCGTCTCGCCCGTGACTGTGATGGTTTGTTGCTGGGAGGCGGGAGTCATCTGGACATTGATGGTGTCCGTGAACGCTTGCTTGACTTCTACTCCGTTGCGCACTAACGTCGCAAAACCTTGCGCCTGAAAAACAATCTGATAGACCCCGATGGGTACCGTGGGAAAGCGATACTCGCCCTGTTCGGTTGTAGCGAAGGTTAATTCGCCTTGCAGCGCCGGACTGGTGGCAGTTACCTTGACTCCGGGCATAGCCGCGCCTGTGGCATCAAGCACTCTGCCGGTGATGGCGCCTGTATTAATAACTTGGCCGGCTAAGAAGACGGGAAAAGCAAGAAAAATGGCAGACAAACCCTTAACTGCGGACATGGCATGACTCCTGGTTTGGTCGAGACCCTCTTAACGATCTGGTCCAGCGTAATTCCAGATGTTTCCCACGTCAATCGGTTTTGCCGCTATGTCGGGCTCCTCAACGACATAAAAGTAGCCGTTCGTACAATCGCGTGAAATCCGCCGTCTGCTACGACAAACCCGCGCGTTACCAGTGAGATCCGAACGCGCTACAACGGGATTCCGGGCGTGAAGCTCATTTCGATTTCAGTGCGGTAGGGCTGGAATCCAGGGACGGGGAAATCCCTGAGATAGTATCAAAGCGTTTCTGGCCGGCAAGTAAGTGCTGGCGCGTAACGTGCTTCTCATCGCGCTGATGCGCGCTATCGCCGCTCCGTTGTTGTTTGCCGCTGCACTTCATGCGCAGTTTAAGAGCACGGTTCCGTTGGTGGTTTCGCCGGTTACGGTCACGGATTCGCGCGGCCACGCTGTGAACGGCCTGACGGCAGCCGATCTGACATTATTCGACAACAGCGTGCCGCAAAAAATACAACTGCAGGTTGTTGATGAGCCAGTCTCGTTGGCGGTGCTGATCCAAGTGAGCCCGAACGCATCGGCAGTGTTGGATAAGCTCGGCCGCAGCGCGAATCTATTCGAAGACATGTTGGCGGGCTATCAGGGAGAGACCGCGCTCTTCACATTCAGCGACCACGTTCAACTGGCGCAGGACTTCACGGATCAAAGTTCGAAGCTGACGAAGATTCTGAAATCGCTGCGGCCGAAGTACGACGGAGCTGCGCTGTACGACGCGCTGAGCGAAGCGGTGCACGCGTTGGATCAGCGCGATTCTGCGCGCCGCCGCATCCTGCTGGTGATCGCGCAGACACGCGACCACGGAAGCAAGACGAAACTCGATACGCTTCTGCGCGACCCGGCGCTGCAGAATACGACGATCTATTGGCTGACTTACTCGACGTTCTTCACGCCGTTCACGTCCAAAACGAAGACTAAGTGGGATCGCATGACGGATGAAGAGAAACAGGACCCGAAGCGTGGGCAAGGGGCGCATCCATTTCCAACACGCGAAGAGGAAGAGGGGCTGCCGCCCGATATCGCGCCAGGCAGTCTGATCAACATCTTCACATCAATCGCAAACGAAGCGAAGGTGGATGCGGCGCCGCTGCTTTCGCGCGCCACCGGCGGCCGCACTTGGGGATTCCTGAAACAGAGCGGCCTCGAAGAGGCCATCCACTCGGTTGCGGACGAGGCGCACCAGCAGTACATCGTGACGTTTTCGCCGGCGCATGACGAGCCTGGCATTTTTCACGCGTTGCGTGCGGAAGTGAAAGGCCGGCCGGAGCTGAAGGTCAGGACTCGCACCGGCTACTGGAGTGTGAAGTGAACGGGCGCCATTAGCGCCCATCTGGAAGCGACGTTGCATGCGACAAGTGTCACAGAAACACCATTTCCAACACGCGAAGAGGAAGAGGGGCTGCCGCCCGACATCGCGCCAGGCAGTCTGATCAACATCTTCACATCAATCGCAAACGAAGCCAAGGTGGATGCAGCGCCGCTGCTTTCGCGCGCCACCGGCGGCCGCACTTGGGGATTCCTGAAACAGAGCGGCCTCGAAGAGGCTATCCACGCGGTTGCGGACGAAGCGCACCAGCAGTACATCGTCACATTTTCGCCGGCACATGACGAGCCTGGCATTTTTCACGCGTTGCGTGCGGAAGTGAAAGGCCGGCCGGAGCTGAAGGTCAGGACTCGCACCGGCTACTGGAGCGTGAAGTGAATGGGCGCCGTTAGCGCCCATCTGGAAGCGACGCTGCATGCGACAAATGTCACAGAAATACCGCATAGCTATACCCGTGCCGCTCAAACCCGAGCGATTCGTAGAAGCGATGCGCATCTTGACGCTTGAGGTTGCTGGATAACGCCAGTTTGTAGCATCCGGCTTCGCGGCAGAGCGCCAGCGCGTGCTGCATCATCGCGCGTCCGATGCCCTGACCCTGATAACGCGGGTCCACCGCGACGTCTTCCACTACCCCGGCGGGAGTTCCGCGTTTTCCGAGCTTCGCCAAGACATAAAACATGTAGGTCCCAACTACTTCGCCATTGATCAAGGCTGCGAAAAGCCGATAGCCGGGCCGCGCACGCAGCAGATCGAGTTGGGCGCGCGCCTCATCGAGTGAGAAAGAGAGGCCGCCATCGATGCCCGATTGCGCCAACGCGCGCATGATTCCGGGCAAATCTTCGTCCAGGGCGTCTCGAATCTCAATCGTGGGCACCTAGCCATTTTCGCCGATGCCGCGTGTCTCGAGGCGCGACTACTTTACGTAAATGGGAAGACCGGTCGAGCAAAACTGACGGCCACCCGAAGTTGCGCATATGGCCACGGGCGTCGAACCGCTGCCCGCGTTGGACGGAACCGCTACGTTCACCTGTTGCACGCCCGTGAGTCCCGGGGCGCCGGCCGCATAGAGCGCCGGGAGCCCATTCTGATTGCCGACGGAGACGGTGGTCGCCGCGTCCGCAGGAAGTCCCGTGAGGAAGATCTGCAGAACCTTGCCCGCGGCGGACGGATTATTCGGACCGTTGACGCTGCCATCCTGATTCAGAATTCCAGGATTGAAGATGGCAGGCCATGCGGGCGATACTTGCACGGTTTGCGTCACGCTTGCGCTGTCGACGGTCAGCACCATCGTGCTCGATGTTTCGGTGGGAAGTGTGGGCACGATCAGATTGATCTGCGACGCGCCGGTGTAGAGCAGCGTGGCAGCGTTGCCGTCGAAGGTGACCGAGACGCTCTTGCCGCTGAGATTGGTCCCGATGATGGTGACGATGGATCCCGGTACGATCGGCGCGGGAGCGAAGCTGGCGGCATTCACGATGCCGACGATCGTGATGGCACTTCCACTCGGGCCCGAGCCTGATCCACTACCCGAGCCCGAACCACTGCCGGAGTTGGTCGAAGTGGTGGCGGGATTCACCGTGAGGGTTAAGGGCAGAGAGGCGCTGCCGGCGATTGGTCCGCCGCTCACGATAATGTTGGCCGTATAGGTTCCTGCCGCAAGGTTGGTCGCGTCGGCATTTACGCCAATGGTTGCGTTGCCTTCACCGGATACCGGGTTGAAAGTCAGCCAACCGGCGCCCTGGGCATACTGCGCGCTGACGCTCCAGAAAAGAGTGCCGCCGGCAGTGTTGTTCACCTCGATATATTTCTGATTGCTCTTCGATCCAGCAGTGGCAGTCAGCTTCAAATCGGAGGTCACGGCGGACAGTTTCGGAAAATATCCCGCATTGCAATCGCCGACGATGGAACAGTCATTCGCAGAAGTGGTCGCGACGAAGCGAGGAACAGGAGCATTCGTGGAGGCGGTGGTTACCGTGGAGACAGGCGCAAAGCTCACCGTCTCCGTAGCAGTCGCCGACGAAGTCAGCGCGCCGATGCCGATGAACGTCGGGAACTGCACGCTCTCCTGCAGGTTCGGATTGGCGTCGGCGACTTCGTACACCACGTATCCGGCGCCGTTGGTCAGCGGGATTTGATAAGTCACGTTGGTGTTGCCCGCAAATCCGGTCATGGCGCCGCCAGCACCGGTGCTGTCTGCTCCCTGGACCAGAGAGAGCAGCAACGAATTGCTTCCGGGCACGTACATGCCGGCGCTTTGCGTAAGACCGAGATCGCCGCCCGCGGTGGGTACGGCGGCGTCCGAGCCGGCGATGAATTGCGGAACGTAGACTACAGCGCCGGTGGGAAATCCGGCGAATTTGACGATGAAGCGCGTGCCCGCATCATCGGTCGGCCCGCGCGGCTTGAAGGCCTCGCCGTAGCCTTCGGTCAATCGAGTGGATGCGAATGCAGTGCCGGCCGCGAACAGGCCCGATAGATTCGGAACGGACGGCAGCGGCGAGCCGACGCAGAAGATACCGGCGGAATTCTGCGTGGTGTAGAGACCCTCGAACGAAGACGCAACCGGAACCGTGCTCTGGCTCAGCGCGAAGGGCGCGGAGATTTGCGCGCGAATCTCGATCGGCATACCGAGTCCCGGAGTGCCCACCTGGTGCGCGTTGCCGCGAATGCCCAAAATCTGTACGGCGAAATTTCCGCTCGCGGGGACAGGGATGCTCAGTCCTTGAAACGTGATGTTCGTGCCGGCGATGATACCGGGGATGCCAGTTGGTATGAATCCAGCGCCGAGATTGACGGAAAGAATTGCGTCGATCGCGTTGTTGTTTGCGTCCACACGATTGGTCACGCTGACCGGCAAAAATAGAGCGATGTTGCCACCGACATTTGTCTGTGGGAGAAAGCCCGCGCATTGAAAAAGGATGGAGCCGAACTGCTCCGTTAAGCCTTCGGCGCGAACTTGTTCGGGAGTTGACGAGACGGCGCAAGTGCCCGACGAGGGAACGGGTTGAGCATAAGCGCTGAAAAATGATAGAGATAAAGCGATAAGCAGCAGGCGCGGCCACTTACCAGGATGAATAAGGCGTACCATCGAGACTTATTTTATCCGAAGTACTATGGATATCGAAAATCCCGGGCTCGGCTTGATTGACCGCCTGGGTGGCATCCTCCATCACATACTTCCATTGATCGGTATTCGCGATGGGATCGAGAGGTACGCGCTTCAGGTAACCGTCGGTGACGAGATCGTCGAGTGTCTGCGGCGCCTTCTCTTTGTCGTAGGTGTAATTGTCGACGACCTGCCGGATCGTGCTGAGATTGTTGCGCAGCACGGCCTCTTTGGCGCGGATCATCGATTTCTGGTAAATCGGAATCGCGATGGTGATCAGGATCACGATGAGCGTGATCACGACCATCATTTCGACGAATGTGAATCCGAAATCGCGGCGGCGCAGGGCCCTACCAGTCGGAATAGTTGGAGCCATCGGGAGCCTTTTCGGTCGTTTTACTGAAAACATCGAATACGTTTTGTCCGCCCCAACTCTGCGCGGTGGGGTCGTCCTGATCACTGTGCATGCCCCACTCTTTGCTGCGCGTGAAGGGGTCGAAGGGAATGCGGCGCAGCAGGTGCAGTTTCTTGCCATCGGGGCCGGGAAGCTTGATGCCCTCCACCAGAATGTCGAGCGTTTCGGGGAAACAGTCCGTTCCGGCTTTGATCTGGCCGAAGTAGCCGGCGTCGCACATGTCTTTGTACTTATCGATCGCAAGCCGCATGTCGCGCAGGTCGTAACGCAATTCACGTTCGCGCTCGACGCGCACTTTGGATCGCGCGAGCGGCACCGCCATGGCGCTCAGCGTGATCATGATCGTGACTGCCACGACCAGTTCGATCAAGGTGAGGCCGCGCTGATTGTGTCTGCGAATTCGTGCCATGGTTACGTAATTCCGGGCTACTTAATATGGACGGCCACGGAGGCGCTTCCCGTTCCGGCGGGCTGGCCCTGCGAATTGGTCAATGCGACATTTTGCGCGGAGACCTGGGCGTCGCCGGGCGCAATCGCAGAGAAGGTCAACGTGACGATCGCGCCGCTGCCGGTTGCGCCGGCCGCGCCGGGTTGCCGCGCAATGCGGATGGAGGCACGGCCGGATTCGTTCTGTACGTTCTTGGTCAGCAGCGGAAGCGCGCCGCCCTGTTTGAGCAGATCGCCGCTTGCGATGTCATCGAGCCGCAGCAGCTTGGGATCGAACTGAAGATCGATGGGCGCGGCTGCGAGGTCGGCAGCGTTATCTGTCACGAGCGAGACGGTGAAGGTCTTGCCGTTCGAAGCGTCCATACTCTTCGACGAGAAGCGCACCGCGACGCCGCCTGCTTGAGGCGCGTCAGTGGATGTCGCGGTGGCAGGGGGAGCCGTCGCGGGTGGCGCAGTTGCAGGAGGTGCAGTTGCAGGAGGTGCAGTTGCAGGCGGCATACCCGACGCCGTGGTCGAGGTCACCGGCGCTGTCGCAGGCGGCGCGCCGGGAAGTCCGGGCATGGCAGGCATGCGTGGCGTATTCGCGCCGGCAGGACCAATCGGGGGCGTGCTGGCAGGCGAGCCGGTGGAAGGAATGGTAGCAGGCGACATGGTGGCGGGCGTGGTCGCGGCGGATGTTGTGGCCGGCATTCCAAGCGCGCCGGGTGCGGCGCCGATGGGAGGCGCGGTCGCCGGCGGTGCGCCTGCTAGCGGTCCACCGGGGCCGCCCGGAGCTGCACCTGGGGATCCTGCAGCGCCTTCTTCGGCCGGTGGGGGAGCGTAAGTGACCTTGATGGCTTGCGTGCCAACGGCGATGGCGCGCTGATTTTCGGCGGTAATTTCGGGCTTGCGGATGATGTGCGGGATGACGGCGATCACGATGTCGTCGCGGTTGTGGTCCACGCTCCAGCCTTTGAAAAGATTGCCGAGCAGCGGAATGGCGGAGAGCCCGGGAATACCGGTAATTGTCTTGTCGTCCTGTTTCGTCACCAGACCGCCCAATAGGGCGACTTCGCCTTCTTTGATGCGCAGATCGTGCTCGATTTTGCGCTGGCCGATGATGGGCTGATTGATGCCGCCGAGGTTCACCTGTCCCGCGATGGTGGTGATGTTGAGCAGCATGTGCACGGTGACTTCAGTATCGGAGTGAATACGCGCGAGGGCTTCGATGTTGACGCCGATATCGAGGTACTGGAATTGCGTGTTGACCAGCGGGTTGATGCCGACGCCGCCGATGCCGGGCTGAAAGCTGCCGCTGGCAGTGGGTTCACGCTGACCGATGTTCAGGGTCGCTTTCACATTATCGATGCAGCGCATTTCGGGCGCTTGCAGCACCGTTGTCTTGGCATCGCTCATGGCGGCCTGCAATAGGGCGCCGGGCAATGTAGTCGAGAAGTCCGCGCTCGCAAGATGCCCGAGGCTTGAAAGAGGAATCGCGGATCCAGTAGTGCTGGTGCCGGTCGTGCCGGTGCCTGTGGTATCGATCGGGTTCGTGTTGGTGGTGGTCGAGGTCGAGGTGCTGGAGCTGGTCGAAGAAGTGGAGGTGCTGGTGGTTCCCTGCACCTGAATGGATGCGCGCGGGGTAAAGGCGATGGGCACGTTCAGGCCGGTGGAAGCGATGGCGGCCGTGATTTGCTTGCTGAAGGTGGAGCTGGCTTCCATAATCAGAAAATCGAACAGAACTTCGGGCCGCGGCTTGTCGAGATCGTGCGCGATCTTCTCGGCGAGCGCGACTCGATCGGCTTCGCCCTTCAACACGATGGCGTATTGGGTGGTGTCCGGAAAGACCTTCGTCAATTCCGGGACAGTGCGGACCGCGTTTACTACTTCCTGAAATTCGGTGGTGCCGCTGACGTTGTGCAGGTAGATGGTTTTGAGCACCTGTTCTTCGTAATCGCGGCGCTTATTCTGGTTGTCCATGGTGACGAAGATGGTGTTGGAGGAAAGCGGCTTCCAGAAGGACTTGGTGAGGATCGAGAGGTAGTCGAGGGCTTGATCGAGGGTGAGGTTTTTGATGTCGACGGAAAAATTGTCGTGCTGCGGCGGTTGAAAGTCGGGGTCCCACAGAACGTTGATCGGCGGATCGGCGAGCGCGCCCACGGTCTCGAACAGCGTCTTCGTCTTGCCGGTCATTTTCAAATCGATCTGGCCCGGTTTGAGCTGGCGCAGTTCGGGAATCGGCAGCATGCGCTCGATCCTGTCGTTCTCTTTCTTTTCGGCCTCCTGGGCGGGCGTCAGCGCGCGGATTTCGGGCGCCGCTTCTTTGCCGGTCTGCTCCACGCGCTGGCGTTCACGCTGGATCATTTGCTGCGTCTCCTGCAGTTCCTGGGAAGCGATGGAGGAGCCGGGATTGATGGCGTAGGCTCGTTGGAATTCCAGCAAAGCGTCGCCCAAGAGTCCTTGGCCGCGGACCTTCAGACCCTGATCGATGTGACCCTGCGCGGCCTGAAAGCGCGCTTTGTCGGCGGCCATTGAATAGCTCAATTCGGCCGGGTCTTCGGCCATCGCCTTTTCATAGTTTTCGAGAGCGCCGTCCCAGTTTTTCTTAGCTTCTTCGACCCGCGCCTGCGAGAAAAACTTGTCTCCTTTTTTGGTGCGGGCCTCGAGCGGCGCAATGGGCGCAAGCAGCGCGAAACTAACGATGAGTGCCGTTAAGCGATTGAGAAATGACATGTTGCCGGTTAGATGAACGTCGGAGGCTGTGTTAAGATGAGAAACAACTCCACGGACCCGTCCCATCTAAAGCTATTGACGCGATTGGGGTTCTACCCGTGCAGGACATTTATTGAGGCCGGATCTTGGCTGACAAAAACGCTTCCTTCAAGATTTTGAGCGACAACCGGCAGGCCGGGCACAACTATTTCCTGATGGACCGCTTCGAAGCAGGGATGGTTCTGACCGGGACCGAGGTGAAGGCCGCCAAAGACGGCAAGATCCAGCTCAAAGACGCCTTCGCGCTGGTGCAGGACAACGAAGCGTGGCTGATGAACGCGCACATCAGCGCCTATTCGCATGGAAACCGCGAGAACCACCCACCGGTGCGCAACCGGAAGCTGCTGCTGCATCGCCGCGAGATCGATAAGTTGCACACGGAGATTCGTGAGAAGGGGCTCTCCCTGATTCCCACTAAGATCTATTTGAAAGAGGGACGGATCAAGTGCGAAATCGCGGTGGCCAAGGGCAAGAAGCTGCACGATAAACGCGAGGCGGAGCGGGCGCGGTCGGCCGAAGACGAGGCTCGGGCGGAGATGCGGCGCCGCGGCTGAGCATCCACGAATTTCAGAAGAAAAAAACGGACTGGGGTGGCGTGAAAGCCGCTGGGCGGAGCAGTGCGGGGCGGCTCGCGCTCGGTTTGATGCTGTGCCGGACGAATACACGAACTCTGAGTCGCGTAACACGACAACGCGCGGCCGTGCGGCCGGGCGCTGGAATTTGCGGGCTGCGACGGGCAAAAAGCGACCTGGGGTGGGGCAAAAGCGGTGGGCGCGGCAGTGCGGATCGGCTCGCGCTCGGTGTGGGGCGGACGCGGCGGTGCGGGGCGGCTCCCGGTAGGTTTTGGGGCGGTGCCGGGCGAAAGAAGCGAACTCGGGTGAGGTAAAGGCCGGTGGGCGCGGTCGTGCGGGGCGGCTCGGGCTCGGCCCGGAAGCTGTGCTCGGGCGAAAGAAACGAACTCGGGTGAGGTAGAGGCCGGTGGGCGCGGTCGTGCGGGGCGGCTCGGGCTGGGCCTGGAAGCGGTGCTCGGGCGAAAAAACGAACTTGGGTGAGGTAAAAGCCGAAGGGCGGGTCGTGCGGGACGCCTCGCGCTCGGTTTGGGGCTGTGCCGGGCGAAAAGAACGAACTCGGGTGGGGTAAAAGCCGAAGGGCGGGCCTTGCGGGGCGGCTCACGGTCGGGTTTGGGGGCTGTGCCGGGCGAAAAGAACGAACTTCGATTTGGGTAAAGGCGGCGGGCGCGGGAGGCGGATCGACGCGCGCTCGGTTTGGGGCGGACGCGGCCGTCCGGGGCGGCTTGCGGTCGGTTTGGGGCTGTGCCAGGCGAAAAAACGAAGTCGGGTGAGGTAAAAGCCGAAAGGCGAGTCGTGCGGGACGCTCGCGGTCGGTTTGGGGCTGTACCGGGGAAAAAACGATCCGGGGAGCGATAAACGCGGTCGGGTGCGGCTGGCGGCAGGGGCGCGTCGGTTTTCGTCTGTACCGGCGAAAGAACGAACTTGCTGGGGTAAAAGCCGGGTGGGCGGGACCGTCCGGGGCGGCTCGCGCTCGGTTTTGAAGCTGTACCGAGCGAATTAACGAACTCGGCGTGGCGATCACACGGCAAGGTGCGGCAGGGCGCACGGTG